>CAIYOB010000078.1 GCA_903927685.1 uncultured Planctomycetaceae bacterium
CAAACTGGCCATCGTTTCCGCCGCCAATTGTGTGCGCGCCGTCGGAGTGCGGACCAGCACCCCCGGCGGCAAACGCTGCTGCACCGCCAACGCGACCTGGTCGGCCCCGCGATCTTCCGTCAACACCAGGCTGATCGTGTTGACATAGCCTGGACGCAGAAACCATCGCTGGGCCTCGGCCAGCGGGACCAACAGCACGCCAGCCTGCTTGAAGCCCGCGACGCCGCGTAGTTCCAGTAATCCGGCCACCGATGTCGTTTTCAGCCCGCGGCGCGTCAGGACTTTAATTTCATCGTGCAACTGGATGCCGAGTTCCGCCGCGAATCCGGACTCCAGGACGGCCCCCCGGCCCTGTTCGAAGAGCCGGCCCTGGCTGATCTCGTAGTCACGGATCGCCGCCTCGCGGGCGGCATCGATGCCGAGGACCAGCAGCCGAGTTCGCCGCCCTTGGTGGTACGCCGTGGTGGTTTGCTGAACCGACGGAACGGCCGCTCGGACGCCCGGCAATCGCTCCAGGGAACGAAGCAGTTCGTCGGCTTTCACACCCGGGCCATCCGCGATCACTTCGAGCCCCGCGCGTCCCGCCAGGCTCTCGTACATCTCCTGGTAGGCCCGCCGAGTCGTCGTCCCGCACACGGTGACCGCCACCACAGAGGCGACACCGAGGATGATGCTGACCAGCGTGAGCGCGGCACGCCCTGGGCGGTGCCGCAGTTCGCGGACGGTGAGTTTCCCGAGAATCACAAGGCGGGCCCCTCCGTGAATTGCGGTTCTTGATGCAAGGCCGGGGTCGCTGCCCGGCCATCCGCAACCACCCGTCCGTCGTGCAACTGCACCAAGCGATCCGCACAGGCGGCGAGCGCCGCGTCGTGCGTGACCAGCACGATCGTCTGCTTCAGATGGTCGCCCAAGCCACGCAACAATGCAGCGACCTGGCGGCCGCTCACGCTATCCAGATTTCCTGTGGGTTCGTCCGCCAGCAGCAGCACGGGTTCGATCACCAGCGCGCGGGCCACCGCCAAACGCTGTTGCTCGCCACCCGAGAGCTGACTGGGTACGTGGCGGCGGCGGTGGGACATGCCAACTTGGTCCAGCAGCGCCTGGGCCCGTCCGCGAGCCTGCGCCGAAGGGATGCCGTCCAATTCTAACGGCAAGGCGACGTTCTCTTCGGCCGTCAAGGTCGGCAAGAGGTTGAAGGCCTGAAAGATGAACCCCAAGCGGCGCCGACGAATCAGCGTCCGCCCATCGTCGCCAAGGGCGGATAAATCCTCGCCGTTCAACCGAACCCATCCCTCCGTGGGCACATCGATGCCGCCGAGCAGGTGCAGGAGGGTGCTCTTTCCCGAACCCGAAGGCCCCATGATCGCCACGAACTCCCCGCGGCGGATCTCCACGTCGACGCCCCGCAGAACCTCGACGCCGACCGAACCGGTGTGATACGTCTTCTTCAAGCCCCGTGCTTCGATGACTGGCATCGAACGTGTCTCCCGGATGATGCAGTCCGCGCTTGCGCCGGCCGCGGGTTCGGCGGATGGTCACTGTCCAGCCTGCCTGGAAAACATACGTCAAGAATTCCGGTCCCACCGCGCGAATCTGCGACCTAGAGTAACAGGGGGGCGCGGTGGCGTTTCGGTTTGGCCCCCAGGGGCTCTGGTTTCCTTGACCTCCAGCACAATGACGTAATCGCGAATGTCGTGGTCGTCCGGTGCGTGCCGCCACGGTGGTGGGTAAAGCGGTGACAATATGCTGACCAATCCTGATCTCCTGCGTCCTCATACTTCCGGCTCCAGGGAGCCCTCCGGCAACGGCCACGGGTCGCCAGGCGCGATTGCCGAGTTGTCACGTCGTTTGCGGAATGACCGCTACATTCGCGTCGGACTGGTGCTCCTGGAACGTTGCGGCGACAAGCACATGAAGGACCTGACGCTCTTGTGGGGTGACGCCCAACGGCGTAGCATCATCGAGGGTCGCGAGGTCATCAACTTTGGGTCGGCGAACTTCCTGGGGTTGGATTTTCACCCTCGTCTGCGCGAGGCCATCACCAACTGCGTCGCCGAGTGGGGCAGCCACCAGTACTGTTCGCGAGCGTTTTATAGCACGCAGTGGTACGAGCAGATCGAAAGCCGGCTGGCGGCCTGGTTGGACGTGGAAGATACCTTGCTGTTTCCCTGCGTGACCAAGCTGCACGCCGGGGTGCTGCCCGCCTTGGCCGGCCGCGGCGACGTTCTGGCCATCGATCGCAAATCGCACAACAGCATTTGGGCTGCTTCCAAGATTGCCGCGGCTCATGGCGCCGAGGTTCGGGAGTTTGACGCGGCGAATCCCGCCTCCCTGGACGAAGCCTGCCAGCGTGCGCCGCGCAATGGCTGCGTGGTCGTGGTGGATGGTGTGTACAGCATGACCGGCGACGTACCGCCGCTGGCTTCCTTATATACCGCGGCACGGCGACAAGGAGGCGTCTTGTACATCGACGACGCCCACGGTACGGGCGTCGTTGGGCCGCGCGGACGCGGCGCAGCCTACGGCGCGTTGGGCTCGCTTCGAGACGTGTTGTACGTCGGCTCCTTGTCCAAGGCGTTCTCGGCTCTGGGCGGGTTCATCACCTGTACGCCGGCCTTGAAACTGATGTTCAAGATGCGTTCCGACACGTACATCTTCAGCGGGCCGATTCCGGCCCCGTATCTGGCCGCGACCGGGGCCGTGCTGGACCTGGTCGAAACGGACGAGTTTGACCGCTTGCTGGATCGGTTGCACCAACGCATCCGCCAGTTGACCGAGGGACTGAAGCGGCTCAACTTGCCCTACTCCGGAGGCGTAGGGCCGATTGTCTCCGTTCTGGTCGGAGATGTCGAACGTACTCTGGCGGCGGGTTATCGGCTGTTCGAAAAGGGCTTTTACGTGCAATCGGTGGGCCATCCCGCCGTGCCGATCAACGGCGGTGTGCTGCGAGTGCAGGTCAACGCGAACCACACCGCAGAAACGATCGCTGGCCTGCTGGCGGCGGTGGCCGAAGTCGCGGACGAATTGAATATCGCCAAGACTCCGAGTCGCGCATGGGTACGTTGACGGTTCTCTGGACGAGCACGCTGCTGATCTCGACGTGGGTCCTGTTCCTTGCCGCCCGGTACGCAAGCCTGTTTCGCG
>CAIYOB010000079.1 GCA_903927685.1 uncultured Planctomycetaceae bacterium
CGGGGGCCGCCGCGACCGCCATGCCGCCGCTCGGCGCTGGACTGCTCCCCGTACCGCCGATGCTCCCGCCGCGAACCGCGCCTTGGTTCTTGGCCGCCAGACACTCTTGCGGCGTGATCAGGCCATCGCGATTCAGGTCGAACTGATTGAACTCCGTCAACACGGAATCCGTCCAGGACACCGAGAACTCGCTCATCGCCACCTGGCCGTCGCCGTCCGCGTCGTCGCGAGGAAACCACTCCGGAATCCCCTCGGGCAACCGCTCGACCGGCGGCTTGCGGCGGTACGACTTAAGTTCCGCCGTCGCGTTCTCGTCCGGCTTGTCCTCGTCGCCATCGCCCTCCCGGCGCCGGTCATCCCGGCGGCGATCATCGCCGGAGGAACGCGATCGATCGCGATTGTCCTGGGTATTGTCCAGCCGCCGACGGGCGTACCGGTACTCCATCTCGTTCAGCGTCAAGACGCCGTCTCGATTCCGGTCGAACAGCGGCAAGTCCGAACCGTAGCGGCTGCGGCTCATTTCCTCCGAGTCAATCTTTCCGTCCTGGTTGCGGTCGTAGTAGCGGAAGGACCGCTCGGCCTCGCGCCGATCCTCCTCGGTCACCTCGATCGTGAACAGCTGAGCCTCGGCCCCAAAGCCCGGCGGCGGCATGGAGGTGGTCGCCACCCCGAACCCCGGCACCAGCGGCTGGACCTTCGTCGTCCGCTCGCTGTAGGGCGAATTCTGGTTGTCGGACGACCCTCGATCGCCGCCACGCCAGTCACCGCCGAACGGTGAACCACCGCCGAACGGTGAACCGCCGCCGAACGGCGGACCGCCGCCAAATGGCGAACCGCCGCCAAACGGCGGGCCGCCACCGAACGGCGAACCGCCGCCGAACGGAGGTCCGCCACCACCAAACGGCGGTCCGCCGCCGAACGACGGGCCACCACCGCGGCCGTCACGCCCATCGCGGCCATCGCGGCCATCGTGCCCATCACCGCCGCTCCGCGAACGCTCTTCCCGCATCCGCTCGAATTCCGAAGCCAGCCGATCCAGCGGAATCGGGCGGGAGAGGTCCAGCCGCGGATTGTTCTCGGCCATCCGCCGCACAAAGGACCCTGAACGCCCCTCCAACTCGCTGGGATCGAGCATTCCGTTGCCGTTCTCATCCACTCGGCGCAGGAAGTCCATCGGGCCCTGAGCCTGCACCGCCGCCGCCACCAGGCAGACCACAGCCGCCAACATCAGTTTTCTCTTCCAGGCCGAACACATGGCAATCGCCCTCAAGAATCCCCGGACCTGCACATCCCTATTTCTAACTGCGGCTTCCCTGATCGAGTGACATCCTCAATCCAGTGCATCTACCTTGTCCAGCGACTTGCGGGCGGCTTCCCGCACGGCCTCGTCCGAGTCGCGCAGCGCGTCGCCCAACGCGGGAATGGCATCCCTGGCCACGGGCCCCAGTTCCCCCAACAGGCCAGCGGCCCATTCCCGCACATCCGCTCGCGGATTCGCCAACTGATAGATCAATACGGGGACCGCGTCTTTCCCCAGCCTGACGAAGGTGTCCGAGACCACGGCCTCGAATGCCCGCTTCTCGGCCACCAGCAGTTCGAACTCCGCTTCCGCCTGCAACTGCACAGCGGTAATGCCCTCGTCCGTCGCGCCGACCTCGTCCTTCAGGCGATCGAGCTCCGCTTGCTGCTCGTCGGCCAGCTGCCGACTCTTGGACGACTCCGCACGCAGCCGGTCCAACTCCGCGTGCAGTTTTTCGCCCTTGGCCTGCCCCTCCGCGGGCGAGGTCGCCGTCGCCGCCAACTCGGCCGACACGACCTCCAATAACTCGATCGCTTCATCCAACTCGGATCGCAAAGCCACCTGCTCGGCGTTCTTCTGATCCAACAGCGCCGTGCGCTGCTGCAACAGCTTGGTCTTCTGGTCCAGCAGCGTCTGCAAACGCAGGATTTGCGTCCGCTGGCGGTACAGTTGCTCCAATTGGGCGCCACGCACAGCCGGGGATGCCCCGAGACTCGATTCTCGGCTGCCCCTGGCCATTCCCCGTTCGGCTTCCGCCGGCACCGCGTTCTGACGGTAATAGTGAAACGCAAAAAACGCGCCCGAGCCGATCAAGACCGCCCCGGTCACGTACACTGCCCAGGCAATGAGCCGATTCGCAAGATCCATGAATTTCCGCTACCTGGCTCATGTGCACGCGGCAGTCGGCCGCCGGTCGCGGTCCCGCGCGCCACGGACCCAAACACTCCCCTCGCTGCCATTACCGGCCTCGCGACCGGCCACTCGATGATCGTCCACCACTGAACCCGCCGAAGCCGCTGGGAGGGCCGCCGCCACCGCCAAAGCCTCCCGGCGGGCCGCCTCCGCCAAATCCCGGCGGGCCTCCGCCCCCGCTGGATCCTCGCAATTGCTGAAAGAACTCCATCCGCCGCCGGATGTCGTCCGCACTGGGGCCGCCGCTGGAACTCCCGGACGACGAACCGCCGGAGGACCGCGAACGCGAGGCGGTCGAGGACGCCCCCAGGATCGAATTCAGCGTCTTCTGCACCAGTTCCGGATCCGAGACCTTGATCGGGACCACGGTCACGACGTCCGTATCCGTGCTGCCCGGTTGGTCGATCTGCCGCACCAGTTCCTCCACTTGGCGGAACAGCGGTTCGGGCGCCGTGACGATCACGGAATTGCTCCGCGAATCCACACCCACCGTCATTCTAGCCGGCTCGCCGCGTGTTTGGGAATCCTCGCGGCTGGTCCGCTGGCCGCGCAAAGCGCGGATGAAGTCCTCCGGGTTGGGCTGCCCCTGGCTCCGCCCCTGCGAAGCCGCCATCCGATCCGCAAACGCCTCGCGGATCACCCCCGCCACCTCGTCCGCGGAACTGTGAATGACGGGAATCAGGCGCGTCACCCCCGCCGTCTGAATGTCCGTTTCGCTGCTCTCCTTGTCGATCACTCGCAACATCTGTTCGATGAACGCGATGTCGACGGTATTGGCTTCGACGATCAGGGCGTTCAGCCGGGGATCGGAGACGATCGTCACCGGCCCGCTGGCCTGCAAGGCGGTGGAATCGCTGGAACTGCTCGTGCCTCCGGCCAACCCGCCCACCAGGCCGCCGATCAAGCCGCCCCCGAGCAGGTTGGACGCCATGTCGCCCAGCAATGAACCGCTGGCGTCCGATGTGTGACCGCCCAAGACCTCTTGCAACAGCTGGTACGCCACGTCGGCCTTGGCATATTTCAAGTAATAGACCGAGATCTCGCGCTGGCCTTGCGCCGCAGCCGGGCCGCTGACCGTGCGCAACAGTTTTTCCAGCTCATCCAGCGCCTTGGTGTCCTCGGACGCAATGACGATCCCGCTGGGCGTGACCGCGATGCGGATCTCGGCCGGCTCCTGGTCCGAGGCGGCAGACTCGCCGGCCGCCGCACTCTCCGGGGCCGCAGCGGCTGCCGGGGGCGGTTCGTCCGCCGGCTTCTCTTCGCTGACGAACTGGAAGACCGGTTCCGCGTGCCCGTCCGCCCGGCGCCGCGACGTCGACTGGGCCGACTTGTCGGGACCGGTCCCCGCCCGGAC
>CAIYOB010000080.1 GCA_903927685.1 uncultured Planctomycetaceae bacterium
CCTCAAGCTGCTGGGCTCCGTGGGCGAGCCGATCAATCCCGAGGTCTGGCTGTGGTACTGGCGGCACATCGGCAAGGAACGCTGCCCGATCGTCGATACCTGGTGGCAGACCGAGACGGGCGGCATCCTCATCACGCCGCTGCCCGGGGCTCATACCCTGAAGCCCGGCAGCGCCAGCCGGCCGTTCTTCGGTGTGGAACCGATCGTCCTGGACGATCAAGGCAACCCGGTGCCGGACGGGACCTCGGGCAAACTGTGCATCTCCAAGCCCTGGCCGGGCATCATGCGGACCACGTGGGGCGACCACGACCGCTTCATTCAGACGTATTTCAGCGCCTACAAGGGCATGTACTTTACCGGTGACGGCAGCCGGCGGGACAAGGATGGCGACTACTGGTTGCTGGGCCGCGTCGACGACGTGATCAACGTCTCCGGGCACCGGCTGGGGACGGCCGAGGTCGAGAGCGCCTTGGTCAGCCATCCGTCGGTGGCCGAAGCCGCGGTAGTCGGTTATCCGCACGACATCAAGGGCCAGGGCATTTATGCCTACGTAACGCTGAAAGCCGGCATCGAGCCGACGGACGAACTGAAGGCCGCCCTGGTCAAGCATGTCCGCAAGGAGATCGGTCCGATCGCCACGCCGGACGTCTTGCAGTGGGCTCCGGGCCTGCCGAAGACGCGCAGCGGCAAGATCATGCGGCGAATCCTGCGGAAGATCGCGGAAAACGAATTGGACAAGGTCGGCGACACCACGACCCTGGCCGATCCGTCCGTGGTCGAGCACTTGGTGGCGAATCGCCCCCAGTGATGCCGTTTCAGGCTCCCTGAGAATTTGGCGTTAAGATGAGTGTTTTACGGCTGGATCGCCTTTTTGTAGCGGTCCAGCCCTTTACAAAGTATCTGCCGACGGGAATACTTGGATAGCTACATGATGGTGTAGCTGGCCTTGGTTATGGATGACATCGCGGCCCGCAGTCCGGCTCCTCTCTGGTTACCAAGTCCGACTGCGTACAGGCCGATTGCGTGAAAAGAAGACGCCTGCCACGCCTACCGGGTGCGTCCCCGGACCGATTGACTCGCAACGGCTGAAGTTTGCGGGAAACTTGGTTACGATTCGTTCTTTGGCGCAAAACAAGGAAAACGGAGGAGAAATGACTGCCGCCCCGGAACTTGCCTCGTACACGCTGCCCCCGGCACGCGATTTGAGGCCGTTGTTTTTCCCCACGTCGATTGCGGTGGTGGGAGCATCCCGGAAAGTCGGTTCGGTGGGTCACGCGGTCATCCGCAACTTGATCTACGGCCACTACACCGGCGTGATTTACCCGATCAACCCCCAAGCCAAGGGGATCTTAGGGGTTCCCTGCTTCAAGGACTTAAGGGCCCTGGGCGAAGTGCCGGATCTGGTCGTCGTGGTGGTCCCGGCTCCGCACGTCGAGCGCGTGGTGATTGAGGCCGCCGAACTGGGCACCAAGCACTTGGTCGTGATTTCCGCGGGGTTCAAGGAAGTCGGCGAGGAAGGCGCGGTCCGCGAACTCCGAATCCGCGACATCGCCCGCGAACGGGGCCTGTCGATCCTGGGCCCGAACTGCCTGGGGGTGATCAACACCGACCCCGAAGTCCAGATGAACGCCTCGTTCGGCCGGGACATTCCGCCGCACGGCTGTCTGGGGCTGATCTCGCAGAGCGGAGCGTTGTGCGCGGCACTGCTGGACTACGCCAAGGGCCGCGGGATCGGGTTCTCGCAGTTCGTCAGTTTCGGCAACAAGTGCGATGTTGACGAAGTCGACCTGCTGCGTTCGCTGGCCGCGGACGACAAGACGCAGGCGATCATGATGTACGTCGAGGAAATCGGCAACGGCCAGCGGTTCCTGGCCGCGGCCCATGAGATCACCCACGGGCCGAATCCCAAGCCGATTCTGGTGATCAAGAGCGGCCGGACGGCCGAAGGCGCGGCGGCCGCCGCGTCCCACACCGGTTCGTTGGCCGGCTCGGATGAACTGTACAACGCGTTGATGACCCAGGCGGGCGCGTTCCGCGTTGAGACCGTGTCGGAGTTGTTCGATCTGGCGGAGATCTTTACCGATCCGGCGCTGCCGGCGGGCCGCAAGACGGCCATTGTGACCAACGCTGGCGGCCCGGGGATCATGGCGACCGACGCTGCCATCCGCAACGGGCTGGAATTGGCCAAGTTCCGCGACTACACCAAGAAATCGCTTCAATTCCAGATGCCCACCGTAGGCAGCATCAAGAACCCCGTGGACGTGATCGGGGACGCGCGCAGCGACCGATATCGCGCCGCCCTGGACGCCGTCACGGCCGACGAAACGGTGGATCAGGTGCTGGTCATTGTCACGCCGCAGACCATGACGGACGTGACGGAGATCGCCCAGGTGATTGGCGAGTCGAAGGAGTTCTGCAGCAAGCCCATGGCTGCCTGCTTGATGGGCCTGGAAGACGTCTCGGCGGGCGTCGAGTTGTTGCAGAAGCGGTACGGCGTGCCGACCTTCGCGTTTCCCGAGAACGCCATGCGGGCGATGTCTGCCAAGAGCCGGTTCTCGGAGTGGGTGCGGTCCAAGATCCGCGGGTACCGACAGTTCGAGGCCGAAAAGGACGCGGTGCACAAGCTGTTCGAGGAAGAGTTCGCCGCCGGACGGCCCCAGTTGATCGAAATCCGCGCTCTGGAGGCGCTCAAAGCGTACGGCTTCCCGACGGTGCCTTTCAAGCTGGCACGCACGGCGGACGAAGCCGTGGCGGTGTCCGACGAGATGGGCTATCCCGTGGTGATGAAGATCGTGGGCCCGAAGATCCTGCACAAGACGGATGTGGGCGGGGTCAAGTTGGATCTCCGCGACGGCCCGGCGGTACGGGCGGCCTACGACGCGATGCTCGCGAGCGTCCGCGGCCGGTTGGGCAACGACGTGGAAATCTGGGGCGTGCTGATCCAGAAGATGATGGACCGCGGCAAGGAAGTGATCTTGGGCGTGACCCGCGACAAGCGGTTCGGGCCGGTGCTGATGGTCGGCTTGGGCGGGATCTACACCGAAATCCTCAAGGACGTCGCGTTCCGCCTGGCCCCCATCCGCGAGAATGAAGCGGACGAGATGATCCGCGAGATCCGCAGCATCAAGTTGCTGCAAGGGGCCCGCGGCGAGCCGCCTTCGGACTTGGCAGCCGTCGCCGAATGCCTGATGCGGCTGAGTCAGTTCGTGGCCGCGCATCCGGAGATCCACGAGTTGGACATTAACCCGTTACTGGTCTACCCACGCGGCAAGGGCGCGGTGGTCGCCGACGCGAGAATCATTCTTTCCAAGGAGTAGGTGAGCAATCATGGCTGTTGATTGGCGTGAAACGTGGCGTAAGAAATTGATCTCGGCCAGCGCGGCGATCAAGCACATCAAGCCGGGCAACCGGGTGTTCATCGGATCCGCCTGCGGCGAGCCGCAGGAACTGGTCCGCGCCTTGGTCGAATCCGGCGGCGACGCGGAAGACACGGAATTGCTGAACGTGTTGACGATGGGCGTCGCCCCGTACACGGACCCCAAGTATTCCAGCCGGTTCCGGGCCAACGCGTTTTTCATCGGCCACAGCGTGCGGGACGCCGTCGGCCAGGCGCGGGCGGATTACACGCCGATCTTTTTCTCCCAGATTCCCAGCATGTTCAAGTCCGGGCGGATCCCGATCGACGTGGCGTTGATCATGGTCAGCCCGCCGGACGAGCACGGCTTCTGCAGCCTGGGCGTCTCCGTCGACATGACCCGCTCGGCAGCGACGGCGGCCCGCGTGCTGGTCGCCCAGGTCAACAGCTACATGCCGCGCACCTTGGGTAACAGCTTTATCCACGTCCGCGATATCGATTATCTGGTCGAACATAACGAGCCGCTGCTGGAATGGCCGGTGATCGACGAGCCGGACGAAGTCACGGCGCGGATCGCGGAGAACGTGGCCAGCCTGGTCGCCGACGGCGATACGCTGCAACTGGGCATCGGCCGGTTGCCCGACACGGTGCTGTTGTCGCTGACCGACCGGAACGACCTGGGAATTCACACCGAGATGTTTTCCGACGGCGTCATGCGGCTCACGGAAAAAGGTGTGATCACGGGCAACCGCAAGACCGTCCACCAGGGCAAGACCGTCGGCAGCTTCGCGGCCGGATCGCAAGAGCTGTTCTGCTTCCTGCACAACAATCCGCAAATCGAAATGCACCCCTCGGAGTACACCAACGACCCGCGGGTGATCGCCCAGCATGACAATATCGTGGCCATCAATGCGGCCATCGAGGTCGATCTGACGGGCCAGGCGGTCGCGGATTCCATCGGCGAACGGCTGTACAGCGGCATCGGCGGCCACGCCGACTTTATGCGTGGGGCCGCCATGGCTCGCGGCGGCAAGCCCGTGCTGGCCTTGCCCAGCACGGTGACCGACAAGGACGGCAAAGTCCGCAGCCGGATCGTGCCGTTCCTGCAGCAAGGCGCCGGCGTGGTCACCACCCGCGGCGATACGCACTACGTCGTCACCGAGTACGGGATCGCCTATCTGCATGGGCGAACGATGCGGGAACGAGCCATGGCCCTGATCCACGTCGCGCATCCGGACTTCCGCTCCGAGCTGCTGCATGCGGCCAAGCGGCGACGGTTGGTCTATGCGGACCAAATCCTGCCGTCGGCGCATCCCTATCCGGAGGATCTGGAAGAGTCCATGCCGCTGGATGACGGCTCCAAGCTCCTCGTGCGGCCGATCCGGCCGTCCGACGAGGACTATATCAAGGCCATGTTCTATGCGTTCAGCGAGCAGACCAAGTACCTCCGCTATCACGGCACGCTGAAGTCGCTGCCGCACAACAAACTGCAGATGTTCTGCAACGTCGACTACGACACCGAGATGGCCCTGGTGGTCGTCCGCGGCCAGGCCGGCCACGAAGAGATCGTGGCGGTCGGCCGCTATATGACCAACCCGGCCAAACGCTCGGCGGAAATGGCCTTCGTCGTCCGCGACGACTGGCAGCGCAAGGGCATCGGCAGCCACTTGTTCCACCGCCTGATCGAGATCGGCCGGCAGGCGGGCATCCGCGAATTCAACGCGGACGTGCTGCCGGAGAACAGCGGCATGCTGAAGATCTTCCACCGCTCGGGTATGAATACCGAAACGAACACCGAGGAGGGCGTCGTTCGCGTAACCATGCGGGCGTCGGTCTGAGACGTCCCTTGGCGGCCCCGATGTCGCCAAGGCAAAGAATTGGCCTCGCGTGCCTGGGTCGAGCCGCGAGGTACGAGTGGCGAGCCCCCAGCGGTTGCCGCGGGGAGCG
>CAIYOB010000081.1 GCA_903927685.1 uncultured Planctomycetaceae bacterium
TGATCGCCGCCACAAACGGCGGGCGTTTACAGCGTGTGAGCGTTCTCAAGAGCGCTACCTCGGCATCGGGCAGCGTGCAGCTCGCATCGCTCCAGTGGATCTCGTGGGCCGCCAATTCGCGAGAGCCCTGGGCCAGGGCTCTCAGAAACAGCCGCGAATCGTCCGCGTACCCGCTGGGATCCCAGATCGGCGACCGCCACACGATGCCCAGCGGCAGCTGCGGGCTCGGCGAGCGCAAGGCGGCCAGTTCATCGGCCATCAGTTGGATCACGGCATCCAAGCTGGCCGGCACATGGCCGTCGCCGTGCCCCGTTCGCTTCGGCGTCTCCGCTTTTTTGTCTTCCGTCTCCGCTCCGCGATCCAGCACCTTCGCGTGGGAGAACCACCGGTACTGCCCGGCCAGCCAGGACAGAATCCAACCGCGCTCGCCGTCCAGGCGACCGTCGTGTTTCTCGTAGTAGAGCCACAGGTCGTGCATCATGGCGGCAATGGCTGCGTGCCAGCACGTGGGCCGCCCTTGCTCGAGCAGATAACCCGCTTCGGCCGTGGTATACCGATTGAACTTCTCGACGTAGTGTTCGATGGACCGGTAACTGAAGTGCTCGATGGCCAGGTCCGGATCGGGAGGCAGGCGGATGGCCGGACCCGAGAACTCGACGCCCCCGTGAAGCCGCTCGGAGAAGCGAAACCGGCCCCGCTTCAAAACTCGCGGCATGGTGTAGCCCGGCCACCAGCCGCAGTGTTCAATCCATTTGCCGCAGAAGTACGATTTGAACGGAACGGTGATGGCGACGATCTCGTTGCCCCGTTCGTGAACCAGTCCGCGGATCAATTCGCCAGTCCGTGGCGGAACCCGTTCGTCGGCGTCCAGAAACCACAGCCAATCGAAGCGGGCTTCCGGGATGGCCATATTCCGCGCCGCATCGAAACCGGCAACGAGGGGGTGGGGCAGAACCCGCGTCACGTGAGGGCGCGCCAGTTCCACCGTCCGGTCGCTGCTTTCCATGTCGATCAGCAGCAGCTCGCCGACGTGCGGCTGCAGCGACTGCAGGCAGGCGACGATGTTCGCCTCTTCGTTACGAGCGAGAACGACGCCGGTAATCCCGGGCGGACTCCTCGGGCGGCGAGTTCTTCGACAGTGTCTGGCCGGTCAAGCCGGGCCGCGGCGCTGTCGGGTGACGTCTGACGCATCCTCCCAGTATGGCGTCGTGCGGTTCGTCGTCAAGCCAGCCTTCCGCACAGCTTTCCGCACGGCCCGTGTGGCATTGCCTTTCGTGGTCCGAAACCTTGACGCGGCACGCCGGTTTGCGGTACGCTGAAGGGCACGTTCTCCGGATTCGGCCAAGCAGCACAATCGCCTGACAGTGGCATCCATGAGCACTCGCCGCCAGCGCATTGCGGTGCCAATGGTTGATTCACCGGCGATGTCGCAGTTTCCGCGATGTATTTGACGAGAAACGACATGCCCGCCCCCTACTCGTCGACCCTGTGGGAGCACTTTAATTCGCCGCGAAACGCTGGCGAGATGGAGCATCCCGATGCCGTCGGAGCGGCCAGCGTCAACGGCCGCGCACCTCGTTTCGCGATCTACTTGAAAGCAATCGACGGCACCGTGGCCAAGGCCAGCTTCCAGACCTTCGGTTGCGGCTATTCGATTGCGGCCTGCTCGGCCTTGACAGAGTTGGTGACCGGGAAGACGATTGCGGAATGTTGGGGGATTACGGCGGACCATGTTGTGGCCGCGTTGGACGGGATGCCCGAGGAGAAGCGTTTCTGTGCGGATATGGGCGTGGCCGCCCTCCGCGACGCGCTGGCACAGTTGGAGAAGAAGCCGCTGTCATCCATGAGCGATCGGCCGGACGAGCCGGTCGCGGCCGATACGGAACCACGTAACGCCGGTGGGAGATAAGTAAGACCGCTAATCGACGCTGATGGACGCTCATGTTCAGCGATCAGCGTGAATCAGCGGTGCGTCTTCGGAGCAACAACCATGTTCGTCACTCGCGCCCGCCTGCGGCATTCCGGCGTGAATCAAGACGGCCAGCCGATCCGGCTGTCGCTGTGCATGATCGTGCGGGACAACGCCGCCACGCTCCGGCCGTGTTTGGCGAGCATCCGCCCCTGGGTGGACGAGATGGTCGTGGTCGACACGGGCTCGACGGATGAAACGCCGTCGATCGCGCAAGAATTCGGCGCCCGCCTGTTCCATTTCCCTTGGTGCGACGACTTTTCGGCGGCCCGCAACGAATCGCTACGGCACGCTCGCGGCCAATGGCTCTTCTGGATGGACTCCGACGACACGATCGACCCGGACAACGGACGCCAGCTCAGCGACCTGGTCAACGGCCAGGACCCGCGCGGCGTTGTGGCGTATGTGATGCAGGTCCATTGCCCCGTGCAGCGCGACGAGACCGCCAGGGGCCTGACCGTGGTCGATCACATCAAGCTGTTCCGCAACGATCCGCGGATCCGCTTCGAGTTCCGCATCCACGAACAAGTTCTGCCGTCCATCCGCCGCCTCGGCGGCGAGGTGGCGTGGACGGACATTTTCGTCGTCCATTCCGGCTCCGACCAAACCCCGGCCGGGCGCATCCGCAAGTGCGAGCGCGACCTGCGCATCCTGGAACTCGAGCTGGCCCAACGGCCCGATCATCCCTTTGTCCTGTTCAACCTGGGCATGACGCACGCCGACATGGGCGAACACGGGACCGCCGAGGCGTTCCTGCGGCGCTGCCTGACCGTCTCCCGGCCTGACGAGTCGCACGTCCGCAAGGCGTATGCCTTGCTGGTCGTCTCTCTCCAGGAGCAGGATCGCCTGGACGACGCCTGGGCAGCCAACTGCCATGGTCTGGAGCTATTCGGCGCGGATCCCGAGTTGCTCTTCCTCCGCGGCACGTTGGCCCACCGGTTGGGCAGACGCGAACTTGCCGCCGAGGCGTATCGGGGCGCGTTGGCCAACCGGGACCAGCGGCACTTTTCGAGCGTCGATCCCGGCGTGTTGGGCTACAAAGCACGCCACAATCTGGCCATTGTGCTCCAGGAACTTGGCCGGCCCGACCTGGCTGAGGTCCAATGGCGGCACGTGATCGGCGAGGCGCCCTCTTTTGCCGACGCCTACCGATGCCTCGGCGAGACGCTGGGGCAGGTCAGCACCACGGCGTACGATGCTGCGGGCAGGCCGATCGCCTCGATCGATCCGCTGGGCAACCCGACAACCAACGTGTACGACGCGGCTGATCGTCAGATTGCGACGGTCGATCCGCTGGGCCACCGAAACACGACGGCCTACGATGCCGCGGGGCGCACGGTCGCGTCGATCAACGCTCCGGGCCACGCCACGACGTTCGCGTACGACGCCGCGGGCCGGCGGATCGCGACGACGGATGCCCGCGGTGCGATCACGACCACGATTTACGATGCCGCGGGCCGGACCCAAGCCACGGTGGATGCTCATGGCAGCCGGACCACCCTGGGTTACGACGTTGCGGGTCGACAAGTGGCGGTGACCAACGCGTTGGGTCACGTCTCGACGACGGTCTACGACGTCGCGGGGCGAACGGCTGCCGCCATCGATCCTTTGGGCCATCGGACGAGCTTCAGCTACGACGCCGCCGGTCGCCAGGTCGAGCTGATGAATCCGCTCGGATATTGCACGACCAGCGTGTACGATGCCGCCGGGCGGTCCGTCGCCAGTGTCAATCCGCTGGGTGCCCGCACGACCTTCGGCTACGATGCTGGCGGAAGGCAGCAAGTCGTCCTGGATGCCAATGGTAACGCGACCACCACGGTGTCCGACGAACTCGGCCGAAACTCCGCCCAGATTAACGCCCTGGGGCACCGCACGACCAGGGTCTACGATGCCGCCGGACGCACCACGGCCCTGGTCGACGCCCGCGGGAGCCGGCACAGCTTCAGCTACGATGCCACGGGACGCCAGACCGCGCTGATTGACCCGCTGGGCCGGATCACCACCAGCAGCCACGACGCGGCCGGGCGGCAGATACTGCGCATCGACGCGCGCGGTAATCGGACCACGTACTCGTTCGACGCCGTGGATCGGCTCGCCGGTCGATGGTATCCCGACGACGCGCGGGCAACGTTCGTGTACGACGCCGCCGGCAACCGCATCGTACGCGGCGATTCGACGGGCATCCAGACGTACACCTACGACACCTTGAACCGTGTCGAGTCGATAGCCAGCCCGCTGTGCGGGTGGATGACCTACGCGTATGACGCAAACGGCCAACGCCAACGAACGATCGACCTGGACGGCGGAAGGGTGACGTTCGCATACGATGCCGTGGGCCGTATTGCCGAGGTCGTGAACTCGCAAGGCGAGCGCACCACCTTCAGCTACGACGCGGCTGGTCGGCGGACGCTGAAACAACTGGCCAATGGCACGCGAGGGTCGTTCACGCACGATGCCGACGACCGCTTGGTGTCGCTGGCGAACCTGAAGTCCGACGACTCAGTGATTTCCAGCTTTGATTACGCGTGCGACGCCGTTGGGAACCGCACGTCAGTTTTGGAGGCGAACGGCGATCGGGTCACTTGGACCTACGACACCACGTATCAGTTAACCAACGAACAGCGTTCTGGCGTGAATGCCTACCATACGACGTTCGTTTACGACCCCGTCGGGAATCGCCTCATGAAGAACGAAGACAGGGCCCTGACGACTTACACGTACGACACGGCCAACCAGTTACAGACGAGCCAAGACGCCAGCGGCGTGACCACGTACACGTTCGACGCCAACGGCAACCAACAGATCGTGGAAGCCCCTGGTGGAGCGACCACGACGTACGTCTGGGACTACGAGAACCAGACGACGTGCGTGGAACTGCCCGGCGGCGAACGTGTGACGATGGCGTACAATGCCGATAACCGCCGAGTCCGAAAGGTGACGTGACATGCCAGTTACCAACTACATCTGGGACGAAGTCAACGACACGTTGCTGATGGAAAAGGACGAGGCCGGGAACACAACGGCCGCGTATACGTACGAGCCCGGCCAGTACGGTCCGCTGATCTCACGACGTGGAAGTGGTCAGACCAACTACTACCACTTCGATGAGCAAGGTTCGACGCGGCAACTGACTGACGCGAACCAGAACGTAACCGACTCCGCCGTGTACACCGCCTTCGGCGAGACGGTCGCCTGTTCGGGCACAACGACGAACCCGTTCGGGTACAAAGGCGCGCTTGGATACTACGCCAATCCGGAGACCGCCGATGTGTACGTGCGGGCAAGGCCGTACGAGCCCCTCATCGCCAGATGGCTCTCACACGCTCCTATGGTTCTCAGGTTTCGAGGCATCAACGGGTACGCGTATGCAAGCTGGAATCACGGTTACGCGAGTGGTGCTATCGAGATCCCAGGAAAGGCTCACTTTAACCCAGCAGAGATGGGGTTTCGGTTAGTATCAGCGGGGGTTGGCTATGCATCTGGGGAACGGCATGCGATTCCCACAGGTATCGCGTTTGTGGCCGACCTCAAGTGGGGGCCTGCAACCGACGAGCACTCCGAGGAGGGAGTTCGAGACTCCA
>CAIYOB010000082.1 GCA_903927685.1 uncultured Planctomycetaceae bacterium
CGGCGGCGTTGACGGCCAGGCAACTGGGGCTGGTCCCCAGTTCGACGATCCCGTGCGGCATCAGTGCGCCGCTCGCGCGGTCGACTTGAAAGAGGTGAATCCCCCGACCGTTGCCGGGCGGCAAATCGACCTGCGTGGGCAGCACATCGCGGAGCGGAGAGCTGAAGGTCCCAACATAGGCGATCAGCGGCCTGTCGGCTGGGCCGGACTGCGCCCGCAACGGGCGCGGCGTCAGAGACAGAGTCGCCGCAAGCGAGAAGGCTGCGAGCAGAATCACACGCTGGGAAATGGACGCTCGAATCATGGGTTGTCAATCGTTCGGAAAGCAGTCCCACGCAACAACGGGAGGGCATGCCAGTCTTCGATCAACAGCCCGCCTACGCGCGAAAACTCCGCCGTGTCGTGGGTCACAACGGTCAGACCGTTCGCCAAAGCGATCGCGGCAATCATGGTGTCGTTAGGGCCGATCGTTTGACCTCGCTGTTCCAGGTTGGCACGAATCCGCCCGTAGGCGTCAGCAGCAAGGTCGTCGAAAGGGACGCTAATTAAAGGCTCGGTGAACGTCTGTAGCAACTTGAGATTGGCAGCGGGATTGGAACTCTTGTACGCACCGTAGCGCAACTCGGCGACGACGACGGAACATACCCGAAGCTCATGGGGACTACATGACCGAAAGCGTGCTACAACACCGGCATGACGACTGCGCAAACACTCGACGCACGCGTTGGTGTCCAGTAGATAGGTCACAGCGACTCTCGACGCTCGAAAGGGCCTTCGGATTCACACACAAAATCCCCTTGCCATTTGCCAATCGTCGACTCTAAGTAACCGGGAGGCCATTCCTCCTTCTCCCCTGATTCCATCGGCTGT
This sequence comes from uncultured Planctomycetaceae bacterium, assembly GCA_903927685.1. Next base: position 871 of record CAIYOB010000082.1, read on the forward strand.
TCGTCGAAAACCACCAGGACGCGATATGTGTAACCTGCTTTGGCGACTGGTATTTCAAGGCGCAGCTTGCCATCCGCTCCTGCCTGCTGCGAGGTCTGAATCGTCTTCATCTCGGCCTCAGGATTCGAAAGGGGCACGTTCTCTTGCACTGAGTTGGTTCCCCATGCGGGGCCGTTCTGAATTATCAGCGGTGATGACCGCCGTGTCCACCCGGGGTCACCCTCCAGTGCGCCGTCAAGGCTAAGTGCCGGGGTGCCTGAGGTCGAGCGCAGCGAGCCGCCAGTGGCAAGAACTGGGGGCTCACCCTCGTACCTCGCGGTTCGACCCCAGGCACCCAACCAACCAGCCCGAATTCGTGGCCTGGACAAGAACTAGCAGGCGGTATCGAGACCACAATCGCTTGCAAACTGCCAAGAATTCGATAAGTTTGGCGTTCAGTGTGATTCCAACCGCATCGGCGGCCTGACCACGGTGACATGGTGACCTTAACGCCCGAAGATCCTCCGACGAACCCCTGGCCATTTCGTTGCGCATTGGCGTTGACGTTGGTCACGTTTCCCTTGATCTGGGTGGGTGGACTGGTCACGACCTACGATGCCGGGATGGCGGTTCCCGACTGGCCCGGGACGTATGGCTACAACCTGTTTCTCTATCCCCCGCGGACTTGGTTCGCCGGCCCCTGGGACCTGTTCATCGAGCACGGCCATCGACTGCTGGGCTCGCTGTCAGGACTGCTGAATATCGCTCTTGTGCTGGCCGTGTTTCGCTGGGACCGCCGCCGCTGGATGCGGTATTACTCGGTGGGCGCCTTGGCGGCCGTGATCCTGCAGGGGTTATTGGGCGGGCTTCGTGTACTGCTGGACGATCGTACCCTGGCGATGATTCACGGGTGTGCGGGCCCCGCGTTCCTGGCCATCTGCGTGTCGTTGTGCGTGTTGACGTCAGAGACGTGGCAGCGGCTGGCAGCTCGCGCTGCGGCCAGTCCTGCGGTCGGTGGGCGGCGGAAGAGGCTGATGGCCCACTTGACCAGCGAGCCCGAGCTGACGGCCTCGATCGCGGGGGCCGCTTACCTCCAGCTGGTCATCGGCGCTCTGATGCGCCACATTCCGGTGACAGCGACGCCCAACTTCTTCCGCTGGACGGTGTTCGCCCACTTGGCCGTCGCCGGTATTCTGTTGTCCTTCGTCGTCGCCACCGCCTGGCTTTCGTCGCGCGGCCGAGAGTGCGGGGCGCGAGGCCGTGGACTGGTCAACGTGCTGCTGGTCCTGGTGGTCTGTCAAGTGCTCCTCGGCTGTGCGACCTGGGTCGTCAACTACTATTGGCCGGGCTGGGTTCCGGATTGGTCGATCACAGCGAGCTATGATGTCATTGAAGCCAAGGGCTGGGTGCAGGCGATGGTGGTCACCGCGCATCAGGCGATGGGGTCGTTGATCGTAGGCGTTTCGGTGTGGCTGATGTTGCTGGCGTACCGACGGGGCGCAAGCGAGTCGCGAGTGAGCGCCGCGGGAATCCCGCTGGCGGGAGGAAGCCCGGCATGAGCATCTCGGCAGTGGCAGCAGAGCAGCGGAGCGACCGTGGGGCGTCGAGGCTGGCGGATTACGTTCAGCTGAGCAAGCCGCGGATCGCCTTTCTGGTGGCCGTCGTCGTCGGCGCTTCGGCCCTCCTGGCCCGGTGGGGGCAACCGGATGGCTGGCAAGTTCTACACGCCGTGTTCGGGACCCTGCTGGTCGCGGCCAGTGCGAGTGCGTGGAATCAGTGGTTGGAATGGCGGCGCGACGCGCTGATGCCGCGGACGGCGACCCGGCCGCTGCCTGCAGGCCGGCTGACTCCGGCCGAAGTCGCGGCGTTTGCCGCACTTGGGGCGGTGCTCGGAATCGGGTACCTGGGCTTGGCCGTCAACTGGACCGCGGCGGCGTGGAGCTTGGCTTGTTGGTTCCTGTACGCCTGGATCTACACGCCGCTGAAGCCGCTGACTGCGGCCAATACGCTGGTCGGGGCTGTGGCCGGCGCGCTGCCGGTCTTCATCGGCTGGTCCGCCGTGGGGGGCTCGCTGGACGTCGCCGCGGATCCCCGTGGGCTGGCCTTGTTCCTGATCCTGTTCCTCTGGCAGTTTCCGCATTTCATGGCCATCGCCTGGATCTGTCGTCAGCAGTACACGCGCGCGGGGCTGCAGATGCTGACCGTCGTCGACCCCAGCGGCCTCCAGGCCGCCCTGCAAGCCGTCACGACGTGCCTGGCCTTGCTGCCCGTAAGTCTGCTCACGATGCTGTTGACGGCGGGCAGAATGCATGTCGGGTACCTGGGGCTGACGGTGCTGTTGGGACTGGCCCAGTTCGCGTGCGCCGCGCTGTTTCTGCGGCAACGGAGTGATCGGAATGCGCGGCGGCTGCTGCGGGCCACGCTGCTGTACCTGCCCGCCCTGCTGCTGTGCCTGATCGCGACCACGTTCAGCTGAGCGAGAGGAGACGCAAGGAAAGGGTGGCCGGGGTCGAGTGCAACGAGCCCCCGGAATGCCCGCGGACTGTGGGCTCGCTGCACTCGACCACAGCCACCCCGGCGATCCGGAGTCCTCGACCTCGAACCATTCGGCCCCGCGCCGGTGGGCACCCGTGAAAACGCGCAACTTCGAAGACAGCAGTGACGAGGCGGCACGCCCCGCGCCAGCTAGAACAGCGCCAGTTGCCGCTGATGATGCTGCGCCACTTCGCCGGGCCACGGCTCCATCTCGCTCACCCGATGCGTGTGACGACGAAGTTCGTCATGGAACAGGCGGGCCAGTTGAGGTGCGTACCGATCGTCGGGGGCGTGCGTGAACATGTAGGGCGTCATGCCGCTGATGATCCAGCCCGCGACCACCGGGGCCCACTCGCGGATCCAGGGCAGGACCGTGCGAACGTCGTCGCGGCCGATCAGCCGGATGACGGGACTCCGCGAGGTCACAACGCGGCGGACTGGCAACTGGGGTTTGCGAGCCTGGGAACTGCGTTCGCAATCGTCGGCGGGGGGAGCGCTGAACAGTGGACGGCTGTCGAGAATCACGCGGTCGATGCGCAATTCCGCCAGCAAGTGATTCAGGGCGGCTTCGTGAGGGCTGTGATCGAAGAAATCCGCGTGCCGAACCTCGACCGCGTATGGGAACTCGGTCGGCAGGCCGCGCAAGTAGGCCGCCAGATCGTCCAGGTGTTGGGCCGAAAACGTCGGCGGCAGTTGCAGGCAGGCGGGCCCCAGGCGTCCCGCGTCGTCCAGGATTCGCAGCCGTTCCAGGAACGCCTCGGTCTTGGCCCGGGCGTTGACCAGACGCAGTTCGTGGCTGATCGCCTGGGGGAATTTGAGCGCAAAGCGGAACGGCGGCTCGGTCGCGTCCACCCAGCGGCGGACCGTATCCGTCGAGGGCAAGGCATAGAAGGTGCTATTGCCTTCAACGGCATTGAAAACTCGCGAGTACTGTTGCAGCCATTGATCCCGCTTGGCCTGCCGGGTGAACAGATTGCCTTGCCAGCTTGGCGAAGCCCAGACGGGACAGCCGAGAAAGTAGAGAGAGCGTTTCATCGACGCACCCCATGCGTTAGACTACTGGTGTTATAGCTTACTGCGTTGGAATTGCCCAGCATAGCGGAGGGGGGCATGGCGAGTTTCGATTTCTTTTGCTTGCCGCGGGTGGTTTTCGGCCGCGGCAGCTTGGATCGCATCGGGGCCTTGGCGGCAGGTTTCGGGCGGCAGGTGCTGGTCGTAACCAACGCGGGCCAGCCCGGGGATGGAGGCCTGGGCGACCGCTTGGCCGGTTTGCTCGGCGCCGAGGACTCGCTGGTGACCTGGTGCCCGCAGCGTGGGGAACCGACCGTGGCCGATGTCGAGGCCGCTGTGCAGGCCGCGCGCTCTGCCGACTGCGATTGGGTGATCGGCTTGGGTGGCGGCAGCGCCATCGACACCGCCAAGGCGGTCGCCGGCCTGCTGACCAATCCTGGTTCGCCCCTGGACTATATGGAAGTCGTCGGGCAGGGGCGCCCGTTGCAGCAGCCCGCTGCGCCCTGGATCGCGATCCCGACCACCGCCGGCACGGGCGCCGAAGCCACCCGCAACGCCGTTATCGGCTGTCCGGAGAAGAGGTTCAAGGCCAGCCTGCGGAGCGAGCATCTGCTGGCCCGGCTCGCGCTCATCGATCCGGAATTGGCCGTGTCGGCTCCGCCGGAGGTGACGGCCGCCAGCGGCCTGGATGCCCTATGCCAACTGGTCGAATCCTACACTTCGAATCGGGCGCAGCCACTGACGGACGCGTTGGCCCTGCACGGGGTGAGCCTGGCGGCGCCGGCGCTGCCGCAAGTCTGGGCCAACGGGGCGGACCTGGAGGCTCGCGAGGCGATGGCGTACGCGGCCCTGTGCAGCGGAATCACGCTGGCTAACGCCGGCTTGGGCGCCGTCCACGGCTTCGCCGCACCGCTGGGCGCCCATTTCCCGATCCCGCACGGGACGGTCTGCGCCCGCCTGCTGCCGCACGTCGTCTCGGCCAACATCGCCGCTCTGGCCGCCGAGTCCGGGCAGCACCGCTATCTGGAGCGTTACGCCGAGTTGGGACGGCAGTTCACAGGGAACCGAACGCTGGGCCGGGACGAGGCCTTGGACAATTGCCGGCAATTCCTGTTCGAACTGGTGGCGAACCTGGCGGTTCCTCCGTTGCGCGAGTTCGGGCTCGAGCCCCAACACATCCCGGGCATCGTGGCCTTGGCACGCCGGGCCAGCAGCATGCGTTACAACCCGGTGGTCCTGGCCGACGAGACGCTGGGGCGGATTCTCGCGGCGGCGGCGGGATTCTAGCACGTCGCCCAGGCCGTTGCGGAATGTCCGGGGGCTCGCGTGCGGGACTGGACTCTTCGAACCTGCGAGTTTTCGCCCCTTAG
>CAIYOB010000083.1 GCA_903927685.1 uncultured Planctomycetaceae bacterium
ACCAGAACGAAGACTCGCTGCTGCCAGGACAGTCCCAGCGGCACCAACGCGAACAGGACCAGGATCCACGGCCCCAAACCGTAGATCAGGCCCAGCACGGCGGGGTGGCCCGCCAGAGCATAATGCGTTCCGGCCGCAACCAGGGCGACCAATCCGCACAGCGTCAGCAGTCCCTTCAGCGACAGCTGCACCGGGCCGTGCTGCCGCACGGTCACGGTTGCCTCGAGTTGTTCCACCAGACGCGTCAGGGGCCTTTGGAATCGGAGCGTCGCCAGCCCGCAACCGGTGGACAAGGCAGCTGCGACCAGGGCGTTCATCAACAGCGCCCACAGGTCGACGAACAGCCCGCCGTACATGTTGCCGGTCTCCCACAGTGTCCAGGGAAACCCCAACGCCTCGTAGTGCTGGGGCGTGATCCCCAACAGATTGCCGCCGCGTTCCGACCGGAAGAAATACGAGACGGCATTCAGCGACCCGCTGATCAAGACCCCAACCATCAGGCCGCGGACAAACCAGCGGCCTGGCGAGTTCACGATCGACGTGGGCATGCGGTCAGCTCAGCCCGAACTTGGGCAGCAGCGCTGCGTACAGGTGCAAGATCATCGCCATGACGACCGCCAGACCGGCGTAGCGATGGACGTCCAGCAGCAGGTTCTGCCCGGGTGTGCCGAACAGCGGCAGCATGCTCAACAGCATCGTGCCCGTCACGACCAACCCCGCGGCCAGGATCACCCAGAACATCGCCCTGGCCAGACAGGGAAAGGGCGAGGCCGGCGTTGGGACCTCGCTGCCCGCCGGGGACGCGGGACATTCCGCGCGATTGGCCTGACCCCACGTCAAGGCCAACAACGGCAACACGACCGTAAAGGCCCCGGCGCCGAACATGTGGAAGAACAGCCACCAGCCGCCCAGCGTCCCGAAGCGGATCATGGCGACGAACGACGTGATCCCCAAGACGGTGACACTAGCCACGGTTCCCAGGTAGACCAGAGTGCCCCACCAGCCCCACCGCGCTCGCGGGACCGCCCCTCGGCGCCGCAGGACCAGCCATAGTGTATAGCCGACGATCACCACCGGAACCGTCAACAGGGCGACGGGCAGAACACCCAAAAACAACGCACTGGCGCTTCCCGCCGTCCCGATTGCCGCGATATTCAATTCCGCCAACATCGAACTGCTCCCCAAGGATCTCGAATGATTTTCCGCATCCGCGGCCCGCGGCCGCCAACCGCCGGGGGCGAAGCGGTGCTCCGCCCCCGTCCGCCCCTGTTACGCCTTGCGGCATCGGCAGATGTCCGCCAAGCTCATCAAGCCACGCATGGCGTACCACAGCAGGACCAGGCTGACGACGCCCATCGAGGCGAAGCCCAGCCACTTGAATGCCGTGCGGCCTTGGAACGATTGATTCCACGCGTCCAGGCGGAACTTGTCAAAGCCCGCCAACTCGTACATAGCGTACTGGCGCGGCTGGTCGTCCAAGATCGGGCTGATCGCGGTCACTTTTCCCTCGAAGATGGGCGTGCCCAGCTGGTGGCACTCGAAGCACCCCGTGACGCCCAGCGACTGGCGGGCCGGCCGCACGTCGTGGGCCAGTTTCCAGGCGTACGGCCGCGCGGCCGCCTGTTCGACGACCTGCGTCTTGCCTTCGCTCGTCAGCTGATACGCCTTGCCGCCGGCGACGTACACCGGCTCCGCTCCTGGCTGCTTGATGATCGACTTCAGATCACCCAACGCTTTGGCCAGCTTCGTCTGGAATTCGTCCCGGGCCTTCTTGTCGATCCGCGCGGCCAGCTTGGCCTTCTCTTCGTCCGACAACTCCCCTTCGGCGACGCCGGCGCGCGATTCGCCCAACGCCTCGACCTTCTCGTCCTTGGTCAACTTGACGTCGAGCAGCGTTTCCTTCAGCGTCTGACCGCGACGAACTCGGAGCGTATTCCGCAGCGCGGTCTGCACGTCTTCGGGATCCAGCGGCGCGAGCTGGCCGTTGTGCAGGGAGCCCCAGAAGGCGGGCCACGTCAGGCGATACGGATACAGCATGCCGCCGTCACGCTGGAAGGCGGGCTCGACGATGCCGGGAACCGAATGCTCCGAGTAATCGTGGGTCGGCAAGCCCAAGCCGTGGGCCATCGCGGTCAGCACGGCCGAGGCCTCCGCCCCGGGACGCGGGCCAGAGTGGCAGGCCGTGCAGGACAGCTTGCTGAAGTGCAACGGAGGCAGTCCCTTGTGCAACGGGCGGGGCGCACCCAGGCGTCCCGCGTCTTCGCCTTCGCCCAGGTGGCAGCCTCGGCAAGACAAGGCGGCGACGGACTGGCCGGTCGGGTGTAACTCGCCCTCGAAGCCGCGGACCGTGTGATGGCCGATGTCGTTGCGATGGCAGTCCGAACACGTCAGCCCGGCTTGCAGATGCACGTCCTGGTCGCAATTCCAGTCCGGCACGGCGTCCGGACCGACATGCTGCCGGCTGTGGCAGTAGTAGCAAGCGTTGTCGCTGGGCTGGCGAATGACATCGAAGAACACTTTCTTCTCGGCATTCACGCGGCCGGTGGCATAGGTCGTCGCCGGCAGCTTGTTCCGCGAATTCTCTTCGACCTTGGCGGGATCAAAATCGTCGGGCAAAGCCGAAACCTTGCCGTCGACGAATCCCAGGCCCAACGCGGCCGTCGGGGCCCAGGCGAAGTTCTGGTCCTCGATCTGCTTCGACCACAACTCCATGCTGTATTCGTGGTTGTTGCAGTGGCAGATCATACAGTCGATATCCAGCTTGCCGGCCAGCTTCCACCGGCCCGGACCAGCCGGCGCTGCGGCGGCAGGCGGCTCCTTGCTGGCCCCTTCGACGGGCGCTGTTGCGGCCGGTGCTTCCTTGGCCGCCGGTTCGGCAACCGGTGCGATGGCCTCGCTCAAGTCTCCCCCCGGAAGGTGTCGCCCGAACTTGAGCACAAACTCCCAAGACGAGATACCCAGCTTGCGCGGGTCATAGGTGCCCGGCCAGCCGCGATACGACAACGGGAGTTGCGTTCCCGTGCGGCTGTCGACCCACATCCACGGTTCGCCCGGCCGGCCCGGCTGAGCGGAATCCAGCGAAGCGTTGAAGTGATGGCCACTGGCGATCGCTTCGTAGTCGTGACACCGGCCACAGGTCTTGCTGGGCGAATACGGTGCCGCCTTGGGATCCGTCGGATCGATCCGCCGTTGATTCGCATCATACAGATCGATCCAATGCACGTATTGACTGCGGCTGCCCGTGTGGGCAAACCGTGACTCCCCCGCCGACAAGGCTGCGTTCACAGCAACCATCGTCAGCAGGACCGCCGCGCCGATCGCATCTCGAGACATGGACTCCTCCCCGAATGAAACAAACCGATTTCGCGACGCCCAGTTTAAGACATGCCTGCGCGTTTGTCGCTAGGGGTTTGGCAAATTGTCAGATTTTTTTCCCCCATTTCCCTGCCGACGCTTCGGGTTATGATGAAGCCAGTCCCAGAGAGAGTTGAGCGATGGCGAACGAAAACAACACCAACACGAATCCCGTGGACGACAACCAGTTGCCTGTGGAACAGGATGACCGCGAGCTGCAGCCGGATCCGATCGCCGATCCGCGTGTCCCGCTCGAGACGGTGCCCCTGATCAAAGTCGACGCCGAGTCCCGCGGCAAACGCAAGCAGGCAGGGCGGCGACGCGAGAAGAACGCCGTCGAGCCGCCGCCAGATTTCGGCGGCCTCGAATTGCCGGCCGATGACCCCGAACGGACTCCGGATCCGGCGGAGGCAACGGTGTCGATCGTCGACATCCGCGCGACGCCGAACGCGGCCCGCATTCGTGCGGGGCAACGGAAGGCCAGTCGCGAAACTCGCCCCGAAAAAATCGACTTTGGTTCGTTGCCCGCCCCGGCGCCGGAGGCTGGACCAGCCGAGGAGGACACCGAATCCGAAGCGAGCCAGACACGGACCGACAGCCAAGCCGAGAAGCCCCTTCAGGCGGTCCCACTGCCGACCGCCCCACGCAGCGTGGCGGCGAAGCGGCGAAAAGCTTCGCCCAAGAACTGGTCGCTCTTCATCGCGGTCTGCGGCGTGTCCGCCGGGGCGATTGTGTTTCTGCTGATCTACCTGCTTGGTGGGCCGTCGGCGGACGAGTCCCCAACGACGCGTAAGACGGCGGCGCTCGAGTCGGAGTCGAGTTCCTCGAACGTGGGCAAGTCCGGTTCCCGACCGCGTCGCTCGGCGGCGGAACGTGACGGCGTGCGTGGGTACAGCCAGACCGAAGCGGCTCAGCGACGGCAGGGCCTCGACAGTTTTGCGGCGATGGGGCGCAGTGAGGAAATGCGGCTGCATCGCGACGGAGCGCCGGGCCTGCCACTCGAGTCCACCCCGGGCGGCGGCCGGATGGACGACGCTCCGCTGGATCTCACCCAGGGCCTGCTGGCGCATTGGTCGTTCGAGACGAAGAGTCACGACCAGGCGGCCGATGATTCGTCGCACGAGCGTCCAGCCAGCCTGGACGGCAAGCCGGCCTCGACCGCTACCGGGGCTCGCGGTTTGGCACTCCGCTTGGATGGCAAAGACGACTGTCTGCGCGTGCCGGACGGTCTGTTGAAGGGAGCCGCCGGCTCGATCTCGCTGTGGCTGCGCACCCGTGACCGGGCCGAACCTAAGGACTTCATCACTTCCGCCGGCCGGCCGGCCGTGTTTGGCCTGCGACTCCAGGGCGGCCAACTGATTGTGGGCGGCCCCCAAGCCGGCAGTGAACCGATCACCGCCGCTGTGCCCCTGTGGTCAAACAGCTGGCAGCACGTCGCAGTGACTTGGCAATCCGGCGGCGAAGTCGTGCTGTACCTCGACGGCCTCCCGCTCGGCCAGCAGGCCGCTGGCCAGTTGCCGGATCCGGCGGGCGTCGTGGTCGGTGGGGACGCGGCCGGCGGCACGTGGTCCGCCTTTGACGTGGACGAGATCCGCCTGTTCGATCGGGCGCTCTCGTCCCCAGAGATTTCGGAACTCGCAGCGCGGCAGTGAGTTCGAACCGCTCAGTTGAGCAGGTCTGATTCGACCAGGCCGTCGCGAAGCCGCAGGATCCGTTTGCAGCGCGCGGCCACGTCGTTTTCGTGCGTGACCAGGACGATCGTCTTGCCTTGCCGGTTCAATTGCTCGAACAAGTCCAGCACCTCGACGCTGGTCGCCGTGTCCAGGTTGCCTGTGGGCTCGTCGGCCAGGATGAAATACGGATCGTTGGCCAAGCTGCGGGCGATCGCGACCCGCTGCTGCTGGCCGCCGGACAACTCGGTGGGGCGATGGTTCAGTCGCGTCCCCAGCCCGACCATGCAGGCCAGTTCGCGGCAGCGGCGGCGATTGGCGGCGTTCAATCGGCCTTGATAGTACAGCGGCACTTCGATGTTCTCGACAACCGTCAGCTGCGGGATCAGGTTGTACGACTGGAAGACAAACCCGATATTCGCCGCGCGGACGTCCGACAGCGAATTGTCGTCCAGGCGGGCCACGTCGCGTCCGCCCAGGTGGTAGCTGCCGGCCGTGGGGCGGTCCAAGCAGCCCAGCAGGTTCAGCAGGGTACTCTTGCCGGACCCCGACGGCCCCATGATCGCAATGTACTCGCCCCGTTCAACCTGGAACGTCACGCCGCGCAGGGCGTGCACGGTCTCGCCCTTGAGCACATAGTCTTTGCGGAGTTGTTCCACGCGCAGGGCTAGGGTCATCGACGGACTCTTCTATTCATGCCGCAAGGCTTCGATCGGGTCCATGTACGCGGCCCGGAGGGCCGGATAAATGCCAAACACCACGCCGACGCCGATCGAGATAATCAGCGAGGCGGCGATCGACCACCAGGCGATCCGTGGCTGCAGTTCCATGATCACCGGCGGCAGGGCCGCCATCATGTCCGGAAACAGCCGCAGGGCCGATTCACGCACCGTTCGGACCGCGGGACCGACCAGGAATCCGCAGCCGACTCCCAACAGGCCCCCGACGCCCGTCAGCACGACCGATTCGGCCAGGAACTGCTGGATGATCGCCCGCCGCTTGGCGCCCAGGGCCCGCCGGATGCCGATCTCGCGCGTCCGTTCGGTGACGGTCGCCAGCATGATGTTCATGATCCCGATGCCGCCCACCACCAGCGAGATCCCGGCGATAATGACCAGCAGCAGGTTGAACATCATCTCGATCAACTTGGCTTGCCGCAGCAATTCCTGCGGCACGACAACGCCAAAGTCCTGTTTCGGATGATACTTCTCCAGCAAGGTGCGGATGATCCCGGCTGTCTCGTACACCTGGTCCTTGTCGGCAATCGTCAGCGTGATCTGGCTCAGCTGCACGATCTCGCCTTCGCGGCTGCCCGACCGACTGGTAAAGACCATGTCGCCGATCCGCCACCGCAGGGTCTGCAGCGGGATGTACACGTCCAGGTTGTAGTCCTGCGAGTCCAGGCTGCCCCCGATGGCTGCGGTGGGGTCACGGAGCGAGGTCTGCCCGATCACCACATAAAAGTCGCGGTCGATTTGGATGCTCTTGCCGAGCGGATTCTCCAGCGGGAACAGTTTTTCGGCCGTCGTGGCGGCCAGAACGCACACGTTCTCGGGTGGCTCGCCGTCGCGGTCTTCGAGAAACCGGCCGCATTCCATCCGCAGGTTGTTCAGCGCTGCGTAGACCGGGGTGCAGCCCACGACGCGGCCCTCGACGGTGCGGTCGTCGCGGCGGAGTTCCTTGCGCATTTCGCGGAGCGGGACGGCCTGTTCGATGACCCCCGCCGGCAGGTTGGTCACGATCCGCCGGAAATCATCGCGGAGCAGGCCGTATTCCAGGAAGAACGAGCGGCCGCCGCCGGAGGAGGCCGAGCCCTGGTCCGACGGCTTCACGCTGCGGACGATGATGTTCCTGGCGCCCAGGTCCTCGATCTGTTTCTGGGCCTGGTAGCTGACGCCTTGCCCCATCGCCACCAGCCAGATCACGGCCATGATGCCGATCAGGATTCCGACCACGGCCAGCCCGGTGCGCAGCTTGTGCAGCAGCAAGCTGTAGATGGCCAGGCGGAGGGTGATCAGGGTGGAACGAATCATGGGTCTTCAGGATTGGCAGGGGAAGGACTCTCTCGTGGTTGCTTGCGTGACGCGGACAGCGCTGCAGCGGTGAGGCTCCGACGTGCCGGACCGACGGCGTCATCACCCCCCCGGAGGCCCGCCGAAGCCACCGCCGCCCGGCCCGCCGCCGCTGCGGAACTTCGCCCGCATCATGTCGCGCAGGGCATTGATCTCGGCCCGATCCAAGGCGCCGTCTTTGTTGGTATCCAGACCGTCGAATCCCTCCTGCATTCGTTCCGGAGCCTCCTGCTTGCTGACCTTGCCGTCCCCGTCTGCGTCGAACTGCATCAAATCGAACCCACCGGAACGCGAGCCACCACCGGGGCCACCGGGACCACCGCCAGTTCGTTCGGATTCCCCGCCGCGGGCCTGTCCCGGACCGCCTGGCGCGCCGCCGCCGGCAGCATCGCCGTTGGGCCCGTCGGGACGCGGACCGCCCCCGGCCGATGGCGGTTTGAATCCGCCGCCGCTGGCGCCGGCTGCCGGCCCCGCCCCCGGCTTGGCCTCGCCAAACTGTTCCCGGACGTCCGTCGGTTTGGCCTCTTCTTCGGTCACCCGCGCTCCGGCGACGACCGCACGCGGGTTGAGCAGCGCCAGCTCGCCCTCGGCGACACCGTCCTTGACTTCGACGAAGCGGTCGTTGTTCAGACCCAGCACCAGCGTCCGACGCTCCATCTGGCCCGCCTTGGAAACCCAGCAATAGTGCTTGCCGCGCTGTTCAACGACCGCGGCCACGGGCAACGTCACGACATCCTTCAGGTGGGCAACCAGGATCTCGACCTCGGCGGTCATCCCGGGACGCAGCCCCGCGGGCTGGCCGTCAATCTTGACGATCGTGCCGTACTCCTTGACGCTGGCCGAAAAAAAGCTGGTGGGCTCCGGCTGGTTGGCGATCGAGCTGATCGCCCCCTGCAATTCCCGGTCCAGAATGCGGATCCGCGCCCGCATGCCGACGCGCAGTTGTTCGACCTTGGTTTCGTGCACGTTGACTTTGACTTGCATCTGGGACAGGTCGGGCAGGCGGAGGATCGTCTGTCGCTCGCGGACCGTGGCCCCTTCTTCGATTGTGGGCCCCTGCTGGCCGCCGAACCGCATGCCGGACTGATCGTTGGCATACACGACCATCCCGTCCTGCGGCGCCTCAATCACGCAGAAGCCCTTCTGGTCTTCGAGTCGTTTCAGGCGGGATTCTTCGAGCGCAAAGGCGGCTTTTTCGGACTCCATCTTCGCCTCGGCCGTGACCACCTTGCTCTGCAGGTCCTCCATCATCTTGACTTTGGTGAAATTCTCCAGCACGTCCTTGGCGGTGCGGGCGGAATCCAACTCCAACTGAGACCGCTGGACCGAAAACTGCTGCCCCTCCAGTTCCAACGAACTGATGTACCCCTTGCGGAACATGCGTTGGGAGTGCAGCAAGACGTTCTGCGAGCTGCGCAAGTTCTCCAGGGCGATCGTGATCTGTGCTTCGGCGTCCTGCAGCTCTTTTTTGTAGGTTCCTTCCAGGTACTCCTTCACCGAGATCGTCGCGACTTGATAATCCTTCTCGGCCTGAACCATCGCCGAACGGGCCTTTTCGTAGGTGATTTTCTGCTGATTGATCTGGTCCTCCAACTGCGAACCATCCAATTCGACCAGTTTCTCGCCCTTTTTCACCTCGTTGCCGTCCTTGACGATCGTCAGGATCGACGTGCCGCCAGCCACCTGGCATTTGATCTCAATATTCTTGGCGCTTTCCACATTCCCGTCTTCGGTCACGGTCACCAGCATCTCGCCGCGCTGCACCGCGTGAGTCAGCACCGAGGTACGCGGCGCGGACTCGGACGATTGAAAGACCAAGGACGCCGCGTAGCCCGCACCACCCACCAAGGCCAAACCGAAACCCACGGCCACCAGCATGCGCAGCCAGCGAACGCCGCCTGCGGGCGAAGAAGTCGAGTCGGTCGGCAGGGAACTGCCCGGATCAGGATCAAATGCTTGAGAATTCATCTCCGACACGGCGCTGTCCTTCGCAGGATTGACGACTGCCTGGGGGTGCAAACCGGGGTGTGGGCCAGATCGAGCCACCGCTCGGCACACAGGGCCCGGGCAGGTCGAGCCCACCTCGTTCAGAGTCGGCAGGACGACCGTATTCTAACACCGCTCCCAGTCAAACGGCTTGAGTTTTCTGTCCTGCTGGGCCAGATTTTCGGATCACCCCAGATATCCCGGATCACGAAATGGTACGTGCCTCTCCCAATCTACTCCATTGCCTGTCCGTTCCAGCGACGCAAAAAGACCGTACTCAGCTGCCTCGACAAAGCGAGTTCGCCGCTCGGTTGCCCGCTTTGTAATCCGCCTTGCCAGGAAAACAGGCACGTGCGAATGTGGTCTGTTCTGGCCGGAATGTCCGAAGAAAAGACGCAACATGTTTCCAAATAAGCAGTTGCAGTGCGATTCTCAGGTTTCAATCCCAGTCGGCACTGGCATTGCTATTGTGCCAGCCGAAAACCTTGTGGCTTCCGGTTCGCCGTGTTGCGAGCCTTGATCAAAGTCCCAGGCAAGCACAGTGATAGCCTTCGGCAGTGATCTGGCGGAGGTGCGAATTCCTTCTGGTTTCTTGGCTCTAGCGTAAGGAGAGACGTTTAGTGACGCCCAAAGAAGTTCTGGCATTGTGTCGAGAAAAGGATGTCAAGGCGGTCGACTTGCGGTTCATGGACTTCCCCGGTCTGTGGCAGCATTACACGATTCCCGTCACCAAGTTGGACGAGGACGTGTTCGAAGAGGGGTTGGGGTTTGACGGTTCGAGCATCCGCGGCTGGCAGGCGATCAACGAGAGCGACATGCTCATTCTGCCGCAGCCGGACACGGCGTTCATCGATCCCTTTACCCAGCTGACAACGCTGGTTCTGATCTGCAACATCCAGGACCCGATCACCCGCGAGGATTATTCCCGCGATCCGCGGAACGTGGCGCGGAAGACGGTGAACTACCTGAAGAGCACCGGGATCGCCGACACGGCGTACATCGGCCCGGAGGCGGAGTTCTTCATCTTCGACGACGTCCGGTTCGATCAGCGATCGCAGCACGGGTTCTACTACGTGGACAGCATCGAGGCCGAATGGAATCGCGGTCGCGACGAGAAGCCGAACCTGGGGTACAAGCTGCGGCACAAGGAAGGCTATTTCCCGGTTCCGCCCGCCGATGCCCTGATGGACATGCGCAACGAGATGATGCAGACGATGATCGAGTGCGGACTCGATGTCGAGGCTCAGCATCACGAAGTCGCGACGGCCGGCCAGTCGGAAATCGACCTGCGATTCCAGGAACTGGTGCGGATGGCCGACCAGTTGCTGACGTTCAAGTACATCATCAAGAACGTGGCCAAGAAGTACGGCAAGACCGTGACGTTCATGCCCAAGCCGATGTTCGGCGATAACGGCAGCGGCATGCACACGCACTTCTCGTTCTGGAAAGACGGCGAGCCGTTGTTTGCGGGCAGCGGGTACGCGGGATTGAGCGAAATGGCGTTGTACGCCATCGGTGGCGTGTTGAAGCATGCCGCCGCCTTGTGCGCCTTGACCAATCCGACGACCAACAGCTACAAGCGATTGGTTCCCGGCTACGAAGCGCCGGTGAACTTGGCCTACTCGCAACGGAACCGCTCCGCATGCTGCCGGATTCCGATGTACAGCCCGAGCCCCAAGGCGAAGCGGATCGAATACCGCTGCCCGGATCCGAGCTGCAACCCGTACCTGGCGTTTTCGGCGATCGTCATGGCGGCGATCGACGGAATCCAGAACAAGATCAGCCCGGGCGATCCGCTGGACAAGGACATCTACGACCTGCCTCCGGAAGAAGCGGCCGCCGTACCCAAGGCCCCCGGTTCGCTGGACGCCGCCTTGGACGCGTTGGAAGCCGACCACGAGTTCCTGCTCCGCGGGGACGTGTTCACGGATGACGTGATCAAGACGTGGATCAGCTACAAGCGGAAGAACGAAGTCGACGCGGTGCGTCTGCGGCCGCATCCCTACGAGTTCTGCTTGTATTATGACATCTAATTGACCGTACGCTCCGTACGTGTGATCCGGGCCGGGCCGGCTGTTCGCGAAGCCGGCCCGGTTCGTTTCTTGGCGGTCGAGCGGCGTCCCCGACGTGCTGACACAGGACCCGCCAGTCCTTGGCAAAGCCTACTGCCCGTACCGTTTCTTGAACTCTTCCTGCCTCAGACGGCGTTCTTCGCGTTCGGCGGGATCCTGTTTGTCCAGATACCAACGGTGGTTGGCCGAGTTCAGGACCTCGTCGAGCTTCTTGGCCAGCGTTTCGGCGGCGGTGGCCTTGGCCGCGTCGCCCGACGCCTTGCCCTTGTCGATCAGATGCTCCAACTCGGGCACCATTTCGGAGTAGAAGTGTTTGGCCACTTCATAGGTCCCGTGCCAATGGGTGTAATCGGGGCCCATCATGGATGCGCCATGCCGCGCGCGGCGGCCTTCGTGGTGCCACAACTCGTACCAGATCCAATCCAGGTCGTTGCTGAACTGA
>CAIYOB010000084.1 GCA_903927685.1 uncultured Planctomycetaceae bacterium
CGATCCGCAGCGGCCAGCCGATCAACAACACGCTGTACATGGCCCGCAGCAGCATGCTGGCCATCATGACCACCTGGGCTGGCTACACCGGCCAACTGATTACCTGGGACCAGGCCATGGGCAGTCAATCCGTGGTGGCTCCGCCCCGGCTGGCCCTGGACGCGGATCCGCCGACCAAGCCCGATGCCGAAGGCCAGTACCCGCTGCCGACGCCAGGCGTGACAAAATTCCGCTGAGGAAGTGGGACAGCCGAACAGGAGAGACATTGCGGGCGTCGGGCGGATGGGACCTTCAGAGTTCCAGCAGCCACGGGAGTCCATCCAGCACGCGGAACCAGTTGACCGGGCCCGCGTCCAGCGGTTCGACGATGAACAACAGCGGCTCGCCGCCCAGGCGGCCCAAGGTGGCGCGGCGCCAACTGGCCTGCAGCCAGTAGCGGGCCGGCGAGGCGTGCCGATTGACCCCGTCGCTGAACCAGAACAGGACTTCTTTCTCCTGCCCATTCTCCACGACTCGGAGGGCCGTCCCGCTGCCGCCAGCCAGGGGCAGTTCCGTGGACCGGGTGATGGTCCAGCAGAACATGGGATCATGCACGGCGCGGCGGTTCAGCGTCCCATCGATCACGGTGACCAGGAATTCGCGGCCCCCGAAGCGATAGGCGCGTTTGACCGCCTGGGCGCCGCCCAAGCGGCGGATTTCGGATTCCGTCAGCGGGATCTCCCGGCCGGGCAAACCACCGCTGGCGGTGGGCAACTGCCGCAACCGCTCGCCGGCGTCCGGCAACGGGAACATCCGCCACACCGTGCCGACGGTCACGGCGATCCCCAGCAGACTCCACAAGGCAACCCGGACGGCCGTGCCCTCCGTCCCCCGGCTCCTCCGTTCGCCGGCCTCGCTGCCTGCCGACTCGATCCGCCGAGCGCGTACCGAGGCCTGCAACCGATTCCAGCCGGCGAAACCGGCGATGCACAGGGTCAGCATCAGGGCCACGACCAGCCAGCCCCCGGCGTCGTGTACCCAGGCGAGGTAGGGCGAGTTGGGGAACCCGCCGACCGCGACGGAGACCAGCAGCACGCGGAGCGTATTGGCCAACCAGGCGAAACCGCACAGCACGGGCAACCACGCCACCAGCGAGCGCCGCTCGAGATACACATAGGCGGCCGCCAAGCCCACGACCAGCATCGCGTGCAAAGTCTCGCCGCCGGCACAGTCCTCGCTGATCTCGACCGGATGCCCCGCGACCAGCAGCAGCGTGCCTTCGCGAGTCGTCGGCAGGCCGCCCCAAGTCAGCACGTGTTGCGACACGCTCGCCGCCGAGATCCGCATTGCCCAATGGACCGGCTTGATGTCCAGGTCGGCCCAGGGAAAGACGAGCAAGGTCAACAGCAGCAACCGCCGGACTCGCGGCAGCCTGTCCTCAGGCAGGCGGCTGCTGAGCCAGGCCCAGAGCAAGGCCGACCAGGCGATCGCGATCGGCAGCAGCAGGTCGAACGCCAAGCCGACGACGAACCCCAGCGAGACCACGGCCAGCGCCGGCAGGTTGCTCGGCCGGCGCGTGGGCTGGAACGGCCACGGGCTGCCAAGCATCACGAACAGCCCCAGGGCCGCCACGCCTAGTCCCAGCGTACCCAGATCGACTCCGCGCCGAAACGACTCGCCGTACAACAGCACGGCGGTGCCGGCCAAGACGACTGCGGCCAGGACGTCGGTGGCGAGCCAGTTCAGGCGTTTCATAGCAGGGCCTTTAAGCGGAGGTACGCCCGGCGGTCACGGGGCGAGAGTCCGGCGACGCCGCGCTTTTCGGCCCGTTCCAGCGCCTGTTGGGCATCGGCTTTTCTGCCGCCCTGGAGATAGGCTTCCGCCAGGTGCAACAGGCGGCTGGCCGGGACCGCGTCCCCCTGCGTGCACGATTCCAGGACGCGAATGGCGTCGGCGGGTTGGGCTGCATACATCAAGATTACGCCCTGCGTGTCCAGCAGCGACGGCAGGGGGCCGACGGCTTGGATCGCCTGGTCGATCAGTGTTCGGGCGGCGGCCTGATCATTCAAATATGCGGTCAGGAACCAAGCCAGGTTGTTTTTCAATTCTGCGGCTTCGGGCTGCAGTTCCAAGCCCTTGCGGGTCAACGCGACCGCCTCGTCCGGCCGGCCCTGGTATTCCCGCAGGACGGCCAAGTTCAGCAGCAGCACCGGCAGGTCGCGGCGCGGCGGTCCATCGAGGATGGCCTGGAACATCTCTTCGGCGTGCGCCACGTCGTTCGGGTTCACGACCGCGGTGGTCAGGATCCGCGCCGCCAGCATGGCGGCGCGACAGTCCGTCGCGGACGAGGCGACGGTCAGGCACAATTCCAGCGCCTCCCGGGACTGGCCCTGCTCGTACAGCAATCCGGCCAATCGCAGCAGGATGCCGGGGTTCTGTTCGCCCTGGGCGACCGCCTGGCGCCAGGCTTTCACCGCCTCGCGCGGCTGCCCTGTGGCTTCGGCCACCAAGCCCTGCAACACGCGGACTTGGCGATCTTCCGGGAACTTGGCCACCAATTCCGCACAGGCCCGCTGCAATTCGTCTCGCGCGGCCGGACCGCTCTTGCCCGCCGCGTCCAGCAGCAACGCCTGGACTTGGACGATCCGCCACCGGCGGCCGGCAGCCCCCTCGAGCTTCTGCAGGGCCTCGGCGGCTTGCTTCAGGCTTGCCACGTCGCCGACGGCCCACGCAATCTGCGCCAGTTCGAACTGGCTCAGCGCGTCGCCGGGATGTGCCGCCGACCACGCGGCGAGCCACTCGCGAGCTTGCTCGCTACGGCCGGTCTGCATGGCCAGTTGCACGCGGCGCGTCAGGTACTGGCGCTGCCGATGCTCCGACAACCCCGCGGATGCCGCCTGCCAGCCGCGATCGGCGGCTTCCCAGTCACCCTTGGCCTGGGCCAACTCGGCGCGGAATTCGCCTGCCGGCTGGCCGGCCTTCTGCTCCCAAGACTGAATGGCTTGTTCCGCACCGTCCACGTCGCCTGTCCGCAAGCGATAGGCGGCCAACAGGCCCCAGAATTCCGCCTCCTGGCCGAACTCGCGTTCGGCTTGTGGCAAGCGTGCCTCGGCCTCGGCCCGCACCTTGGGATCGGCATTCCAGCGGCCTGCCTCGAGTTCGAGGAACAGCGGGATCGGCGACTTGGGCAACCGCTCACGAACGTGGGCCAAGGCGTCCTGGAACGTCTTCCAGTCGCGGTTCCACGCCGGCTGTTGCGATTGCTCGGCAATCGCCCCGTGGGCGACTTCGATCCAGATCTGGGTGTCGTTCAGCTGTTCCGTTTTCCGTTGTTCGAGCAAGTCGAGCGCGTAGCGGTATTGGGCAACCGCCTCACGGTAGCGGCCCAGCCGGTAGTACGCGTGGGCCACGCCCAGCCGCGGCAACACGGTGCCCTCGACGAACTGCACGGCGCGCAAAAAGGTCTCGGCGGCCTCGTCCCAGCGGCTCAGGCTCGCCAGGGCCAGGCCGCGGAGGTAGATCGCCAACCCGCGCATCCCGGGCTGCAGACTGTCTTCCGTATAGCGGTCCAGCACAGGCAGGGCCCGCTGGGGATCGGCTTCCGGGTTGGGAACGGCCAGCCACCACTGGACCCACAGCAGATCGACGATCGGACGCAGGTTAATGGGCGTCGGGCGCGCGTCCGAGGCCGCGGCGGCGGGCGAGGCGTTGGGGGCGGGCGACGTGCCGGCCGACGCGGCTTCCGTTAACTGCTCCGCATCCGCGATGATCTCGTTCAACGTCTGCAGGGTATTCTTGGCGTCGGCCCACTGGCCTTCGGCCAGCTGCAGTTCGGCCAATCGCAGGTTCAAGACGACGTTGTCGGCACCCACGGCTTGCCGCCCCTGTTCGAGCGTCTTCACGGCGGCCTCGCGTTCTCCCGACCACCACTGCAGCTGCGCCAGCGACCAGTACGGAACCGGGTCGTCCGCCCGGTTCTGTACGGCGGCCTCCAACTGGGACTTGGCATCGGCCAGGGCGGCAGTGTCGGCCGCCTGGCTGCCGCTGCGGGGAGCGGCGGGAAAGGCTTGCCTGGCGGCCCGGCCGGCGGCCAGCAGGCGGATGACGTTGCTCGCGGGCCGCAATTCGACCAGCCGTTCCAGATCTTGTTTGATGAGCGAATCCTCGGCGGTGGTCGTGGCCAGCTGGCGGCGGAACAGCACCCGTGTCAGCCTTGCTTCCGCTTCGTCCTCGGCCTGCTCGACAGCGCGGTCGAGCGCGGCGCACGCGGCGGCGTCCAGGTCGGCGGGGCTTTTTCCGAGCGCCGTGGCCAGCCGGGCCGCGTTTCGATGGCTGAACTCGGCAAACGCGCTTGCCAGCCGCAGGTGGCCCGGCTGGTAGCCGAGTGCCTTGTCCAGGACCCGCTGGGTTTCCAGCAACCGGTCCTCGGAGGCATCCGTTCCGGGCAGCATGCGGACCAGCGCCAATGCCTTGACGCACCACGCGGCGGGGCTGTCCGGCTGGGTCTGCAGGACGATATCGGCCGACTTGGCCGCCTCGACCGGATTCTCGTCCACCAGCAGCTCGGCAAATTGGAGCCGCACCGAGTCGTTCTTGGGGTCCAAGCCGACCGCTTTGGCCAGGAACGGCACCGCGCGGCGTCGGTCCTGATCGTCGGCTGCTCCTCGTTGGATCGCCCGGCCGATTCGCTGACAGATTTCCGCATCGTCGCCGTGCAGACTCGCATAGCGGCGCAGTGCCGACTCGACCGTGGCCCAGTCGCCGGCTTGTTCCGCGGCCGCGGCCGCGTTCAGCAGGAGCTGTTTGTTCCTGGCCTGCCTGTACATCCACGCAGACACGCCGCCGACGGTCGCCAGCAACAACGCTGTCGCAGCGACGGCCAGGAGGATCTTCGGATGTCGCAGCCAGCGGCGGAACATGTCGCACCCTTTCGGTTCCTGTTCGAGCGGGTCCCCTTCAAGCCAATTTGGACGTGGAATCATCCCAGTCACGTCGCAACCAACATCCTAGCAATGCAAAACGTGCGCCACCAGATAGGATCGGGAGCGAACCTCACGGCTTGCCAATCCGTCGACCGCCCCGCCGCCGCTGGCAGTCGGGGCAGAAGAAGGTCGCGCGCTGGGCCTGGACGATCCGCCGGATGGGCCCGCCGCCGCAGGTGGGGCACGGGTGGCCCGCGCGGTCGTAAACGCGATGGTGATTCTGATAGCTGCCCGGGCTGTTGAGGACGTTGCGGTAGGTGCCGTCGGACAAGGTGGAGCCCTCGTAACGTACGGCTTCAGACAAGACATCGCACAACGCAGCGTGCAGACGCTCCCACTCGGCGGACGTCAAACGGTCGCAGCGCTGGGCCGGGTGGATGCCGGCGACGTGCAACATCTCCGCGGCATACAGATTGCCAATTCCGGCTACCGCCCGCTGGTCGAGCAGCGCCACCTTGATCGCCCGGCGGCTCGAATGCAACCGCTCGTGGAGTTGGTCCAGCGTGATCTCGAGTGCATCCGGCCCCAGTTTCTCCGGCCCCAACTCGGCGAGCAACTGGCGGGGTTGCAGCAGTCGCACCGAACCCAGTCCGCGGCGGTCCCAGAACAACAGTTGCCGAGACGAGCCCCCTGCCAGATGCACGCAAACCCGGAGGTGCTCGCGATCCGGCGGATCCGCCAGTAGTACCAGGCCGGTCATCCGAGGCTCAAAGACCAAGACCGCTTCGCTGTCCAGCCGCAGGGCGACCCGTTTGCCATAGCGTTCAATGCCGACGATCCGGCGGCCGGCCGTCTGGCGGGCAAGCAATGCTGGCCGAGGGCGGATGCGAATCGGTTTCAGACCGCCGGCCAGCGCCTCGATACCGGTGATCCGCGCGCCGACAATCCCCAGGATTCCGCGCCGCATGGTTTCGACTTCAGGCAATTCGGGCATGGATCTTCCTTCTCGGAGCCGGGGCACTGCGGTGCCCGTCGGCGGGACTCGATCAGGGGCCGGGCTCTGGGCGGCTGTCCGTGGCCCGGCGAATGACGACCGTGCGCACCTGAAACGGCGCGTCCAGATAATAAAACCGGAAGTCGGTCGCTCCGTTCTGGGCGCCCTGGAACCGTGCATCCGCGATCCGGAACACCGTCTTGCGCCACGCGCCACTGCCCTCCGCCTGGACGACGTGCGGATACGATTTGTAAGCACCGCCCAGCGTTGCGGCGGTATCGGTGGAATCGTATTCCAGCCCCCATCTCAGGCGTTCGGTGTCCAAAGCCTCGACCTCGATCTCCAATTCGCCTTGGCCCGGGCGGTAGAAGCTGTCCGCGACATCGAAGTACAGGTAGCGAGCCCGGGGATGAGCCGGCAAGAGCCAATACATCCCGTTGTCCGCCTGCTCGACCGTGAACCGGCCGTCGTCGACGTAGACGGCATCCAGGCCACTGGACCGCCCGGGCCGTGCCGAGACCTCCCGGGCCCGCTCGAACTGGTCCGACGCGTACTGCGCTCGGTGCGTTTCGTATTCCCGCACCAGCCACAGCAGGGTGTACAGGTCGACCAGTTGGACCTCGTCACCGGCCAGCGACTTGAGTTCACGCTCGACGTTGGCATACCAGGTCGGAGTCTGCAAGATCGAACGGAACACGGCGAAACGCGGCGTCGGGCCGCTGGTTCCGTTGCGCAGCATGCTGGCCGCCTCGCGGGGATCGCTCGGCAGATCGCCGCGCATGCGCAGGAAGGGCATTCCCTGGTGCACGCCTTGGCCCCCGATCTTCTGCGCCACAATCCCGCCGGGAGAAAACCTCGCGTAGGCATCCAGCCCTGCGGACGCCAGGCCGGGGCCGAAACCGTCGATCACAAAACCGGTCAGGCTGATGTCCCATTGCGAAAAGAACCGTTGGCAGTGCCGCTCCCACGCGGCGAGGCCCGAATCCAGGCCGGAATGCGGCCGGGGAGGCGTCAGCAGCCCGGGATTCAGGTAGCCAGCCCCCGAATCGCCGGCGACGAAGAAATCGTTCGCCGTCCGCTGTTGCCAGGCCCAGGCCATCCCCAACGGAAATCGCTCGCACAGATTGGGATTGAAGGCCCAGGACAAGGCGAGCGTGCCCCGCGCGGGATCGCTCCACATGCGAGGCAACTGATGATACAGCCAGGCGGCCGAGTCATAGTCGCCGACGTAGTGGGCGACGTAGCGGCGTGGCACAATCCGCCCCTGGGCATCCAGGATGCCGCGGGCCTGCAGGCTCTCACGCGTTGGTTTCGGATTCTGGCAATAACGCTCGGCCAATGGATAGTGCTGGTAAAAAGACGCGTTGGCCATCGCGCCCAGGCCGATGGCGTCGGCGTCCATGAACGCGTTGTAGCAGGACAGGATCTCGGCGTACTTCCATTCCGTCGGGACCGCCTCGTGCCGCCCCTTGGCCGCCCAAACGCCGTTCTGGAAATCGGTGTACTTGTAAGCCCACGGGACAAAGCCGGCGGCGTGCAGGCAGGCATCCTTGCCGGCGCGCTGCTGGGTCGCCTGCAGGATGGCCTTCAGCGTCGCCGCATCGGTCCCCGGCCGTTGACCGGGATCGTCGACGCAAGCCTCGTCGTCCCAGACGTTCAAGTCGAAGACCAGCCCGCGGCGGGCGATCACAAAGTCGTGGTTCATCAGGGTGTGATTCTGCGGCGCGATCGCGGCATGGCATTGGAGCCAGAAGGCGTCCAGATAGTACCCTAGCCGCTGCGGATCCGTCTTGCCGGTCTTGACGTAGTGCTCGATCAGCCACCGATACGCATCACACTTGGCGCTGCCCGTCGAGGGGATCTGCGTGCCGGCAATGGTGCCTTGCCCGGTGAACAAAGGCGCTCCGTCAGCCGCCAGCAATCGCACGCCGCTCGCCAGGGGGCCGGCGTCGTGCGTCAAGCGGCGATACAACGAGTCGGGCGCAGCATCATAGCGCAGGCACAGCAGGCTGTCGCAGCCGGCGATGGTGGAGGCCAGGTTCGACGTGGCCGGGACACGCTCGTCCCAGACGACGGCGCCTTGATAGTGCGGCCGAAATCGCAGCAACAGGTCGTCCAAGCTGCGAATCGTCTCCACCGGCCGCTGGGCGAGCCAGCCGCCGTCCTCCCGCATTCGCTGCCACCAGAAATCATCGGGTTCCGGAAGGCAGCGCAAGAACAGTCGCGGCGCGTCCCGATTGGCCAGTCCCTGCAGGGACACGACCAGGTGGATCTCGTCCCAGAGCCGCCGCCGCTGTTGGGGATCCTTCAGGTCCAACGTCCCGAGAGGCGTCAGGTCATAATACACCACCGGTTCTGCGGACTGTTCGCCGGCGTGGGACGCCGGCGATACGCCCGCCAGCGCCGTTGACAGGATGACCACGAAGAACCCAGTCGGCACTCGCCAAGCGTGCATCGCACTCCCCTTTGTCACCGGTCTTGACGCGGAGCGTCCGGCCCCGCCGCAGCCAGCATGTGCCTTAGTGCCTTGTAGTCG
Source organism: uncultured Planctomycetaceae bacterium (assembly GCA_903927685.1). Next base: position 8,432 of record CAIYOB010000084.1, read on the forward strand.
GTCTTTCCCGTCCCGAGCACGGGAATCGCGTCCACGCGGCGCACTTCGTCCAACCGCATGACCCCGCGGAATCCGGCCTCCACCAGGACCGCGTTGGCCTCCCGCAAGGCAATCTCCCTGGTTGTGAACAGCGCGATACGCCGTCCGTGAGCCATCTCCAGCCCCTCGACGGCCACTTGCGGTCCATTCTCCGTCGGCGGCCAGCGGACGGCCAGGGGCTCCTCGAGGGCCGGCAGCGAGACCATCTCGCCCCCAACCTTCACAAACCGCTTCAGGCGTCCGCGAAAATGGAGAAATCCCTCGGCGTCGATCTGGACGAGGTCGCCGGTTACATACCAACGTTTTCCGTCCGCCGAGACAAACGGCTCGGGACCGTCATGATGCAAGTAGCCCGAGAAGACCGAGTCACCTCGGACCAGCAGCATGCCCGTCGCGTTCGCGGGGACGGGCTGATGGGTCTCAGGATCGACCACGCGGAGTTCGACGCCGCGCAGGGGGAATCCGACCGTATCGGCCCGGAGTCGGTCCGGACGGTTGATCGAGACCAGCGGCGAACACTCCGTGATCCCATAGCCTTCGACGATCTTCGCCTGGGGAGCCAATTGTGCCGCCCGGGCGAAAACCGCTTGGGGGCATTTCTCGGCTCCAGTCAGCACCAGTTGCAAGCAATCCAGATCGCCCGGTTGTGCCAGCGCCAGGATGTAATTGAAAAACGTCGGGGTCGTGATCAACAGCGTCGTTTGAAAAGCCACCATCGTCTGCAGCGAGCCGGCGGCATGCGTCGGATCGGCGTAGTGCACGACGCGCAAACCTCCCAGCACGGGCGCGACAATATTGCCCAGCAGGCCCATGCTGTGAAACGGCGGCAGAAAGCCCAGCATACGGTCGCGGTTGGTCAACCCCAGCGGCTCGATCGCGGCCCGCGCGTTGGCCAACAGGTTGCGGTGGCTCAACGGGACCGCCTTGGGCATGCTCTCGGAGCCGGAAGTGAACAGGACGACCGCCGGGTCATCGGGACGCACCGCGGGCAGTCGGCGGAGCCAGCGCCGCGGGAACAGGCGGGCCGCCAGCAGCGTCCACAAGGCCGCCAGCTTGCCGATCCGCGACCGCACGTCCTCCAGAAACACGTACTCGGCTCCGGGAACTTCGACGCCCAGCCGATCGACCAGCTTGCGTGAGGAAATGACCCGGCGCAGCTGCAACTTGTCGACGGCGTGGGCCAAGTTGGCCGGCCCGGTCGTCCAGTTCAGCATCACCGGCAACTTGCCCGCCAACTGCAGCCCGAAGAACGCCACGTCCGCGCCCACCGAGGCCGGCAGCAATACGCCGACCGCCTCGCCGGGAAGCGTCCGAAACTGGGCGGCCAGCAACTGCGTAGCGACCAACAGGCGACGATAGGTGAGTGTTCCGGACAGCCGGTCCGCGACGCACGGTTCGGTCGGGTCTGCCAGAACGCGGCGCAGGAATGCTTCCGGGATGGTATCGGCGAGGATCTCCACCGGTTTCGCCGTCCGGGGCGGCTGGCGCCAGAGCGCGGGAACTGACGCTCCGGCGTCGTCCGCCGCGGCGACCAGGCCTTCGGCGACGGCCCACAACTCGCCCACCGACTTGGCGACCTCCGGCGAACGGAATCCGAACCGGTCCTCGATCCGCATCGCCAGATCCATGCGGTCCAAGCTGTCCAGCCCCAGTTCGTCCAGCGTCGTGCCAGCGGTCTGCTCGTGCGCCGCCAGTGGGCGTCCCAGGCACTCTTCCAACAGTTCCGTGACGGCGGCGATCGTGGTTGGCCGGATCTGTCCCGGGTCTGTTGCGGCCGAGTCGGCCGTCGCAGGAAACTTGTACTGCCGCGGTCCGAAGCAGGCGTGATAGGGCACGAATACCGGCGTTTCCGGGCCCTCTTGGTTGTACCAAGACTCCAGAAATGGATTCAGTGTCTCGCGTTTGGGCTCGGGCAGACGCTCCCGCGGGACCGGTTCAATGGTCATGACAATCCGTCGCCGCGGGGCGAACAGGATCAGGTTCGCAGCCATCCACGCCAGGCCGCGAAGCGCACAGCGGGCCAGGTTGGGGGCGTTGCCCGTGCGGGCATAGGTGAACATACTGCCCCACAAACCCCGCGTCCGCACCAACACGACGTTGGCCTGCGGACAGCGGGCCAGCACCTCGGCCGCCGTGCGGGCCGCCCCGACCTCCTCGCGCCCATTCCGCATCGCGCGGCCGGACGGGTAGATCAAGAAGCACTCGCCGCGTTCCAGTCCGGCGACGACCGCGTCGATCATCGCCAACGTCCGCTCGCGGGCCGACAAGCTGTGGGTACTCAAGTCGGGCACTTCCAGAGCTTGGACCAGATGCATCACGGGCAACAGGAATGGCTTCCGGTACATTGTCGTCGTGGCCACAGGCCGCACCGGCTGGGCCAGACGCACGTGGCTCCAGACCAACAGCGGGTCGATGTAGCCGGGATGGTTCGGCAGCACGAGGGTCGGCCCGTGCAGCCCCTGCAGCTTTTCCAGCCCCACCACTTGCACGGCGTACCGCCGATGCAGAGCCCACCGCGCGATCCACCAACAGATCGCTTGCAGCAGTCGCAACATGATGCCTCCCTGATGACGCGATTGACGGGGCCTGGTTGCACGGCCCAAGACGGTCCCTACGGTTCCCCAAGCACTGGCTTTCCGTCTTTCCAGACGATCGGCACCATCGACAGGTACCACGTGCGGCCGCGATCGTTGTTGCCTTGGAAGAACAGGTAGTCGCGGCCATCGTCGTCCTGGAACAGGTACGGATGGCCGGATTCACTGGAGTTCCACGAGCCGGGCGAGCCGTTGGGCAGGAACGGCTGGTCCGACAGACGCGTGAAGCGAACCCCGTCGCCGCTGACCGCCACGCCGATCTGCTGGGGTTCGTTGTTGTAGCCCCCGGCGTAGAACATGTACAACCGCCCGTCGCGCTTGGCCATGGCGGCCGCTTCGATGCATTGCCGCTCCCAGGCCAGTTCCGGCTGCAGAATCGGGCCGTCCGGGTTCAGTTGGGTCCACTGGCCGCGACTGAAATCGCTGTCAAGGGACGCGGCGGCAACGCCTTGCATCTGGACTTTGAAGGCCGGGTCGCGCGTGGCCCAATACAGCAGCAAGCGGCCCTCGTGCTCGATCACGTCGGCGTCGATGGCCCGGCCGCAGGTCCAGTCGCCCGTGGGTTGGAAGACGGGATTCGTCGGATTGCGGGTGAACCGCAAGCCATCGCTCGACCAGGCGTGGCAAATGGCGTCCCGCCGGGCGTTACCGTACGTCTGGTAGAACAGGTGGACCTTGCCGTGCAGCACGATCGCCCCCGGAGCACAGAACCCGTTCTCCTCCGCCGCCCCCTCGTTTGTCAACTCGCCGGCTTTCTTCCAATCGACCAGGTTGCTGCTGGCCGCGATGCCGATGCTCCAGCCCTTGGTGGGCTTGCCTTCGTAGGGTGGCAGCGAGTAGTACAGCAGGTACCGGCCTTGGAACTTGACGACGGCCGGATCCTTGGAGAACGGCTTCCCGGAGACGCTGTCGGCAAAGTGCATCCGGGGACGAACCGCCGGTTCGTCCGCCGCAAACGCAGAAACGACACCGCCGGTCAGCAGGGCAGACAAACCAAACAGGACAGGGCGAAACGGCATCTCGATACTCCTGTGAGCCTTCAGCGGCATAGTCACTTGTCAGCATTCTAAGCGTTTCCGTCCGAATCGGCAGCCGTGATCCGCAGGAAAGTACCGGAGGCGACGAACTCCGGCAAGCCATGCTAAGACAAAATCATGGAAGGGTAAAACCATGATTGGCTGTACTTTGATACCGCACGCGGTTGGGGATAGCACATTCGCCGATCCTCGTTTACCCGCGACCCAACGGGGAGCGCGCGGACGACTCGCTCCCCGTTGGGTCGCGGCTAAACGAGCCAACGCCAATCGTACGCCGCATACCCCTCGCGACAATGACCTAGTTCCAATTGGGGAGGCCGGCTAATGTCGCGTCCGCCACGGTCGCGCCCAACAGCCTCGCCCGCCACGGGCTTGCCCGCGCACGGGCGGATCGGTTAGGCTTGGCGTGAGCGAACTCGCTGCGTGAGGAGGGGGCGTACCGGACCTGCGGCAGCGAATCGTCCGCAGGCTTTTCTGGGGAGGCTGTCATGCGGCAGGCGGTGAAATGGGCTCTGGTGCTGTTCGTGGGCGTCAGCGGATCGCTGGCGAACGGAGCCGCGCCGGTGGAACGCGCAGACTACGGAGCGCGCGTGCTGTCCGATTTCGCGGATGGGACGGCCCAAGGCTGGACGCCATCCAACAGCACGCTGACGGTCAGCCTGGTTGCTCGATAGGATGCCGAATCATGACGGGAGCGAACGAACCGCGTGGAGGGCTTGGCGGCCGTTGGCGGGCGTGCCGACGAGCCCTGCTGATGCTGGGAATTGGCGCGGGGTATCTCCTGCTCCTCAGCGAGCTTGCCTTGCTGCCGTTCCTGTGGGACATCCAGCCTCGCGACCTGCCCGACTGGACCGTCCCCCTGGCCGGCCTGACGTTGGTCACGGCGGCCGGAATCTTGACTTGGCGAACCCTGCGATCGCTGGCCCGCAGCCAGTACCGCTTCCGCTTGCGCACCCTGCTGGCCGGGATGGCCGTCGTTTGCCTGCTTTCCGCAGTCGTCGGCAATCGCCTGCATTCCGCGTCCCGTGATTGGGAAGCGCAACGGCTGCTGGGGGCAGCCGGCGGCTATGCGGTAAGCTTCGTTTATTCCGACGACGACAGTTGGTATCGCCGGTTGACGACCCTTCTGGGGCTGGATGACTTCCAGCGCGTCACCTCGTTGCACCTTGAAACAGACCAGGCCGTGGAAATCCTGGCCCAGCATCCGCGTGAATTCGCCGACGTGCGGAGGATCACCCTGGTTGCGGTCACCGACCGGGGGCTCGAGAGCCTCGCGAACTCGACGCCGCTCCGGAACCTCCTGGGAATCGAGTTTCGCGGGAGCCTGATTACCGATAACGGACTGAAATGCCTGGCCGCCGGCGACCATCTGCGGATGTTGCTGATCGACGGTTGCTCGCAGATCACCGACGCGGGAATGGCTCACCTGAACGAACTGTCTTCACTCGGTGCTTTGTGCGTGCGGGACGATGCAGGGAAGATGAACTTGACAGACGCCTCGCTGGCCCACCTGGTAAAGCTGCCTCGCCTCCGTTCTCTTGCCCTGTCCGGCAGCTTTTCCGATGTGGGTCTTGACCACCTGCGAAATCTTGCGCCGCTTCAGTGGCTGGAACTCGAGCAGACCAACATCACGGATTCCGGGCTTGCGCGTTTGCAGGGCTTGGCCAGTCTCGAAACACTGGTCATTTCCAGCGTCACGATCAGCGACGCGGGTCTGGTGCACTTGCGACGCCTCGTCCGCCTCAAGCATCTATCGGTGTCTGGGCCCCAGGTGACTCGCGAGGGCATCGAGTCGCTTCGCGCTGCGCTGCCGGACTGCCGGGTCAACGAAGAGAGTGTCCTGCCGCTGCGTTTTGCCCTGCTCATGGAGCCCCCGAGCTAAATTGGGGCAGGAGCGCCCCTGGCACCACTCGCGACCGGACGCCGCGTGGTCGTCCTCCTGAGAGGGAGGACATTGCTCCGGATTGCTGCGTTTGTTCACGTGATTTCGAGGATGATTGCCAACATGAAATCTGCCGCATTTTGGATTCTGCTGTTGGTGGCTTGGCTGGTGTACGGCGAGCAGGCAACACGGGCCGACTTGCCCGCGAACGGGCCTCCGCCGACGCCCAATCAAGTGGCTGCAGCGATGGACAGGGCGCATGCCGTCTTGTGGAGCAAGTTCATCGGGGACGACGGGCTGATCCACGATTATGTGGGCGACTTGCCGACTCCCGAAGACTGTCAGCAGGGGCGGCCCAACGCGATCGGCTGGTGGAGTCCCATCGAGAACGGGCCCATGTTCACGGGAACGTATCTGGCCGCGATCTGCCAGCGGGCTCGCCGCAGCGGCGCTGCAGCCGATCGCCACGAGGCCCGGCGTCTGGTCCGGGGGTTGCTGGCCTGCGCCTCGGTCTCCGAGGTGCCAGGCTTCATCGCGCGGGGGATGGGAACGGACGGCAAGTGCCACTATCCGCTCGGCTCGCAGGATCAGACGCATCCCTGGTTCTACGGGCTGCATGCCTACGCCACCAGCGGCATCCCCGACGCGGACGAGCGAAAGAGCGTCGTCGACAAGATGAGGGAGGTGGCCGAGGCGTTGCAGGCGGTGAACTGGAAGTGTCCTTGTGACGGGGCCTTTCGGGGCCAATTCCGCGGCGACTTTCAATTGTTCCGGCACCATGGGGCGGCGATGTACTTGTTCATCCTCCGGGCGATGTACGACGTGACCGGGGAAGGCGTCTGGCTCGATCGCTATCAGCAAGCGATGAGCGAGCGCTGCGAACGAACCGGCCGGACGCGGCTGGAGATCTGTGCCGCCGGTTACCCCTACGACCGCGAGCAGATCAAGCATATCGATCGGAGCCAGTTGTGGATTTACGTCAGTTCGCAGGGGGGTTTGGCTTGGCTGGCTGGCGCGGAGACAGATGCCGCCGTCCGGGCACAGTTCCGCGCGGGGCTGGACGCCAACTCGCGCGGGGCCTTGGCAGTCATCGGCGATTACCGTACCTTCGACAACAGCGATGCCAAGCTCTTCGGCCACGCCCGCTGGCGGGAGGCGTATCCCGGCTGGTTTCCGCAGCAGACGCAGGCCGACGCTGAGCGTCTGGCCTCGACCGGCGACCGCAGTGTCTTGGGGGAACGGAAGAGCTACGAGGCCCAGCGAATGCGAAACCCGCTGGCCGCCGCCGCCCTGATCGCGCTGGCCGGCTATCAAGACGGTCAGGCATCCGTCCGGGAAGCGATCTGCCACTATGATTACACGCGACTCAATATGGCCGAGTTGTTTTTTGCCGAGTGCGCGTATTACGCGTTGCCGGCCGAATCGAAGGGCACGTGAGCTGGATGCCAACCAAGGAGACCAAGGCGATGCTTCGACAGAATATCTTGATCATCTTCGCGGTCCTCGGGAGCGTCGATTCCGCTGCCGCGCAAGACATCAGGCCCAAGGTGACGGTTTTACCGACGCCCTCCCGCACCATCGTGCTCAATCCCGGCAAAGGCTGGGTGCTGTACGGCAATGCCGCCGGACATGACCCGCGACTGCAAGCGGTCTCGAACTTGGGCTATCGGCGGTTCGAGTGGGCCGATCTGGAACCCGAGGAGGGCCGCTTCAACTGGGAACCGATCGAGTCGTTTCTGGCGGGATGGCAGCAATTCGGCAAGCAGGCGGCCTTCGGCGTGATGTGCCTGAATTCGCACACCGCCAAGCCGGACGGTTACTCGACGCCGAAGTGGGTCTTCGATGCGGGCTCGCCTCGGCGGATCGTCGAGTTGAAGGAAGCGAAATTGCGGACGACCGGGACCCCCGGTGTCAAAGTCGTACCGACCTTCAACGATCCGGTCTTCCTGGCCAAGTTGGGCAGCTTCCTGGCCGCCCTGGGCCGCCGCTTCGACGGCGATGCGCGGATCGCCTTCCTGGATATACGTTCCTACGGCAACTGGGGCGAAGGCCACATGCATCCGTTCGGCGGCGAGCCGATCTCGGCCGACGAGTTCCGGCACCATGTCCAACTACACCTGGATGCTTTTCGGAAGACGCCGCTCTGCCTTTCCTGCGAGAACCAGCGAAGTCCCCACGTGGCGGTGTACGACTGGGCGGTCAAGGAGCAACGCTGCGTGGCTCGTCGCGATGGCATTTGCGGCAACAGCGACGGCAGCGAAACCGCGCGGGCCTGGGGGATCTCGCCGGCGGTGTTCGAGCTGTTTGGCCCGTATGACCTGCTGAAGGAGCAGGAGTGGTGGTACGGACGCGACAAGGAGAACCGTAAGGGTTACGGCCACAAGCTGGCGGACTGCGTCGAGATCGGCAAGCCCAGCTACATTGACCTGAGCCGCGGCGGAAAGTCGGGGCTCGAACTGCTGACCGCGGAATCCGAGTTAGTCCAGCGGCTGGCCAACCGCATGGGCTACCACTTCGTGCTCAGCGAGGCCAGCTATCCCCGGGCGATCTCGGCGACTTCCCCCGCTACAGCGACTTTCCAGTGGCACAATGCGGGAGTCGCCCCAATCTATGTGCCTTGTCTGGTGGCCCTCGGCTTGCTGGACGCCGAAGGCCGCGTCGCAGCCATGTGTTGGCCGGCGGAGTGCGACCCGCAGGACTGGATGCCCGACAAGACGGTCAGCGAAACTTGCACGCTGAGTTTCGACGACGCGCCGCCCGGTTCGTATCGGCTGGCCGTCGGCTTGTTCCAGGATCGGCAGGCCGCCGCTCCGTGGATCCGCTTGGCGGTCGAAGGCGAAACCGTCCGGGGATGGCATGTCTTGGGCCCGATCAAGATCGAGCCCTGATGGCTGGTGCGCCGTCGCGGCCGAATGTTGAGGTGCCTGGGATCGTCACGACCGCGGGACGGGGACTTGTCAGGCGTTCACGGGCAAACGGGCCAGGTCAATCCCTGCCCGCGGCCCGGGCGATGCGGCGCAGATGGCGGGAATGCATATTCAGCGGCACGGCGCACTCCGGCCCGACCACGGCCACGCCGGCGTCCAACGCGTATTGCACCTCGCGGTCGATCTGCTCGTCCTTGCCCAAATACAGCGTGTCCGGATTGTTGACATTGCCGATCAAGCGCACCCGCCCTGCAGCAATCTCGACGGCGGTCCGGGCATCGTTCTTGGAATCGAAATGAAACGCCTCAAAGCCGCTGTGGCAGATATAGTCCAGCCGATCCAGCGTCCGGCCGCAGATGTGCAGGATGACGGGACACGGCAATTGAGCATGCAGCCACTGATGGACCGGCAGCAGGTAATCCCGGTACACCGTGGCGCGGCACATGTCCCCGGTCAGGTGGTCGGCCAGCGTCAGGCAATCCGCACCGGCCTCGACTTGCGCCCGCCCGAACAACACCGCGACGTGTTTCAGCTGGTCGAGGATCCTCCGCAACTGGTCGGGATCATCCAGCACTAGCACGAGAAAATTCTCGACCCCGAAGAGATGGTAAGCCAAGGTCCACGGACCGAAGACCTTGCCGACCAAGGCGACTTCGTCCCCGTATCGAGCTTTGAGAAGGCGAATCGCCTGGATTACCGTCTTGGTTGCCGGATGGTCCAGGAACCCCGCCGGGATCTCGATCTGCTCCGGTTGCGTGAACCGATATGGCGGGTGCACGGCGGGCATGTGGTCGCGGTCCGCCCAATCCACCTGGGCCCCGAACGCCGACGCTTCTTGGACCACCGAGAAATAAGGGGCGATCGTGTCGTAGCCCAATCGCTCGAACCCCGCCGCCGCCAACGTCGCCATCCGGTCGGCATCCGTATGGACCTCCGGGAAGCCGCATCCGGTCGCCTCCATCAAGTCCAGCGTGGCGATCGACGTGGGGTTCCCCACGCTGGGCTGGTCCACCGGTTGGCCGCGCAAGGCTGCCAGAAAACGGTCTCTTGGTTTCATCGCTGATTGCCTCCGGGAGGATTCGTCCGTCCCGTTCTACCGCACCGCCGCGCCCGCGCCCAGTCGGCTTGGCAACGCTCACGAAAGTTGCTCGAACTGGCCCGCAAACGTGAAGCGGAGAGTACCCACGAGGGGATCTGATCGGTCCGCGAAGGCGGGACCTGAGAAGACGGGAGGACTTGATTCCGCCGGAATCCACGCTTGAGCGTGCCAGGCGGGCTCCGCCCGCCAAAAACGACACGCTGACGCTCGAACGCCAACGAGCGGCGAGCGATGAATTCTCCCCTCGGGGGCTTGCACTCCTCACCATGCACCCCAACACTTACGGTTTGCCGCCGCACTAATCGTCGTCATCGGCGACCAGGTGGACGGCCCACTCGGGATACGGGGCGCCCGTCCCACGCATCGCCCGCCACAGGACGCGGTTCAGCGCGTCCTCGGGAGCGCGGTCCACCTGCCGGAAGTTCATCTGCTCGCAGGCCAGGGCATCCGCCTGCAGCTGCGGGTCGCCCAGCGACTGGGGATCGCCGTTCATCTGGTCCAAGGGGATGTTGCTGGGCAGGGCCGTGAAGGGAGTCAAGTCGGGCGTGTCGGTAAAGCAGTCCCGCATCGGCTGGGCGCTGGCGTCGAACTGGTTCATCGGCGGCAAGCCCAGGATCTGTTCGATCGTGCGCAAGATGCTGGTCGTATTGTACTGCGTGTTGACGACCGCCCCCCTCCGGGCATAGGGGCTGGCCACATACGCGGTGGTGCGATAGCCGCTGACGTGGTCCCAGCCGTTCTGCGGATCGTCCTCGATGGCCAGGATCGCCATCTGCGGCCAGAACTTCGACCGGCTCAAGCCCTCGATGATCCGGCCGAACGCCAGATCGTTGTCCGCAACCGTGGCGGCCGGCGTCGGACAACCGCGTTTGGTGCCGCTGGTGTGATCGTTGGGCAGGCAGATCAGGACCAGTCGCGGAAACTCGCCTCGCGCCTCGAACTCACGCAGTTCCCGCAGCACGAAATCGGCCCGATACTGGTCGGGCACGTCCATTGACCAGCCGACATAGGCACTCGGGGAAATCGATCGCAGCGTCTCGACGGACGGCACGCACTCGAACAGCACCTCGTCACCGCCATCCCTCCACGTTCGGTAGCACGCCAGGAAGTCCGGCGAACCTGTCCAGGCCGGATCGCGCCAGCGCACGCGAGGCTGCATGAACTCGCCGTAGTTCCGCAGGCTGACGCCGTGCCGCAGGGCGTTGTCCCACAGGAACCCGGCGGGCGAGTAGGCCAACGCGTCGGCGTCATCTTCGTCCATGCCGTCCGGATAGCTCCGCGGCCATCCGGCGAATGATTTCTCGATGTAATCGGAGGCAAACGCCGTCGTGCTCCACTGATGGCCGTCGGCACTCAAGATGCCGGCGCAATAGGTGTTGTCCAGCAGCGCGAACTCGCGGGCCAGCTTGTGCTGGTTGGGCGTGATCCGCTCGCCGAAGATGCAGAGCCCCGGATCGCCGTTTCCTTCGGCCAGGTCGCCCAGCACTTGATCGTACGTGCGGTTCTCCTTGATGACGTACACGACGTGCCGGATCAAGCTTGGCTCGCCGATCCGCTCGGGCACGGCCCGGGGCGGCTGATCCGGCCGCGGCGGCAGTTGGGCCTCGCGAATTCGCTCGCGGTGCAGGTTGTCCCAGACCGTCTGGGAAAGCGCAGGCAGGTCGTCCGCCGCCGGCAAGGGGACCAGCGATACCGAGCCGCGGTACTGATGCGTATTGAAGCCCACCGTTCCGACCGGCGCCGCATCGGGCTTGGTCGCCAGCGGCTGTAACTGGTGGCCCTTGAGATTGGCGACGCACAGCTGCTGCCGGACGGCGTCGAACACCATCGCCCCGGGGAACCAGCCGACGGGAATCAAGCCCTGCAGTTTGGAATCCTTGTCCTCCGGCTCGAAGCGGACGACGGCAATGGCGTTCTGCGTGCCGTTGGCGACGTACAAGGTGCGGCCGTCGGGCGCGAACGCCAGGGCGTTGGGCGAAGCCCCGAACAGGTCGCTGGGAGCGGGCTTGACCCAAATCGTTTCGACTACGGCGTCGGCGGCGGTGTCAATGACGCTCAGTGTGTCGGCCGCGGCGTTGGCACAAACGACGTACCTCGCATCCGGCGACAAGGCCAACGCGCTGGAGTGCAGGCCGACCAGGATTTCCGTCTGGCGGCCCGTCGCCAGTTCGATGACCGAGACGCTGCCTTCACAGGCGATATGCCGTTCCGGGTCCACCCGCACGACCGTTCCGCGGCCGGCAGGTCCGGTCAGATCGCCCGGCTGCGGGCGGCGGCCGCCCCAGTTGGACACGTAGGCTCGCCCCCCAGCCAGCAGCACATCGTACGGCGCGACGCCCACCGGCCACGTGCGCAACACCTGGCCGGAGCCTGCATCCAGTTCCAGAAGCGTGTTGGACAGATTGCCGCAGACGTAGATCCGCCGGCCGTCCGTGGAACAGGCCAGCCCCGAGGGGATCTCCTCCTCGCGCCGCGGCGCGTTCGCCAGCGGCAGCGAAATGCTGCGCGATACGCTCACCGTCCCGTCGGCCGCGACGTCGAAGACCTTGAGATCCCCGTCCACATTGCTCAGTAGCAACTGTGTCCCGTCGGGAGTGAAGATCAGCCCTGTATAGCTGACTTGCCCCTTGGCACGCGGTTCGATCAGATTCGCGAGCGGAGCGCCCGGGGCCGAGGCTGCCGTTCCCGTCCGAATCGCGACGCGCTGCTTGATCGCGCCCGTTGCCGGGTCGAGGATCAGCGCTTCCGCCGTCTTGCCGGACACGGCCAGCGACTGGCCGTTGGGCGACAGGGCCAGGGCTTGCGGCCGCAGGCCCGGCAATTCGACTTGGGTTCCCAGCGGCGTGACGACCTGGTTCACCGGCAAGACGGTTCGGCCGTCCCCTTGCCGGCCCACCTGTTCCCGTGCGTCGGCAGGACTGGGCGGCGTTTCGCCGGCCAGCGTCCAGCCCGCCGAGCAAGCGAGCATGGCCGCGGGCAGGAGCCAGGAACGCCAACGGAACTGCAAGCCGACACCTGTTCTCGACGCGAGGCACATCATCCGCTCCATCTCCTCAAGTTGCTGGGAATCAGATTCCGACGACTGGCGACGCCGAAGCGGTCGCATTATAACGACTGAGACTGCCGCGAGGTGCTCGGCGCGGCTGCGTCGCCGAGGTGCCGGCCCTGCCCGGCCGCGACCGCGTCCGACCCTTCCGCAGGCCGGAGGGTGATCCAAGTCGTACTCGAATTCCTGGAGACCGCCATGACACGCAGCGACCTTCTTCTCGCCGCTATCCTGCTGACGTTGCTCGGGCCTGGAGCGAAGACAGCCTGGCCCGCGGAACCCGGGACCGACAGCGGTCGGCAAGGTATGTCCGCCGCCCACGTGACGGCGCCGTTTCAGGTCCAGGCCGAAGCGATTCGGCGGGAATTGAGCCCGGACTTCTGCTGGTTCCATCCGCGGGCCGCGGCGCTGCCTGGTCTTGGCAAGGATGGCCAGCCCGCGGTGATCGTCACGATTCAAAAGCACCTGGGCGTCAGCGACTACTATTCCGGCTTGTACTTCCTGCGGACCGACGATCTGGGCAAATCCTGGACGGGACCGACGGAAATCCCGGAGTTGGCTTGGCGTCAAGAGCCCAACGGCGAGACGATTGCCGTCTGCGATGTCACGCCCGGCTGGCACGCACCGACGGGCAAGCTGATCGCCATCGGAATCAAGCTGCGCTACAGCCCCCGGGGCGGGCAGTTGCTCGATCAGCCCCGGTCGCACGAGTGCGCCTATGCCGTTTTCGATCCGCAGCGGAACCAGTGGAGTTCCTGGCGGATGCTGGCCATGCCGAACACCGAGGACAAGTTCTTCCTGGTCGCCCCCGGCTGTGTCCAGTGGCTGGTGCAAGCCGACAGCACGCTGCTGGTGCCGATCTACTTCAAGGGCCCGACCGGGTCGGACTACCAGGTCACCGTACTCCATTGCAACTTCGACGGCCAAGAGCTGAAGTACCTGGCGCACGGCGACGAACTGGCCCTCGTCGGCGGACGCGGCCTGTGCGAGCCGTCGCTCGCGAGTTATCAAGGCCGGTACTACCTGACCTTGCGAAACGACGCTCGCGGGTATGTCACGACCGGCCGGGACGGCTTGCACTTCGAACCGATCCAGGCCTGGACGTTCGACGACGGCCGGGAACTGGGCAGCTACAACACGCAGACGCACTGGCTGGTACAGCGCGAGGGCCTGTTTCTGGCGTACACTCGCCGCGGCGCGGACAACGATCAGATCATGCGGAACCGGGCCCCGATTTTCGTCGCCCAAGTGGATCCGGAGCAATTGCACGTGATCCGCGAGACGGAGCAGACGCTGTTGCCCGAACGCGGCGTGATGCTCGGCAACTTTGGCGCGGCCGCGATCACGCCGCACGAATCCTGGGTCACGGATGCCGAGTACATCCTCGGCTCGCAGCCCCATCCCCGCGGTGCCGACGGCACCGTCTGGCTGGGACGGGTCCGGTGGCTTTCGCCTTAGCCGCGTCTTCGACAGTAACCCGAAACGCCAGCGAGTGGGGGCCGCCCTCTCGCTGGCGCTTCGGGTTCCAGTTCGCAACAGTCCGCTCAAGGCCGCCGCGCCTCGGACTCACCGTCCCAGAGTCTGCGTCTCGCCTGATGCCCGCGTCGCCAGGGCTTGCCAGGTGGCCAGGTCGGTGTCGTTGCTGGCGGGGCGAGTCGAGCCGTCGACGAGCAGGACGTTGACAATCCCAGCGTGGTAGCTGCGGGACGTAACCGCGGCATAGGTCGGAATCGCCGCAGGCGGTCCCGGCGCCACGCCCTCGCGAGCGCTGGTCCAGTCGATGTCGTAGGTCTTGCCGCCCTGGACGCAGGTCACCGGCTGGTTCGGTGTGAACACGGCCGTGAACCCGGCCTGATGCGTGCGGCCGTCGACCCACTCGGTGTGCCCGGAATCGGACTTGAAGCTGCCCACCCCGCACAAGCTGGACGGGTCCGTGGGAATCGTCGGCGGAACCGAGCCCGCATCGCGAAAGTAGGGCGTATAGGCTTTCACCTCGGCCAAGCCAATCGTGTTGCTGGTCCCGTCCAGGAAGTCGGCCAGCGAGCGGGATCCGTTGGGCACGAACGCCCCCTCGCCGCCGCGATTCGAGTTCGCGTCGTACACAAACCAGATCCCCATGTTGATGCCGTAGTTCAGCGGATAGTGGATCGGCACTCCCGCCGCATCGGTGCGGACCCGATTGTTGATCTCCGACGGACACAAGTACGTCGGCACGCCGAACGTTTTGACCGTGGGATAGAGATCGTACTTTTGGGTAAAGTCGATTTCGTTTGCCAAGGCCGCCTGTTCGAGGAACGGCAAGATCCGGGCCTGAGCCGACCAGCTGTCCCCGAGCCGGGACGCGGGCAGCGTCAGGCTGGGCGGAAACACGCGGTACGCGGTTTCGTAATTGTGTAAGGCTACGCCGATCTGCCGCAGGTTGTTGACGCACTGCGTGCGCCGCGCCGCCTCCCGCGCCGCTTGAACAGCCGGCAGCAACAGGGCCACCAAAATGCCGATGATGGCGATGACCACCAATAACTCCACCAACGTAAAGGCCGCAGACCGAGTAGGAACCGAACGCATTTTGCACTCCCTTCCGATTGAAGACGCCCGCCGCGGGCAGTGCCGCACCGCCCGCAACAGAGTCCGTTTTGCAACTGAGACTCACTATCGATAAGGGAAATAATACCGGCATGCCGATGGCGGGTCAAGCGGTTTGGCAAAAGTCGAGAAACCTCGCTCCGGTCTCACCTCGGCCCGTGCGGGGTTGGGGGCAGAATCAGGGCGGGCAGAAAAATCGAAGGCAGCGCCAGGATGAGCAGGATTACGGGCAGGCCGGCGAGAACACTACGGCGTCGCGTCGAGCGGCTTGGTCCAGAATTCGTAGGGAACGCATGCCCGATCGCACGGCGGTGGCGTTCCGGGCGGTGAAGCGGGGACTGGTTGGAGGCGACAGGCGGCACGCTGTCTTCGACGCACGGTGTCCGAAAGGGCGGTTCCACAGCATGACCAGGAAGAAGATCGTCGAATCCGTCAGCACCGACCTGGGCCTCGATATCGAAAGGCCCAACGACCGCCCAGTTGGTGCTCGACAGCGTGCTGGAAACGCCGGCTGCCGAAGGCCGCTCCCGCATCGCAATGCGTTGCATTCAAGCCGGGGCGAATGATGCAGCAGCGGCTCCAGCCACGGGCCGCAGCGGCAGGGCGAAACGGCGGCCATTCAATCTCATGTATCTCTTTCGACCATTACATCCAGGTAGGTAACGCGGACCTCGTCTTCGGACATTAACGTCAACTCGTTGATCCCATTCCTCAAGTCGACCCCGCTGGCGCTGAACGCCCGCCGCTGGGCTGGCATGCTAATCATATCATCGTAGGGGTTATTGAAGAAGGCACTGACATCGCTGCTGGGTGTCAAACGGCGGCCATTCAGAGTCGCTTCAAAGTTGGCGTTCCCAACTGGCACCTCCGCATGAACGCGTAGCCGAATTCGTTTCCTGGGGAAGAGCGGTGGCGGAGCCATGTCCAACGTCAAGCTGTGCGGCTTGCCCGGAGCCAGGGTGACCGGCACTTGGCGGTAATAGGGTACATTGCCCAAGAAGTAATACTGGGGCTGTTCGGCCAGCCACGCTCGCTGCGTAATCCGCGGCAGAACCGCATAGGCGCGCTTGTTGTACTGCATGTTGAAGAAGCTCACCCCATCCGCCCCGCGCGCGTACGCCAGGTGCGCGGTGGTGTAGAATTGCTCGTTGCTGGTCCGCGGAAAGGCAGCGGTATCGTAGCCGCTTGCCATCTTGTTGGCGGTCACATAATGCATTTCCAGGTACACCGCGGCCTGCGGGGCCAGACTCCGCACCTCCGCGAGGTCCGTCCGTTGCGCGGTATGGTACCAGTTTGAGAGGTTAAACATATCCACACCTGCTTCCACGAAACGAGCCACGTTGATGCCCGAGCTGCCGTGTTTGCGGATCTCACAGGGGATGCGGACGCAGAGATGACGCCGGCGGCTCTGGTTCGGGCCGCCGTCGAGCGCTCTGCGCACCTCCCGGACAAATTCGCTGATCCAGGCCACGCGCTGTTCCTCGGTGGTTTCCTTCTGTCGGAACAGCGTGTCGTCGCGGAGGAAATCCAACTCCAGACCATCGAAGTCATAATTCTCGCACAGCTCCCGGATCAGCGACAGCTTGTAGTCGCGCACCGCCGGAATGGCCCAGTTTTGGCCGCGATCCTTGGAGTACCCCTGTTTTTCGTAATGCTCGGGGTTAAGCAGGTACTCAGGATGCTCTTCGTAGAACCGCGACACCCAGACTGAATGACGCTGCTCCTGATGATGGTTATCGTTTAGTCGGTACGAAACGAATGGGGCCAGGCGTCTCTGGCGGCAATGGTCAATCAAGGCGCGCACCAGATCGCCTCCGGCCAGCATGTACTTGCCGAAACAGTCCGGCTTGACCCCGAAAGCCTCGAGCCGCCACTGGTAGTGATCCGGATACACCTTGCTTTTCCACCAGGGTACCCAGCCGAGTCCGGGAGACAGCATGTAGGCATCCACACCCTTGTCGGAAACCGAATCGATCGCGGCCCGCAATTGATCATCCTGAAACACTTCGCCCGGTGTCCACTTGGGGATATTTGTGGTGTCATCATTCCAAAGGACCTTGTAAGGCTCCTTTCGCCTTTCCGGGGTTTGTCCCCACGTGGTCCGTCGCGCGATATCCGCGCCGAGTACGGTGGCGGTAACGGCCTTCATCGCTTCACGGCGGGTAATGGAGGCGTTGCCCGATGTTTCTTCCGTCTTCATGTGATTCGCCAGCTCCAATTGCTCCTGTGCGAAACCCAGCCGTGCACGTCAGTAATCCGTGTTGCGATCTGTCGTTAATTGACTTGCCGCACAGCCGATTCGAACACCGCGTGGCCCGACGTCCTGAAAGGGCGCGGCACGCGTGGCGTTTTTCGTCGATCGCGCGGCTGCGCAGGGCGTACTTGCCGGACGCGCCGCGTTGTCGCGAATTGAGGGCTGACCGTTGAACGGCTCGTGACGACTGCTCGCAGTTGACGGGGCGGATGTTGGCTTGCCGTGTTCTGGGATCGTCGCTCGCGTCCGCGAGCCCGAACGAGCGCCCCTCAGCGATTCTTCGGCCACCGCAATCCCCACCGCCCGTCCCGCCATTCAAAGTCCTTGGAAGCCGTCCGTGAGTTCTCCCGCGGCATACCCGCTGCCTGCTTCTCCGCCCGTGAGATTAACGTAGCCAATTTTTCGTAGAATACAAGCTTGAGCACACGGTGAGCACAGGCCCATCGCCGCCCAGACTGCGGCCAGATTCGACACCGCGAAACAAGAACTGCCGGCGGCGGATATCAGCAGCAAACTCGGACCATCCATGCGAGCCTGACGCGTCTGTTTACCAATGGTGACGAAAACGGCGACGCCCAGGGTGAGGAGCATCAGGCTGCGAATGGAAAACTGCAATCCATGACGCTCGTCCTGGTCCGATTGCCCGCTGACTGAATGCAGCTCGGATCTCCAAAGTCGAATGATTACGAGCGCCGCTGTGACGAGTCCAGTGGCCATCGCCGGAATTAGCGTCAATTCGACTTCGTTCAAGACCCAAACCAGCAGGAATTCCAGAGCGACCACTCCGGTGATCACAGCCACTACCCGTTTCCAAAGGGCTCCGTGGGACATCGCGGCCCCAAACGCGAGGAGGCCGGATTGGCAGAGAATCAGGGCAAACGCCGGCACCAGCAGGATCTCGAAGAAGGCA
>CAIYOB010000085.1 GCA_903927685.1 uncultured Planctomycetaceae bacterium
CGTGGCTCGACCCCAGGCACCCAACCCCGGTTCTTTGCCTGGACAAAAAAAGGCTGCTGTCCACTGGAAATCCAAGGGCCTTCCTCGGGCGGCAACTCGTTGTCTCCGTGTGACTTGGCGCCAGGCCGGTCATTCGCCCTTGTCCCGTCCGGCCAAGATTGGCTGGGCACGAGCGAACATGTAGCAAGCTTCTGTGCGTCCGTTCTGGAGGTTATTGACGATGACCGCGGTATTCCTGTTCTGCGCGTTGGTCGGCGGCACAATCATGGTCTGCCAGTTCCTGCTCACCCTGTTGGGACTCGGCGGACACGACTTGGTCGAGACGGGCCACGGGGGCTTGGACTTGGCCCACGATGCGGGTCCCGACGTCGCGCACGACATGGCGGCGGACGACTCCGCCACGGGCGACACTCAGGGCGACGACGCGGCGCACCAGCATTCGTCGACCTGGCTGTTCGGCGTGATTACGTTCCGCACCATGGTCGCCGCAATCACGTTTTTCGGATTGACGGGAATGGCCGCACACTCGGCCGAATTATCGCCCCTCAACCAGGTGCTGGTTGGCTTGGCCTGCGGGATCGGCGCGATGTACGCCGTTCACTGGCTGATGTCGCTGATGTACCGACTGGGGGAGGACAATACCGTTCGTATCAATCGGGCCGTCGGTCGGGAAGGAATGGTCTATTTGCCGGTTCCGGCAGGGAGGACGGGGCACGGCAAGGTCCAGTTGCGCATGCAGGGCAGGATGATGGAGTACGAAGCGGTGACGGAAGAACCGGACAACTTGCCAACAGGTGCTAGAGTTGTCGTAGTCGGTGTGGTCGGCGGCCACGTGCTGGCGGTTGCGCCGTCAGAAAAGCAAACGCCGGCGGCGTCCTGATGCCGCGTCCCTGGTAGTCCTTGGCAGGAGTCACTCTATGTCGTCGATGGTTCTCTTGGGTGCCGACGGGTTCACGTTCTGGGTCACGGTCATTATCATCTTCGCGGCCGTGGTCGCGTTTGGTTTTGTCCTGCTGCTGATGAAACAGTACAAACGCTGCCCCAGCAACCGCGTACTGGTCATCTTCGGCAAGACTGGCCGGGCTGGCCATGCGGCCAAGACGATCCACGGCGGCGCGGACTTTGTCGTCCCGCTGTTGCAAGACTATGCCTACCTGAGCCTGGAGCCGGTCCAGATCGAGATTCCGCTCCGCGGTGCTTTGTCGGCCGAGAACATCCGCGTCAACGTGCCCAGCGTGTTCACCGTGGCGATCGACACGACGCCCGAGGTGATGCAAAACGCGGCCGTCCGCCTGCTGGGCCTGACGGTCCCCGAAATCCGCAAGCAGGCGGAAGAAATCATCTTCGGCCAGTTGCGGCAAGTGATCGCCTCGATGCACATCGAGGAAATCAACCGCGACCGCGAGAAATTCCTCCAGCACATCATGCTGTCGCTGGAACCGGAACTGAACAAGATCGGTCTCCAACTGATCAACGTTAACATCACGGATATCACGGACGAGTCC
The DNA here is from genome assembly GCA_903927685.1 of uncultured Planctomycetaceae bacterium. The sequence goes on from CAIYOB010000085.1 coordinate 1,506, forward strand.
GGCTACATCGACGCGATCGGCCAGAAAGCGGCTTCGGAAGCCATCCAGAAGGCCCGCGGCGACGTGGCGGACAATGTGCGCATGGGCGAGACGCGGGTCGCGGCGGCCGAACGCGACAAATCGATTCAGGTGGCCGAAGCCCGCAAGGAACAGGCCATCGGTACACGGAGCGCCGAACGCGACCAAGCGGTCAGCGTGGCCTCGCTGGAAAAGCAACAGATCGTCGGGGAAAAACAAGCGGCCTTTGAGCGGGAATCGCAAGTCAAGCAGGCCGAGCAACAGATGCGCGTCCAAGTGGCCGACGCCGACGCCTCGGCCATCGAAGGCGAGAACCTGGCGCAAGCCAAGGTCGCCGCTTCGCAGGCCGAACTGCTGGTCAAGAAAGCCGAAGCGTATCAAATGGGTGAAAGCCGCAAGCGGCAGGCCGAAGCGGCGGTGCTGGAAGTCCAGAACCGGGCGATGGCCAAGGCGGCCCTGGCCGAAGCCGAGCGGATGGAAGCCGAACAGCGGGCCAAACTGGAGGCTCCCGCCAAGGCACAGAAGGCCAAGTTGATCGTCGACGCCGAAGCCGCTGCCGAAACCCGCCGCCTGCAGGCGCGGGCCGAAGCCGATGCCGTGTTCATGAAGCTGGATGCCGAAGCCCGCGGCCAATACGAGATCCTGGCCAAGAAGGGCGAGGGCCTCCAGCGGATCGTGGAAGCCTGCGGCGGCTCGCGCGAGGCCTTCCAACTGCTGATGCTGGAACACCTGGACAACCTGGCCGAAGCGTCCAGCCGGGCAATCTCGAATATCAAGTTCGACAAGGTCGTGGTCTGGGACTCCGGCAGCCAGAACGGCCGGAGCGCCACCGCCGATTTCCTGAGCGGCATGGCCAAGAGTCTGCCCCCGATGATGCAAGTCATGAAGGACATCGGCGGCGTGGAACTGCCCGAGTCGCTGGTGAAACTGGGCGGCGATGACGCCGAGGCCGCCAAGCCGGCCCCGGCGGCCGCCCCGGTCGCTCCGGCCCAGCACGCCACTTAGCGGCCGCGCAGGAATCACCGGTACGATTCGGGAATCGTGGGACGGATTGCCAATCCGTCCTCCGCGCGTTGTAGCCTCACGGATAACTGCGGGCGACGCGGAAGCCGACGCCTGCCTGGGGCTGGTCCGGCCGGCAGGCACTGCGGGCGGCGCTCCGCACTTGTGCCGGAGCGTCCTGAAACGTCCCCCCGCGCACCGTTCGGAATTCCGCGTCGCGCACCTCTTCGTCGGCCGCCGAGGCCGCCGGCGGCTCCAGAGACTCGCCGCCCGAGGACGGCTGATATCGATCCTGGCACCACTCGGCCGCGTTGCCGTGCATGTCGAACAGGCCGAAAGCATTGGGTTTGCGCTGGCTCACGCGCCAAGCCTCGCCGCCGCTGATGTCGCGGAAGACGGCGTACTCCCGGAGCAAATCGGGGGCGTCCCCACAGGAGTACGGCGTGCTTGTCCCGGCCCGGCAGGCGTATTCCCATTCGGCTTCGGCGGGCAGCCGGTAGCCTTGCCGGTACAGGTAGTTCGCGGCAATCTGCATCCCCGCGGCATATCGCCCTTCCGAGTTCGGCCGGTAGCACCACTGCCCCGGGGCGATGCCCTCCCGGGAACTGAGCCAGTTGCAATAGGCGGCGGCGTCGAACCACGAGACCAGCGTTTGGGGACCGTCCGGTTCCGTCCCGGCGGAGACCGCAGCCCCCGGCGGATCGCGGCCGGTGTCCCGCAGGAATCGCTGGTACTGTTCCACCGTGGTTTCCTTGATCGCGATCGAGAAGCTGCGGGCGATCCGCCCCAGGCGGCGCGATTCGTCGTAGCCGCGGCCCGCTTCACTCGGCGGCGATCCCAGCCAGAATTCCGCGGGCCCGGGCAGAATCGCCAGCGTGTGGCCGTGGCGCGTCGCGTACCACTCCCGCCGGGCCGGTTGGACGAGCGAGGCCAGTTCGTTGTCGATCCGCTCGACCGTCCCCGCCTGGCCCCAACGCCGCAAGGTCCACTCGGCGGCCGCGTGGACCCCGGCATCGGGATCGTCGCGATATAACCGCGGCACGTCCTGCCGTAACACTAGCGGCGGATTGGCTTCGCGCAAGGCCGCCCGGGAACCGGCGGGCGCGTCCGGATCGCCAGCCAACTGGCCGACCATCAGTACCAGGGCCGCGCGGACCGACGCATCGGCCTGCCCGGGCAGCTGGCCCAGCGCGCTTTCCGGGTCCAACCACAGGGGATTCAGATCGTGGATCAGCCGCGTTCGCAACGTCGGGTTGGCTTCCTGTTTCAGCAACGGCCAGACGGCGCTGTCTTGCCCCAAGGCCAGCATGACCCTTGCACTGCGAGCGCGGATCGGCAGCAGGACTTCCCGAACCCAGCCCGTCACATCGGCGGCGGCAAACAGCAGCACCAACCCCAGAACCAGCAGGATCCCCACGTTGCGGGCATGCTGCCGCGCGGCCACCCGCATCATCCGCCGCTGCAAAGGCGTCCAATCCGCACTGCGTGTCAGGGTGCGGATCACGACCCATTCGGACAGGGACGGCAGCTGGCGGCCCTCCGTCCGGGCGTTCCACATCAACGAGCGTTCGGCCAGCCGCAGTTCGGCCCGGCCCCGCCGCGTCAGCGTCCGCTTCTTGGTCAGCCACTGCCGCACCGAAGGCACCAGGTAGTCGTGGGTCAACTGGTAATGCCGCTGGCCGGGCCGCGCCGCCGCCTCGTCCGGACCGGAATCGCCCCGGTCCGCCGGCGTCACCAGGCGGGTTTCGCTGTCCAGGATCCGCATCAGTTCCTTGAAGGCCCGCGGACTGGCGCCGTAGCCGGACAGGTCGAGCAATTCGGGATACGAACGGACGTGGCCGCGCAGCTCGCTGCCGGGCTCGGGCAGCAGCGCCTCGAACACGGCCCGCGCCGCCCGCTCGTGCAGCCGGTATTGAGGACTGGCGGACCGCGCACCAAAGGTCTCCTCCAGGAATGCGACGCCGACGCCCGCCGCGCCGCCGACCTCGCGCAAGGTCGCCGACGTCCACGGCCGATGCTTGATCATCTCCGCAAACAGGGCCAGCCGCACCGGCACGACGCGGCCTTCCTGGGCGAGCCCTTCGACCGCGCGCTGCAGGAACGCTTCTTGGGCGTGGTTCAGTTCGGCGGTGTCGGCGGGCAACTGGCCGTAGGCCCGGCCGAACGCGGCCAGCACCTTGTGCGCGTGCGGGACGTCGAACAGATCGACCAGCGACGCATTCCGTCCCTGCACCAGATCGATTTCCAACTCGGCCAAGAAGCGGGAGACGGCCAGCCAGAAGTCGTCGCGGACCAGCAGCAGGGCCTGCAGCCGCTGGCCGTCGCACTGGCGGAGGGCCTGGATCAGCCCCTCCCGCTCGCCCTCGACGCGGCCGTGCAGCCATTGCTCCAGCTGGTCGATCACCAGCAGGACTTTCCGGCCTTGGGGCAAGCGGTGTCCCCGCCGGATGTCCGCCAGGGATTCCGCCAGTCCCGCATCGGGGGGCAAGTCGGGACAGCGGCGATGCAAGCGGTGCCGCAGCCGCAGTTCGGTGTCATCCGCCGAGGCTTCCACGTAGATCGGTTGGACGTGCCCGGCCAACCGGGGCAGCAGGCCGGCGCGGATCAGCGACGACTTGCCGCACCCCGACGGACCGTACACCACGCCGACGGCAAATGCCTCTTCCGGATCGCCTTCTTCAATCCGATGCTTCCACTGCCGAATGCACTCCGGCAAGCCATCGCGGTCGCGCGGGCCGGGCACCAGGTCCAGGAAGAAGCCGGCGTCGTTGGCGTCAAAGGCGCGTAACCCCTTGGGCACAATCCGCGTCGGCGGCTCGGGCGGCGGCGTTTCCGCCGCGGCCCGGGAGGTGTCGCTGCGCCGAACCGCCGGCGGCGACTCCGCACGCTGGAGATAATGCCGCAAGTCGTCGGCCAGCGTTTGGGCCGAGGCATAGCGATCGGCGGCCCGCTTGGCCAGGGCCTTCAAGCAGATCCGCTCCAACTCGTCGGCAATCCCGGGATCCCAGGCCCGCAGCGACCGCGGCTCGGCACGCACAATCTGCTGCCACAATTCCTCGTTGGTCTCCCCGAAGAACGGCTTCTGCCCGGTCAGCAACTCGTACAGCACAACCCCCAGGCTGAAGATATCCGAGCGGGCGTCGACGCGGTGCGCTTCGCCCCGCGCCTGTTCGGGACTCATGTAAGCCGGCGTGCCGGCAAAGCTGCGGCCGCAGCCAAAATCCTCGTCGGTCAGCGCCAAGCCGAAATCCGCAACGTACGGGCTGCCGTCGGCATCCAGCAGGATGTTGGCCGGCTTGATGTCGCGGTGCACCAGCCCTTGCGTGTGCGCATAGTGCAGGGCCTCGGCCACGGCCACGACAATCCGGATCGTTTCCCCGGTCGACAGGCGGACGCGGCGCATCCGGGTCGCCAGATCCTGGCCCGGAATCAGCTTGGAGACGACATAGCAGTAGCCGTCCTCGGTCCGGCCCACGTCGTAGACCGGGACGATCGCCGGATGGTCCAAGCGGGCCACCAGCCTGGCTTCGGCCAAGTAGGCTTGCACGTCGCGCGGTTCGGCCACGCGGTGCCGATGAGGCACCTTGATCGCCACATTCCGAGCCAGTTCGTCATCCCGCGCGACGTACACGCGGCCGAAGCCGCCGTGGGCCAACTCGCGCAGCACCCGATAGCGGCCGATCTTCTCCGGAACCTCACTCGACTCGCCGGCGGCTGAGGCCGGTCCCGAGCCGCTCGAGCCCGCGCTGCCAAGTCGCACCGCACTGCTACCGTCCGTCCGGCGGCACGCAGCTTGATCCGCGGCCCAGTCGTCCTGGAGCCGTTCCAGCACCTGCAACTGAGCTGCAGAATCGGCTTCCGCCAAGGCGAGATCGATTTCCCGCAACTTGCCCAGCTCTTCCGATAACTCAGGCATCAGATCGGGATGTCGCGCCAGCACCACCTCGTCGGCCACCGCCTCGCCCCCGCCTCGCCGGCCCACCAGGTCGCGGATGACTCGCCGCAGGCGGTCGCCACGCTCGTCAGCGCGAGGCTCGTGGGTGGACGATAGCGGCGTCATGGACTTGTCCCCGAGGCTCCATCATCCGCTGAAATACAACGACGAACGCCCCATGATCTCCCGCAGGTTCTTGCGGGCGCGATAGCCGATGCCGCGGACCGCGTCCCTGGTTCGTCCCGTGTCGGCGGCGATCTGGTCATACGATTGACCTTGCAGGTAGTAGCGTTCGACGACCTCCCGCTGGTCGGCGGGCAGCGACGCCAAGGCAGCCTGCATACGGCGGATCGCCTCCCGGCGCTGTACCTGGCCGGCCGGCGTGCTGCCGTCCGTTGCGATCCGGTCCAGCAAGGCCGCCATCGAGCTGTCGTCGGGCGCACGGCCGCCTGCTGCCGGATCGGCCGCTCGGCGCTCGCGCCGGCGGCGTTTCGCAGCATCCCGCAGCAGGTTGTCGGCGATCGTCTCCAGCCAGCCGCGAAACGCGTTGGTATGCCGGGCTTCGAACCCGCCGATCGCCTGGGCGGCGCGGACCAGCGTCTGGTGCAGCAGATCCTCGGGCCGCAGCAGCCCCTGCAACTCCGGCGTGATCCGGCCCGTCAAGTGGCGTTTCAGGCTGTCGTAGTGCAGCAGCAGCAACTGCGACAGCGCCGCCCGGTCGCCGGCCACGGCCAAGGAGATCAAATCCTGTTCGCCAAGCTCTGCGCTCATGCTTCGTTGCTCACCGCCGGCGGATAGGTCGCGCAACCGCCCTGGTTGCCAACTGGGTGACGCGTGCCCGCGTTCCCGGACTCGCCGCCCGCACCACTGCTTCCATCGTAGCGACCGCTGACCGGAATCGCAAACAGCGGCCGCAAGTGCAGTTCCGAAAACAAGTTCGCAACCCGCGGGTGCGTCAAACCGTGCTGCCGCCTGCTGTCCCGCGTACGGTTGACGGTGCTTCGTTCAACCGCGTCCCACCGGGGAGCGTGTCGCCCGCGCGCTCCCCGTTGCGTCGCGCTTAGTCGAGGATCGGCGAACGGGCCATCCTCAACCACGTGCGATATAACGCCAGCGCGGAATATCTCGAGCACGAGGCAGCAGGGCTTGCAAGGCCGCGTTCGCCGAAGCGTCGGGGAGAAAGAAAAAACGGCCCGCGGGAGGCATGACTCCCGGGGCCGCTTCATTCGATCGACGAGATGGCACCCCTGCCTGCGGAGCTATTCCGAAGAGAAGCCTGCGAGAGGCCCACGCTCCGGCGAAGGCAGTTCCAATGAGCAGGGCGGGATCATAGCGACTCGCCGGAACCGGTCAAGGCGGACTTGCACATTTTAGAGCCACGTCTTTTCAATCTCTTCCAGCGTCCGCCCTTTGGTCTCCGGAACCCAGCCGCTAACCACGATGATCGCGACCAGGCAGAAGGCCCCGTACAGCCAGAACGGGAACGCGTGCTGGAAACGGGCGATCAGCCACTCGTTCTTGTCTAACATGGGAAACGTCTGTGAAATCGCCAAGTTCGCAGTCCACAGACAGACGGTCGCGATGGCCATCGCCCGCCCCCGGATTCGCGTCGGGAAGATCTCGGCCAGGATGACCCAGGTGACAGGGCCGACGGACAAGGCAAAACTGGCGATGTAGCCCAACATGAACACCAGGACCCAGACATCCGTCCGCTGGAAATAGGCCGCCAGCCCGAGAAACAGCAGGCACACCGCCATGCCGGAATAGCCGACCAGCATCAGCGGCTTGCGCCCCCACCGGTCAACGGTCCAGATCGCGACGACGGTGAACAGCATGTTGACCGCTCCGACCACGATCGTCTCCAGCAGCGCCGCCCCCGACTCGGCCCCCGCCAGGCTCTTGAAGATCTCCGGCGCAAAGTACAGGAAGACGTTGATCCCCGTGACCTGTTGCAGCACGGCCAGCACCACGCCGATCCCCAGTGCGACCCGCATGCCGGGCTGCAGCAGCTGACCGAGCGAACTGCTTTCGCTGGCGATCGCCACTTCGATCTCCGCAATCTCCCGCCGGGCCTGCGTCGGCCCGTTGATTCGCGCCAACACCGCCACGGCTTCGTCGCGCCGTCCCTGTTGCGTCAGCCAACGCGGGCTTTCGGGAACCAGCAGCAACAGGAACAGCAGGCCCAGCGCCGGAATCGCCTCGGAGCCGAACATAAATCGCCAGCCGGTCTCGACGTTCCACGCCTGGTCGCCCAGCGAGGCGATGTAGTAGTTGACAAAGTACACCGCGAGCATCCCGAACACGATGGCAAACTGGTTCAAGGACACCATCCGGCCGCGGATTCGAGCGGGCGAAATCTCGGCGATGTACATCGGCGAACACATCGACGCCGCGCCGACCCCGATCCCGCCGACCAACCGGAACAAGTCAAACCAGAACAAGGTCGGCGGGAAGGCCGTGCCGACGGCGGACACAAAGAACAGCACCGCCGCGATCAGC
>CAIYOB010000086.1 GCA_903927685.1 uncultured Planctomycetaceae bacterium
GATCTCCAGGTAGAAGCCATGCCGATACCGCTCCATTTGCCGCACATTGCTCAACAGCGTCCGCTCGGATTGCGTGAGTCCCTCCAAGACGCGCGCCCGGCCCGCAAACCGCAACAGCGGCTGGACAAGACTGAAATCCAGCACGGAAGTTGCCGAGTACGAGTCTGAACCCGAGAACTGCCAGACCAGGGAATTGGCGAAGCCCACGACCAGTTCCGTGCCGGTGGTGCCCAACTTCTCCATGCGGATGCCGCGACTGGTCGGAAAGGTCGCCGCCGTGAGGTAGCTGCGGGAGCCGTCCGAATTGCGCAGCGCCCCGTCGCTGCGATACTCCGTCTGGTAGCCGCCGAAGAACAGCGAGTCGAAGCGGAACCGCTCGTAGCTCACATCCAGGGCGGACAGGTACAATTGCTGCAAATACCGCTGGTACTCGCGGGAATGCCGCCGCGCCAATTCCGCCGCCCGTTCCGCATCCAGCACCAACACGCCGTCCTCGTTCAGCGGCAGCAGGGCCAGCCAGTCGGGGTTGTCAACCGCCGGCGTATCGCCGTTGTCGTGCCAGTGCTTGAACCCCTTCTTGCCATCGACCTCGTGCATCAAGCGATGCGATTCCGGATCGTCCGGAGGCATCGGCTCGTGATCCGGATCGAACGGGTCGAAGATTCGCGACCGCGGATCGGGCGTGACGGCGTAGTCGGTCAGCGCCCAACGGGGATCCTGTGCCTTCTCCTCGATCAGGTGATACGCGTCCGCGTCCGCCTGCCGGCGGTAGTGGCCTGGTTGGCAGCCGGCCAGGCCGACCGCGAGCAGCACGAGCACCAGGTACCCAGGGCGAGCCTTACGAGGCTCGGCGATGCGACGTTTCATCGACAGCCTCCTGCGAATGAAGTGGTGCGACCTGAGGACGGGCCGAGCCACCGGTGCCGGCCAGGTCGTGTGTCAGTTCCTGGACCCAGTCCCACAAGGCCCCTTGATCCAGTTGCGGCAAGGACGCGTCCGAGCCCGGCGGCGAATCCTCCAGGCCCGCGCAGATCCGCTGCAACAGTTCGTTGCCCGCGACCGTCAGCCGCCAATACTGCCGCCGCCGATCCGGCTCACCGCGGCAACCGATCAACAGCCCACCCTGCCGCAGCCGTTCGACCAGGCCGCTCATCTGCGCTTCCGAGACGCCGGCGGCGGAAGCCAGTTCGTGCTGGACCACCCCGTCGGGATCCAGCCGGTTGCACAGCCATAAGGCCCAGAACTCGGCCTCCCGGAGTTCCCAAGTCCGCAGCCGTTCGTCAAGCCAGGCCCGCAGCAACCGATGGCAGCAGGACAGATCGTGGATCAATTCCACTCGCGTCCCGCCGTCCGCCCGCTCCGCCGCCAGCGGCCGGCTCGAACTCGCACCTCGTGTGCGCATGGAGCATCCCCCCGTAGTCCTCTCGCTCCGCGAGAGGTTCAACACCCCATCGATGATCCTTCACTCTTGAAGACTTCGGGCGGCCAACCGTTCCGACTTGAACGATTGTCACTCGCCGCGGCGGTAGAAGCGGTTTGCTAGCAGATGTTCCAGCCCCAGGACCAGGGCCAGCAGCAGCAGCAGGAAGGGATAGAACTCGCGGCCCAGTCGGGCTTCGCCCACGCCCAACACGATTTCGTCCTGGCTGCGCGCGTAGTGATAGCGTTCCGCCCCCAGCAGTTCGTCCAACGCAGCGCGTTCCAGCCGCGTCAACTCGCTGGCGGATTCCGGCAAATTGACCGCAAAGCCTCGGACCAGGGGTTGCTGGAGGAAGCCCTTCAGCCGATAGGCTCCTGGCAGCTCGGTGAACTTGACCACGACTTGGCCCTCGTCCGCCGTCACATCCTGCGGCTGGTCCAGCGGCGTGAACAGCTGATACCGCTCGGGATGCTTGCCGCGCGTGTTGGGCAGGGCCGCCGTTTCGCCGGCCAGGTAGTTCAGTTTCGTGCCGCCGGCGCCGACCAGGTAGCGGACCAGTTCGTTGACCAGCACGACGTAAGGCCAGGCATCGTTGCCCGTGGGCAGTTCATTCCACGTCTGGCGGCCCGGCGGCCGGGCCGGGTCCGAGACGGGCGTCGTCATCGTGAGTACGCGTCCTCGGCCCAGCGAGGTTTCCACGATCGCCGGTTGGTTGTTGCTGTACCGCACGACGACGCGGGCCGGGGCGGCGGTTTCTTCCAGCCCCCAATGCCGGTAGACGGGAAACCGGTCCCACGGCACGCTGGTCGCAAGGTCTCGGAACGGGGCCAGCAGAGGATGACTCAAGTCGCGGAGCGACAGGAACACGTCCCCGGGAGTCCGCCACTGGCGAGTCAGCTTTCCGCCCACGAGTTGCCGGGCCGCCGGAGCCTCGAACGAAGCCGCGTCGGCGTTGTGGCCCAGGAACAGCGCCAACCCGCCGCCGTTGCGGACGTACGCCGCCAGGGTTTCCCAAGCCGCGGGCGGCAGCGGCGCCGGGTCCAGCAGGCATAGGGCGGCGTAGTCGTCCAGCGGCAGGCTGGGCAGGCGGGCCAGCTCTTCCACGCGACAGTCGAATCGCGCGCGGCCCGTTTGGCGAAACTCGAACGGCGCGAGGGCCTCGACCAAGAACCGGGTGAGCACCCCCGGCGGAGCCAGGACGAGCACCGGCGAGGCGTCCTGCACGTCGACCGCGAAATATCGCGTGTTATCCCACGTCAGCCCATCCTGGCCGGCCACCCGCACGGTTCCCTGGTGCGTCCCCGGGCTCAGGCCGCTGACGCGAAAACGGACCGTTTGCGAGCCGTTCTCCGGCAACTCGACGACCTGCTGACCCCGCAGCTTGGCCGGGGGCAGCACGACCTCGCCATCCCGGATGACCGGCAATTCGGGAGCGGCTTCCTCCAGGTACAACTCGACATTCTGAACGCCGCCCGCGCCCAGGCACTCGATCTTGGCCCGCAACTCCAGGGCGTCGCTCTTGGGCAGCACGTCGCTGGCCGTGACAGGGACGCCCAGCAGCAGGTTCTGCGGCTGCTCGACACCCACGTCGATCACGTACAGCAGGACCTCCGGCGATTCCCGCAGCCGTTGCTGCAGCAGGACGGGCGACTGGCCGGTCCAAGCCGCCCGGCTCAAATCGCTGAACAGGTAGACCTCTTTCCGTGGCTTCTGGCTGGCCTGGCTCAGCTTGATCGCCCGCTCGGCGACATCCACCAGCGGCAGGGGGACGCCCGTCGTCTCCAGCCGCTCGACCGACCGCTCGGCCGCCGCCAGATCGACGGCAAAGGCGGCTCCGCCCGCTCGCGAGTCCAGCACGGCCACTTCGCTGTCGCGGGGCAACTGGCGGACCAGCCACTGGGCGATCTCGCGCGCCTTGTCCAACCGCGTCTGGTTCTGCCACAGATACTGCATCCGGGGCGAAGTGTCGAACGCCAGCACCGCGGCCACCGGCGCCTGCTCGTTCCCGATGACGGCACTTTCCTGCCGGCTCGTCACCCGACTGAGCAGCACCGCCAGTAGAACGGCCAGGGCCAGCGAGGCCAGGCCGAGTCCGCCCGCGACCCACCGGCCGCGGCGTTGAAGCAGCGCCAGCAGGGCGGTCAAGCCGACCAACGGCAGCGTGGCTGCAACCAGCCCCGTCAAGATCCAGTCGCTCAGCGCCGGCGAGGGCACGCTGGGCCGGGCCAGGGTCACCGCCAGTGCGGCGATCGCCAGGCAGCGCAGCAGCAACAGCAGCCAGTGCCGCAGCTGCAGCTGCCGCCGATTCGCGTCTTGCCGCTGCTTGATGAACCGCAACGCGGGAAACACCAATTGCTTGGGCTGCTGCCGCATCACCAGATGCAGCACGATGGGAATCGCCAGCAGCGTTCCACCCAGCAGCAAGGATAAGTTGACGAAAGCCATAGGGCCTATATGATAGCGGATCGATTCCCAGACAAAAGCCGCCCCGCGGCTGAGCGGGGCGCGGGTGGAGGAGAGCGGGGAGCGGGGAGCAGGTTCCCCGTCATAAAGGAGCGTGAAGCGCGTGGCTGGCAAAGAGTTTACTCAACTGACGTGGAACCGAGCCGTGGCGGACGACTGCCGCCAACTTGTGCGTCTGGCGATTCGCGAGGACCTGGACCGCAGTCACGACTGGACCACCGTGGCCTTGGCTCCGGCGGAAGCCCGGGGGCAGGCCGCGCTGGTGGCCCGGGAGCCAGGAGTCGTCGCGGGCCTGGCGGCGGCCGAGTTGGCGCTGGACGAGATGGAAGTCTCCGTCGCCTGGAAGCCTGTGGCGGCGGACGGTCAGGCCGTCGCCAAGGGCGACTTGGTGGCCGAGCTGAGCGGCCCGGTCCGGCAGCTGCTGACAGCGGAACGCCTGCTGCTGAACCTGGTCGGCCGCTTGTCGGGGGTGGCGACGCTGACGCGGCGGTTTGTCGACGCCGTGCAGGGAACGCACGCCCGGATTTACGACACCCGCAAGACGACGCCGGGCTGGCGGCGGCTGGAGAAATATGCGGTCCAGTGCGGCGGCGGGCGCAATCACCGGACCGGCTTGTTCGACGCAGTGCTGATCAAGGACAATCACCTGGCCTGGATGCAGTTGCCGCCCAGCGCCGCGGTCCGCCGCGCCCGCGAGTTTCTGCGCGGGACGCTGCGCGATCCGGCGCAGGCCGAAGCGATGATCGTCGAAGTCGAAGTCGACACGCTCGATCAGTTGGACGACGTCTTGCCCGCCGGTCCCGATCTCGTCCTGCTGGACAATATGACGCTGGACCAGTTGCGGGCGGCCGTCGCCCGGCGCAACGCCGTCGCTCCCGGCATCGAACTGGAGGCCAGTGGCGGGGTCAACCTGCAGACGGTTCGTGGCATCGCCGAAACCGGGGTCGACCGGATCAGCGTGGGCGCCCTGACGCACTCCGCGATCGGGCTCGATGTCGCGCTGGATTGGAGCCGCTGACATGACGGACCCGAATGCCAAAGCGGAGGACGTGCTCCAGCGGCTCCGCGTCCAGTACAACGACTTGGCCGAACTGGCCGGCTCGCTGGCCCACGAAATCAAGAACCCGTTATCCGTGATCCGCATGAACATGGAGCTGCTGGCGGAAGATTTTGCCGACGCCCAGACGCCCCAGGAACGCCGCACGCTGACGAAGATCGAGACGGTGCAGAAGCAATGCACGCGGCTGGAAAACCTGCTCCGCGATTTCCTCAAGTTCGCCCGCCTCGGCGACTTGGAACTGTCCCCCGGCAGCCTGAACGAAGTCGTTGACCGCGTGTTGGATTTTTTCGAGACCCAAGCCAAGCAGTCGGAGATCGAGTTCATCCGCTTCCTGGACCCGGCGCTGCCCAGTATCAAACTGGATGAGCAGACGCTGCATGCCGCCTTGCTGAACCTGGTCAAGAACAGCCTCGAAGCGATGCCCGACGGCGGCCAGTTGCTGGCCCGCACGCGTCTGACCCGCCAGGGCGTGGCCCTGGACCTGATCGATACCGGCTGCGGAATGGACAGCAAGACTGCGATGCGGATGTTCGAAGCGTTCTACTCGACCAAGAACGGCGGCTCGGGCCTCGGCCTGCCGACCGCCCGCAAGATCATCGAGGCCCACGGCGGGTGGATCAGCGTCCAGAGCGAGGTCGGCCGCGGCACTCAGTTCACCATCGAGTTCCCCCAACCGGCCCGCATTGTCTGAGGTGGCGTAAGCTTCCAGCTTGCGGAAGTCAATGGCATCGCAAGCTGGAAGCTTACGCCACCTATCGCGAGCTGGGAGCTTACGCCACTTGTTTCTCGAACGGTGCTGAGGCCGCTAAATCGCCTCGGACCCGCGCTCTCCCGTGCGGATGCGGATACAGTCCTCCAGCGGCAGGACGAAGATCTTGCCGTCCCCGATTTCGCCTTTCTCGCCGCTCCGACCGCCCTTGATAATGGCGCTAATCGTCGGCTCGACGAACGCTTCGTTCACGGCGATCTGCAACTGCACCTTGCGCAGCAGGCTGGTCCCCAGTTCCCGGCCGCGATAGGTCTCGGTCTGGCCCTTCTGGCGCCCAAACCCCTGGCAGTCCATGACGGTCAAGCGGACCACTTCGACGTCGTTCAGCGCCTCTTTCACCGCTTCCAACTTGCCCGGTTGAATGATGGCAATAATCAGCTTCATCGGTTTGGGGTCTCCGCCTTGGGACGCGCTCCGCAGGGCGCGGCTCGCGCTAGGGCTGCGTGGTTTTGCCTCAGGCTGACGACGATGGGATTCAGGACCGTTCTTGCCTCGAGCAACCATCGTCCACCATGCCTAGCCAGAATCTAACGCCCTTGAACTGCTGCTACAAGGCCCAAGCGGTTGGAAACGACCGAGACGGGCGACTGCGGATCGAGAACTCGGAACCACTTGACGCCACCGCAGGCAGCACGCGAGATCAGGAGCCCCAGCTGCGGGAGGCGAAAATACCCCGACCCAAGCGGCCGAGGCGGCCGGCCACTCGAGTCATTGGGGTATCCTTCTGGCCCAGGCAAGAGCCGAAGTGATATCCAATTGGCGGCAAGCCACCAATCTGCCTGACTTTCCTCCGTCGTCTGCATACCGCGTTGACCGCGTCCGCCATGCAGGCGACTGCTGAACGTGGTGCCCCCGCCCGCTGAGAGGTTGCCCTCTCAGCGGGACGGGGGCAGTGGGTAGGGAACCCTTTGTGATTCAACTACTAGCTTACCACACACAACCCAACAAGGAGCACACCGTCTGACTGGAAACCTCCAGCGTCATCCTGGCAGGAGCAATGGGCGTGCCAATCTGACGACTGCCCTCCGCACGGCCGCCCACAGGCCGCACCTAGATCATTGCTCGCTTGAGACTTGGGACATGCAGCAAATTGCAGGAGGGAAGTCGAGAATCTCGTGGACGGTCGAGTTTGCCCGGATTGTATGCAGCCGATGGCGAAGCTTTAGGCACGTGGATGGAATTGGTCGTGGACTTTCTTCAGTCGCGATTGGTCCACGTGTGTGTAAATCTGGGTGGTCTGAATGCTGGCATGTCCCAGCATCTCCTGCACTTGCCGCAAATCGGCTCCGCCGGCCAGTAGATGGGTGGCGAAGCTATGCCGCAGCGTATGGGGGCTGATGGTTGCCGGAACGCCCGCCCGCACGGCGTATTTCTTGACCAATTCCCAGATCGCCTCGCGGCGCAGGCGTCGCCCGCGGCGGGACAGCAGGAGCCATTCCGGGGCCGTTGGGGCCAACGCGGCCAGCAGCGGTCGCTCCTGTTCCAGGTACTCCTGCAGGGCGACCTTGGCGGCCCGTCCCAGCGGCGTTAGACGCTGTTTGCTGCCCTTTCCGTGGCACAGGCAGAAGCCTTCGGCCAGATGCAGGTCCTGGACCCGCAGGTTCGACAGTTCGGACGCTCGGCAACCGGTTGCGTACAGCAGTTCCAGCAGGGCGCGATCCCGCCGGCAATACGAATCGTAAGGCCGCGGGGCCTCCAGGAACTTCTGCACCATTCCCGGCGACAGCACCTCCGGCACGCGTTCCCACAGTTTCTGGCTGCCCAACAGTTCGGCCAGGTTGTGCTGCAGGATGCCCTCCAATTGCAGGTATCGGAAGAACATTCGCAGCCCGACGATGTGGCGGGCGATACTGGCGGGAGCAAGCTTCATCGCATGCAGCCAGCCGACAAAATCCGACAGTTCGCGGATCCCCAGGGCGGGAATGGCGACCCCGCTTTCGCTCAGCCACTGCTGAAATCGGCGGATATCGCGCTGATAGGCTTGCACGGTATTGTCCGCCAGGTGGCATTCGCTCCGCACGTAGTCGACGAACGCAGCCGCCCAGCGGATCGGAGCGTCGCCCTGCAGTTTGGGCTTGACGACTTTCAGCTTGGGGCGAAGTTTTCCGGGAGGCATGGTCGGACCTCGATGCAGTCAGCGGATCAGTCGGCCTCTTGGCGAACCCTCCCTTGATGTCGGATAATCTGTCGTTGCGGCATCAGGCGAGTGCGCCGCGACGGCTCGACCGCCGGCAGTCCGGCGATGCTGTTTTCGGTTTTGCGGATTGGCAGGCCCAGGCAAGGATCGTCCCGACCGATGCAAAAGGTCATTGTTGAAAAGCCGTACTGTTTTGTTCCGCCGCATCGCGGCAAGTTCTGGGTGTGGCTATTCCAGGCTCTCCGCGTGTACGAACCGCATCTTCGCAAGCGCGAGGGGGTGGTCAGCCACGAGTGCCGGCACGTCGAGCGGCTGCGCGAATCCCTGAGGGCGGGGCATGGGATCCTGTTGACACCCAATCACTGCCGCACGGCCGACCCCTTGGTCTTGGGCTTTCTGGCTCGCGAGGCGGGCACCTGCCTGTACTGTATGGCCAGTTGGCACCTGTTCAATGAAAGCCGCTTGAACGCCTGGGTCATGCCCAGGATGGGCGCTTTCAGCGTGAATCGGGAAGGGATCGACCGCCAGGCGATCAACACGGCCATGGAGATCCTGGAGACGGCCGAACGGCCCTTGGTGTTGTTTCCGGAGGGCGCTACGTCGCGGAACAACGATCATCTGCACGCGCTGCTGGATATTTCGTTCTTGGCTCGGGGCGCCGCCAAGAAGCGGGCGCGTCTCGCGCCCCCGAAACAAGTCGTCGTTCATCCGCTGGCCCTGAAATACCGGTTCGGAGGGGACCTGGAGCAGCAAGGCGACGACGTGCTGACACGGATCGAGGAGCGCCTGTCGTGGCGTCCACAGCGGCACTTGCCCCTGTTGGACCGGGTCGCCAAACTGGGCCGGGCCCTGCTGTGCTTGAAGGAACTCGAACACTTCGGTCAGACGCAAAGCGGTTCGCTGGCGGAACGTCTGGACGGCCTCATCAATCGGCTGTTGTGCCCGCTGGAACAGGAATGGCTGGGCGAACCGCGGTCCGGGCCGGTCGTCCCGCGCATCAAAGCCCTGCGGATCAAAATCCTGCCCGACATGATCGAGAGCCGGGTGGACCCGACGGAACGGCGCCGCCGCTGGGACCAATTGGCGGACATGTATCTGGCCCAACAGCTCTCGTATTACCCACCGAACTACTTACCTGACTACCCTTCGGTGGATCGCTTATTGGAGATGATTGAGCGGTTTGAGGAGGATTTGACGGACAAGGCCACCGTCCACGGCTCGCTGCACGTGATCATCGAGGTCGGCGAGGCGATCCCGGTCAGTCCCGAACGGGACCGCTCGCAGGACGTGGATCCCTTGATGCTGCAATTGGAGGACGCGCTCCAGGGCATGTTGGACCGGCTGGCCCGCGAATCGCCCCGCTATCGCCCGTCCGGCGATTCGCGGAACGGTCTCCGGCGGGACGCGGCCGGGTAGCACGATGCGTGTCGCACGAGGCCGCGTGTCGCACGATGCTGGTTGACCGGCAGGCCGGCTATGAATTAGGCTATACACCTTCCAAATGCCGTTGGTATTCCTCAGGCAAAGTGGCCTTCCCGTATGCTGGCAAAACGTGTGATTCCTTGTCTCGATGTCGATCGCGGCCGCGTGGTGAAAGGAACCAATTTCCTGAATCTGCGGGACGCTGGCGATCCCGTGGCGGTCGCCGCTCGGTACGAGCAGGAAGGCGCCGACGAATTGGTCTTTCTCGACATCACGGCCAGCCACGAGGATCGCGAGATCATGATCGACGTGGTGCGGCGGACGGCCGAGCAGGTGTTCATGCCGTTGACGGTCGGCGGCGGGATCCGGACGATCGAGGACATTCGCGTCCTGCTGAACGCGGGTTCCGACAAGGTCTCGATCAATTCGGCGGCCTGTCGCAATCCGGATTTCGTGCAGCAAGCGGCCAAGCGGTTCGGCAGCCAGTGTATCGTGGTCAATATTGACCCTAAACGGGTCTGGAGAGACGGGCGGGAGGTCTGGGAGGTCCACATCAACGGCGGCCGCATCCCGACAGGGCTGGAGGCGGTGGCGTGGGCGCGGCAGGTGGAACAGCTGGGCGCCGGCGAGATCGTCTTGACGAGCATGGATCGCGATGGAACCAAGGATGGCTATGATTTGGAGATCACGGCCGCGGTCAGCCAGGCGGTGTCGATTCCGGTGGTCGCCAGCGGCGGCGCCGGGCGGCCCGAGCACTTGGCCGACGCCGTGCTGATCGGCAAGGCGGACGCGGCTCTGGCGGCCAGCATTTTTCATTTCGGCGAATACACGATTCAGGAAACCAAGCTTTTGATGGCCTCGCGGGGGATCCCCGTGAGATTGTAGTCAACTCGTTTTTACGGGATCTGGGACATGGCGACTGAAGAACGCGTGAAAGCTCCGGCCGCGCCGGAGGACGATCCGGACATCGAACGCTTCCTGCATCACCACCGCGAACTGGAAGTGGACAAGTTGTTTCGGGCCTTGGTCAAGTTGGAAGGCAGCGATTTGCACATGAAGGTCGGCCGGCCGCCGATGGTCCGCGTCCGCAACGAACTGCGGCCGCTGAATCGCCCGCCGATCGACGACGAGGAGATGACGCGGCTGTTGGTGCCGATGATGAATGCCCGCAACCGGCGGATCTTCGAAGAAGAGGGCGGCGCCGACTTTGCGCACACCTGCGACGTCGACGGCATCGTCTGGCGGTTCCGCGTCAACCTGCTCCGGCAGCTGGGGCACATGGGGTTGGTGGCCCGCCGTGTCAACAACAAGATCCCGGACTTCAAGGGCTTGTACTTGCCGGAATCGATCGAGAACCTGTGCAACTACGACCAGGGCATGATCCTGCTGGCGGGCGTGACCGGTTCGGGCAAGAGCACGACGATCGCCTCGATGCTGAACTACATCAACCAGCGGGAACGGGTCCACATCCTGACGCTGGAGGACCCGATCGAATTCGTGTTCACGGAAGACAAGGCCCTGATCAACCAGCGCGAGATCGGGATGGACGTCAAGGACTTCCAGATCGCCATGAAGCACGCCGTGCGTGAAGACCCGGATATCATGCTGGTGGGCGAAATGCGGGACGAAGAGACGTTCATGACGGCGATCCACGCCGCCGAGACCGGGCACTTGGTGTTCGGCACGATCCACGCGTCGACGGCCTCTTCGACGATCGGCCGCATTCTGGACTTGTTCCCCGAACAGATGCACGGGGCGATCCGCAGCGCGATTGCGTTCAATATGCGGGGGATCGTGGCGCAGAAACTGTTGAAGTCCATCAAGCCGGGCGTGGCGCGCGTGCCGACCGTCGAGATCATGTTCTTTACGACCATGGTCCAGAAGCTGGTGCTGGAATGCGAAGATCACAAGCTGCCCGACGCCATCCGGATCGGCGCCGAGGACGGCATGCAGGATTTCACGATGAGCCTGAAGAACTTGCTGGACGGCGAGTTGATCGACCGCCCGACCGCGTTCGCCGTGGCTCCGAATCCCGACGCGCTGAAGATGGCCATCAAGGGCATCGAAGCCAAATCGTCCGCCATGTTGTAAGCGCCCGCGCGGCGGGCCGGGCGTGTCGGAACCACCCTGCCGGGCCAATCTGAGAAACCAACTCTAGGATCCCAAGTATGCCCTTCTTCAAAAAGAAAAAATCGGACGTCGCGGAACCGGAGATCGACCTGAGCGCGATCGGGGGGACAGGGCCGGACGTCCAGCGTCGCGAGATCGAGGCTCGGCAGATCGAACAGATCGTGCCAACCAAGGAGTTGTTGTACGACGCCTTGGTCAAACGGGCGGACAAGATCATGCTGGACTTTACCCGCGATGCAGTCGCCGGCCAGTACATGATCGACGGCTGCTGGCACAGCATCGAGGTTCGCGACCGGGCCACGGGCGATGGCATGCTGGCCGTGCTGAAGACGCTGGCCGGACTGAAAGTCGAGGAGCGGCGGGCCCGCCAGGAAGGCAAGTTCCAGATCGAACACCAGGTCACCAAGGCCAAGTTCGTCGGCACGCTGACGGCCCAGGGCGTGAAGACCGGCGAACGCGTGATCATCGACCTGGTGGCGAAGAAGCGCAAGGAACTCAAGACGCTGGACGACTTGGGCATGCGCGATCAGATGCAGCAGCGACTGCTGGAGCACATGCGCGCACCCCAAGGCATGGTGCTGATCGCCGCGCCGCCGGCCAACGGCTTCACCACCACCTGGAACGTCGCCCTGCGGAGCACGGACCGCATGCTGCGGGATTTCCTGGGGGTGGAGGACAAGGCCAAGCACGAGACGGATGTCGAGAACATCAACATCACCACCTTTGACGGCCCCGCGGGCGTGACGCCGGACACGCTGCTGCAGAAGCTGATGCTGACCCAGCCCGAGGTGATCGTGTTTTCCGACCTCTGCAACGGAGCCACGGTCAACAAGCTGTGCGATTACGCAAACGACCCGCGCGAGGGCAAGCTGGTGATCGCCGGGGTGCGGGCCCAGGACGCCTGCGAGGCGCTGCTGCGCGTGCTGCTGCTGAAAGCCCTGCCCAAGGAATTCGCCAAGGCGGTCCGGGCGGTGCTGTGCGTGCGACTCGTCCGCCGGCTGAACGACACCTGCAAGCAGCCGTACACCCCGCCGCCCCAGTTGCTGGCCAAGCTGGGCATTCCGGCCGGACGCGTCAAGGTGCTGTACAAGGAGTGGACTCCCCCGCCTCCGCCGACGCCCGAAGAGGAAAAGGAGATCCGTAAACGCAAAGCGAAACTGCCGCCCACCGCTTGCCCCCTGTGCGAACAGGAAGGTTCGCTGTGCCACGGCATCGGCTATCGGGGCCGGGCGGGCATCTTCGAGCTGCTGGATGTCAACGACCAGATCCGCGAAGCGCTGGTCAAGGAACCGAAGCTCGAAGTCCTCCGCAAGATCGCGCGAGCCAGCGGCCATCGCAGTCTGCAGGAGGAAGGCATTCTGCTGGTCGCCCAGGGGGTGACGTCACTAACCGAACTGCAACGGGTCTTGAAATAGGGAGTCGTATGTCCTCCGAGTCTTTGCGTCTGCATGCGGAACATCCCGAATCGGATACGATCGCCGAGTACCCGTCGGTCAGCCGGCTGGCGGTCCTGGCGCTCGTCCTGGCCGCGCTCGGCGTGGGCGCGGTGTTCAGCCAATTACTGGTCTGCGTGGCGGTCGCGGCGGCGCTCACGGCCGTCGCGGCACTCCGCTCCATCGCGCGCGCCGAGCGGCCCCTGCTGGGCCGCAAGGCCGCGGTCGCAGCCCTGTTGGTCAGTGCGCTGTTTGCCGCCTGGGGGATCACCTGGCGCGCGGTCCGGGAACAGGTGATCTACGCCGGGGCCCGGCAGCAGGCCGACAAGTGGCTGCAGCTCGTCCAGGCCGGACGGTTGCACGAGGCCCACCAGCTGCACCTGGCCCACGAGAACCGGCAGGTCCCCGGCGCGGACCTCCAAGCGTACTACAAGACGGACCGCGAGGCCCGGTTCGAGTACGAATCCTATCTCCGCAGCGACCCGCTGCGGCAGATCATCGAGGCCGGCGAGCGAGGGACCGTGCGGTTTCTCAGTTGCGAAGGCGTGGTCAACGAACCTCACATGCCCCAGACGACCGATGTCGTCACCCTGCGCTACGCGCTCGACACCCCGGCACCCGGCCAGCCGCTGGTCTTCCTCGTCCTGGTCGCACGCCGGCTCGCCAGCGACGGCGCCGAGGCGGAATGGGAATTGCGGGGCCTGCGCCTCCCGAAATAGCTACCTGGGGAGAATCTCATGGTGACTGCCAGACGCCATTCCGGCCGCATCAATACCCTGTGGTTGCTGGTGGTTGGCAGCACCGTCGCGATCGCCGGCCTGGTGTTCCTGCTCCGCACGGACTTTGGCGTGATGGAACCGCCGGCAGGCCCCGGCCGTACCGACTCGGCCAACCAACTGTCTCTGTACTGCGCCGCCGGCCTCCGTTTTCCCGTGGAACAGATCGCCCGGCAGTACGAGGAGGAATACCACGTCCGCGTCGAAATCCAGTACGGCGGCTCGGACACTTTGCTGCATCAAATCGAAGTCAACAAGTTCGATACGGGCGACCTGTACTTGGCGGCGGACGATTGGTACGCGGACGAGGCAGTCACGCGTGGCTTGGCCGCCGAGACGCTCCCGGTCGCCGACCAGCGGCCGGTGATCGCCGTCCGCAAGGACTGTGCCAAGTCGATCACGGGGATCCGCGATCTGCTGGCGGCGGACATTCGCGTCGCGCTGGCCAATCCCGACCAGGCCGCCGTCGGTCGTGCGACCCGGCGGGCGCTCGAACAAGTGGGCCAGGGCGACGACAATGTGTGGCGGCAACTGGAGCAGCAAGTCACTCGACACGGGGTGTTCAAGCCCACGGTCAACGAAGTTGCCACCGACATCAAGATCGGCAGCGTCGACGCGGGCATCGTCTGGGATGCGACGGTGAGCATGCCCACGTTCCGGGACGAACTCCGGATGGTCGCCGCAGCGGAACTGGAATCGGAGTCGGACCAGGTGTCGATCTGCGTCCTGAACTCGTCCCGCCAGCCGACGGCGGCGATTAAGTTCGCCCGCTACCTGGCCGCTCGCGATCGCGGCCTGCCGGTGTTCGCACAACACGGCCTAAAGCCGGTCGACGGTGATCGATGGGCCGAGCGCCCTGAGGTGACCTTCTTCTGCGGCTCGGTCAACCGCCGTGCGGTCGAACAAATCATCACCGATTTTCAGCAGCGGGAGGATGCCGTCGTCAACACGATCTACGACGGCTGCGGCATCCTGACGAGCCGCATGCAGACCATCGAAGGCCAGCGGCCGGAGCAGGGCTTTCCCGACGTCTACATGGCCTGCGACCGGTATTACCTGGAGAACGTCCAGCAGTGGTTTCAGGAAGCGGTCGACGTCAGTGACACCGACATCGTGATTGCCGTACCCAAAGGCAGCACCAAGGTGAAAAGCCTGGCGGACCTGATCCAACCGGGTGTCCGCGTCGCTGTCGGGGAGCCATCGCAGTGCACCATCGGCGCTCTGACTCGCCGTTTGTTGGTCAAAGAGGGCCTGTACGACAAGCTCAAGGAAAAACAGAAGCAACCGGGCGAGATCGTGGTCGAAAAGTCCTCGTCCGCCCTGCTCGTCCCGGATGTCGTGACCGGCCACGTCGACGCCGCGCTGGCCTATATCACGGATGTCAAAGCCAATTTGGACACCATCGACGTCGTGCGGTTTGACTCGCCCCTGAATGTCGCCATCCAGCCATTCAGCATCGCCAAGACCAGCGATCATAAGTACTTGGGGCGGCGTCTGTTCCAGAAGATCGCCCACTCGCCGCGAGCATTTGAACAAGTCGGGTTCCATTTCCGGCTGCCGACCGACTCGACCCTGCCGACCGCGGGCAGGAAGGAAACCGCCGAGACCGCCGCAGGACCTGCCAAGCCATGACCGGGACGCCTGCCAGGAATCCCTCTTCGTCTTCCGAAAAGACACCCGACCCGCAGGGAGACCTCGGCCGGCCCCGGTCGACGCACCTGATCGCGATCTCCGACGCCTCTTTCTTTTCGATCCTGGGGATTATCGGAAGCGTTTACGTGCTGCTGATCCTGGCCTTGCTAGCCGCCGATGCAGCATACATGGTCCGGCAGACGCTCCGGGCGGCGGCCGATTCGCCCCAGCCCTGGTTGACAGCCTTGACAGATAACCCCATCTTGACCGCACTTGGGGACCGCAAGATCCAATACTCGATTTGGCTGAGCATGATCTCGTGCACGCTGGCCGCCATCTGCTCGGTCCTGGTCGCTGTGCCGCTGGGGTACTTAATGGCCCGCCATCGTTTTTTCGGCCAGCGATTGCTCGACGCGTTGCTCGACATTCCGATCGTGCTGCCGCCGCTGGTCGTGGGCTTGAGCCTGCTGATTCTGTTTCAATTCCCACCGTTCAGCTGGCTGGCACGCGACATCGTATACCAGATCCCAGCGGTGATCTTGGCCCAGTTCTCTGTAGCGTGTGCGTTCGCCGTGCGGACGATGAAACATACATTTGACCACATCGATCCGCGATGCGAGAATGTAGCATTGTCGCTTGGCTGCAGCCGTTTGCAGGCATTTGGCTGGGTCGTGCTGCCGGAAGCAGCTCGCGGCATGATGACGGCGTTGACCTTGGCTTGGGCCCGTTCGCTGGGCGAGTTTGGCCCGCTGCTGGTCTTTGCCGGGGCGACGCGGATGAAGACGGAGGTGTTGTCAACGTCCGTGTTCCTGGAACTGAACGTCGGACACCTGGAAGCCGCCGTGGCAGTCTCGTTGATCATGGTGGTTTCGGCCGTAGTTGTCCTGATCGTCGCCCGCCTGTGGGGCTCGAAGGACCTGGGCGTATGAACCCAGCTCACGGATGCACAGTCAAATGACGAATGACCATTGACCACTGACAACTGACAACCATGATCGTCGTCGACGCGATTGCCGTGCAGGCGGGCGAGTTTCGGCTCGAAGACGTGTCGCTGCGCGTACCGACGGGCGGTTATGCGGTGTTGATGGGCAAGACGGGCTCGGGCAAGACGACGATTCTGGAGTCGGTTATTGGCTTGCGGAGCGTGACCCGTGGCCGCATCTGGCTGGACGACCGAGAAGTGACGCGACTCAAGCCCGCCGTCCGCGGCATCGGCTATGTGCCGCAAGACGGAGCGTTATTCTCGAAAATGACGGTGGCCGAGCAGATGGGGCTGGCCTTGGTTATTCGCCGGGTCCCCGCGGCGATCATCCGGCAGCAGGTCGCCGAGTTGGCGGAACTGCTGGGCATCACGCATCTTTTGCATCGCCGACCGCGGGGGCTCAGCGGCGGGGAACGCCAGCGGGTGGCGTTGGGCCGCGCGTTGTCATTTCGCCCGCGGATTCTCTGCCTGGACGAACCGCTCAGCGCCTTGGACGACGAAACCCGCCGCCAGATGTGCGATCTATTGGCCGGCATCCGCGTCAAGAC
>CAIYOB010000087.1 GCA_903927685.1 uncultured Planctomycetaceae bacterium
TCGACGAATTTCTGGCAATCGATTTCCCCGTCGGGACCGGCCTTCTTCTGCAGCGGTGCCAACAGGAACTGGGCCCGCTTCCGCGCCGACTCGCGCAACTCCTCGGGATCGAACGCCGCCACGCGGCCGTCGCGGCAGACCACCAGCAGCGGCTTGGCGTCTTTGGGGGCCTCACGCGGATTGGGCAGGCGGACGATCTTGGCGGGCGGCGCGGCCACCGGTTGCGTCTGGTCCAATTGGCCCTTCAGCGTCTGCAAGTCCGCGTCGGTGCCGGCCACCTGCCGGGCCAATTCCTCCGACTTCTTCTTCTCCTCCTCGATCTTCTTCCGCAACTCGTCCAGTTTCTCGGGCGGAATCGGCTGGGGCACTTCGCCGCGCCGAAGGCTTTCCACCCGCTGCCGCAACTCGACCACCTCACGCTCGTCGGCCGCCAATTGCTCGGGACTGGCCAGCTGGGCCAAGTTCGCCCGCTGGCGGGCGAGATCGGCCGCCTGCTTCTGAGCCGCCGCGAGCTGCACCGCCGAGATCCCCAACTGGTCCGGGTTGACCTCCAGGATGCGTTCGACAGCCTCGCGGACGTTCAGCGATACTAACAGCAGGACCAAGACCAGCACGCCCACGACGTTGGTCAGCGTGTCCAACAGCGAATCCAGGTTCATGTCGGCGCCGGAGGCGCGTCGCTTGGCCATCGGATCTATCTCTTCTGAAACACGCTCAAGTCCAATTCTCCCTGGCCGGCGATCGCCAATTTGCCGTTGGTCACATAGCTGCTGCGAGCCAGACCGCGGGCCGCGTTATAACTGGCGACACCGTCGGGACGGACCAGGAAAATCACCGTCCCTTTCTCGGTTTGCTTGACGCGATCCAACAGTTGCCGGTATTCCCCACTGCCGCCCAACTGGCCGGTCGGAATGCGAATCGGCTCGGGGCCGCCGTACAGCACCACGCTGGCCGCCGCGCACTCGACGAAGGTCGCGTTCAAATCCACTCCGCTGCCGCTCGGCAAGATCCGCACCTGGGCTTCCTCGGGAGGAGCCTTGCGTTTGTCCAGTTCCGCGGTCAGCTTGGCTTTCTGATCTTCAAGGGGTTTCAATTGCTGCTCCAGCCGGGCAATCTCCGCCGCCAGCCGGTCGAGTTCAGCCTGCAGCTTGGCCAATTCTTCCTCGGCCCGGCGCCGCTCGTCCTCCGACGGCTGCTGCTGGGCCCGCAACGCCTGGTGCTCGACTCGCAATTCCTCCAGCAGCGAGCGGACCACCTGGGCTCGCTCGGCCGCCTCCCGCAAGTCCTTCAACTGCTTGCGATCCACTTGGAGCGTCGCCCGGGCGGCTTTGTACTGCTCGACCCGCTGCCGGGCCGCCTCGGCGGCCTGCTTTGCGGCGGCCGAGTTGTCCGCGGCCGCCGGCTCGTCCCGGCCGATCTGGCTCAGCGTGATCGACGCGATCATCAGCACCAGGATGCCGATAATGCACGCCAGAATGCTGAGGAACGGAAACAAGCTCACCGAGTCTTCGACGCTTTGCTTCTTGGCCATGATCCTGACCGCGCTGACGGGTCTCCGCACTTCCCAGCCGGCACGCCCTACGCCTGCTCCTCCGCGTCGGCGCGGCGAAACAGTCGCCAGCGGCGCCGCGGCGGTTCCTGCTTGTGGATCACCACTTGCTTGCCATCCAGCTTGCCGAGAACTTCGTTCATGTTCGCGAGCGTCTGTTGCATCAGCCGCAACTGCTCGACCAGGGCGACCGCGGCCTGCGCTGCCGTGTCCGCCGACTGCTGAACGCCCTGCGCCATTTGCCGCTGCGCCGCCTGGCTCTGCTCGGCGACCAGCGTCACCGACTGCCGGGCCCGCTCGACGATCTCCGCCAGATTGACGTCGATCGCCCGCTGGACCATCCGCCCCACCCCATCCGCGTCCGGCAACCGCTCGCCGGACTCTCCGTCCTGCAAGCGTTTCAGCAGGTTTTCGTTGCAGTACTCGTCCACCCAATTCAGCAAGTCCTCCTCGGCCTTCTGCAGCGA
>CAIYOB010000088.1 GCA_903927685.1 uncultured Planctomycetaceae bacterium
AGGACGCTGCGATGGCCACGTGCATAACTGAAATGGACGCGTTGGGGGGACTGAATACTGTCAGACCGCGATCCGATCCTTCCTCTTCAACCAGGCGGCCAGCACCTTGTCCATTTCGGCCAGCAATCGGCTCTCCGCCTCGGGGACGGAATCGACAGCCACTGCGCAGGATCGCAAATCGGGCCGGCACGTGCCGCTGGGTGCGCCCTCGCACAGCGTGGCCAAGGCCAGTTTCGCCAGTGTGCCGAAGCACACGCGGTCCTTTTCGCGTTCGACATCGACCAAGACCAAGTGACCGACCAGCTGTTTGAGTCGGTCCCGGCCCGCTGGAGCCGCAATGAACACGATCTTGCCCTGGCGGTCGCCGGGCTCGACGATCACGGCCCGGTAGTCGCGGTTGCGACCGGAACTGAGAATCCGGCACCAGACGGCCGGCTCGTCGTCGTAGTACGAGCCCGCAACAACTGCATGTTCGCGACCGGGGACATCTTCGGAAACGATGGTCTGAGTGCTGTAACGAACTGCCATAGGGTCATTCCTCAAAATCGGTCCGTAGTAGTATGCTGCCGGGCAGTGACCGAAAAAACAGTCGGCAACGAAGAAAGTGATTCTGGTTCTCGCCGCACGCAGGGCGTCGCATTGACGGCGGACGGTGTACTTGGTGCGGAAGAGAGGCCGCTTGCTGAAGCGACGGAACGGCAAGCAAATGGGCGACCGGCAGAGCTGGTTCACTGCCGCTGGCAAGCGAGTTGCTCGTTAGGCAGGCCAGCATGGAATTCGCTGGTCAGCCGCTCGCCGGTGCGCTGGCCCAGGACCTGCTCGATGAATTTGCTTGCCTCGCGGCACTCGCCGCCCGCAAAGCCTCTGGTCTGGACGATGGTTTCGCCCTTGGGCGAGACGATGATCTCGATAACTTTGCTCATGCGGCACCTCCGACGCTGATGGTCAGCTTGATGGAGCCGTCGCTCAGTGACGTCTCGGCGCAGGTGTGCCCCTTGCGGCGGCATTCGACCTTGGCCTTCTCCACGGCATACGCTTGCAGAAAGGCATCCAGGTGTTTTTGTTCGCCCCAGTGGCCGCGGAAGTTGTCGTACTGAACCTGGCCGGTGCCCAGATCGCAGACGGCCGGATACCGCCACTTGGGCAACTGCACGGCGAGCCCAGTGGCCGAGTTGGTGAACAGTCGGTGGGTGCCCTGAACGGGCTGTGGAAGTCGCAGGCGTTGGCACGCAGCTTGGATGGCCGCGGGATCACGCACCTGCGTCTCCACGATGACGATGTGGCTCAAGTGAAGTCTCCCTTCATGGGGGTTGTGATAACAAATGACCCGGACGGTCTGATCAGGATCGCGCCATAATCCGCACCGCCCAAAGCCCCATGCCGATGCCCGCTACCAAAGCTGGCCAGTGGGAGAGTTCACCGGTGACGATGCTGATGCAGAGGCCAGTGCAGATGGTCGCAGCAACAAGCCCGAACAGACCACGGCCGAAGTGAAACATAAGGATTTGCTCCGAATTGCAGCAGAAGAAACTCCTGGGGCTTATCTGTTGTTCCGATCACGATATTCGGCGACACGGAGCAACGAGAAATACCCAGTCCCTCGAGGCGAACGACGTCAGGAATCAGGCGTGCGCCACCTCACTTTGAAACTCGTGCCACGCGGTCTCCAGTTCGCGACGTGTCTGGGAGATGCGGCCGGGACTGACGCCGAACTTGCGTGCCGTGGCCTTGGTCGTCTCGCTGTTGGCCAACGTCTTCGCAATTCGACGCTTGTAACGGGGCAGGCTGTCGAACCAATCGGCGATGTCCATCCGGGCCGCCGCGGTGTCGGCCGGTCCGGCCTTGCGATCCTCGATCAGGACCTCGCGCCACTCGCCCTCCTCGGCGTCGTAGCGATCCAACCGCTCAACTGTGAACCGTTTGGCCTGCTGGGCGTATTCGCTGCTGATATCGCGGACGTTCAGCTTGCCGCCGACGCGGCGACCGTCGCGAACCTGTTTGATCGCATACTGCGTCAGCGGTGTGGCGTAGACGACATCGATCAGGCCGCGTTCAGCGAGCCGGACGAGTGCAACCCAGCAGTTGGCGATCGTCTCAGCGATCAGTTCCTCGCGGCGCTCCCCGTTTTCGCCTCGGAAGGCGAATCGAGCTTGTTCCCGAATCTGGGGCAACAAGGCCAGGAACTTCGCAACGCGAGCGGACGCCGCGGATTGGCGCATCCTCTTGGAATTGACGATCATTGAAGGCTTCTTCCTCGGAAGTGAGGCCGCCGTGCGGGCGGCCGTGTTAGGAAACACGAAACCGTCCCGCACATGCGAGACGCGACTGAAAAAGTGGTGCTCAAACGAAAACGTAGCCTCGACAGCGGACCGGAACCGACATCTAGGCCGTAGCGGCGACGTGTGACGTTGGCGTCCGAGGTCGCGGGTGGGAAGCGTCGAAGCGATCAGTCAGACACTGGATTCTGCCCTTCCGAACGATTTTAAGCCCTGCCGGAATCGCGCGTCGCCTCCATCAGTAACGGGCGAGGCGGGCTGGCAGGCAGGAGAATCGAATGCTCGCTGACGAGTTCCTGAACCAGGAACTCAGCGAGAGCCGCATCGGTGTCGTGTTCCTCGGACTGGCGCCGCAACAAGGCCCAGCACATCGCAAGCGGCAGCAGGCAAGCGAGCAGGGCGACAGCGGCCGTAATGGAACTGCCCAGAATGGCATCCCAATACCGTTCTGATGCGATCTTCCGCCGCTCCGCTTCCAAGTCGTCGCGTTGGCGGCCGACCTCAGCTTGGCTCTGCTGCAGGTCACGCTGCAA
The DNA here is from genome assembly GCA_903927685.1 of uncultured Planctomycetaceae bacterium. The sequence continues at coordinate 2,810 of CAIYOB010000088.1, forward strand.
TGCCGTCAGTTCGGCTCTGGCCTTGGCCTCCGCCTCGACCAGTTGCCGGCTACCCTCGGCGACCTGATTCTGCAACTGAGTCATTTGCTGGTTCTGTTCGGCTTGACGTTGGGCCACTTCGCGGGCCACCTCCACCACGCGTTCGCTTTCGCTCTGGCAACCAGCGACAAAAATCAGAAGCATGCCGATGGGCATCAGCCCAAGTTTTCTAGTCATGGGTATCCTTTCTCCATCTATCCAACAGTCGGCGGAGCAACACCTGAAGCGCCCGCCGTAACCGAACCTCGCGGACCAGCGCGAGGACCAAGACGACAGCCAGCGACGAGCTGGCCAAAATGATCGGAGCGGTCATGCAACCTCCGTTCAGGAAGATTAAGATTTGGCTGAAATGGAGCTACCCGCCGGGACTGCCGCCGACCGAAAAAGGCTCGGTCAGGGATTCTGCCGGGATAGCTCTGACTTGTCGACGCGCGTATCACCGCCAGCATCCGCGTCTGCTAGGCGACGCACGACGTCCTTGGCGAGTAAACGAAGGAATCTGAGCAGGCGATCCCGAACCGTTTCTGCAGAACCCGGCTGGGTTGCCTCCGAGGTAGGTAAATCGCTGAGCATGGGTATTCTCCTGACCGCTCACGACGACAAGAAACGAAAAAACCCCGTGCCGAGACTCGACACGGGGTGACAATGGATGCGTAATACGTGGCCGCGCGGTGGCTAGTTGGTGCCGAAGCCCGGCAGCGGATTGAAGCGATAACGTGGATGCAAGTGACGCCGCATTTTGGGATAGTCCATCGGCGGTTCCAGCATCCGCACGTACGGATCGGTAAGGCCCAGACGCCGCATCAAGCGGTCCAAGCCTGCCGCATATTGGGCTGCGGTCTTTGTGATGCCCAGCCGTTCTGCGGCCTCCCGTTCTGTCATCTTACGGCGCAGAGCCATCACTTGCTCCCGACACCGGACACGTTGCGGCGGCTCAAACAGGTCCAGGTTAATGACAAGTTCGAGTGGTGCGCGGAGTGCGTCCTTCAGACGCTGCTCCGGCAGCAGGTTTGCCAATTGCAACCGAGCGGTACCTCGCAGCACGAGATCCTTCTCGTCACAGGAGCGATACGGGTAGACGAAGAAGTCCGAGACCAAGCTGCGCATCAGCTTTGCGAAGTCATAGCTCTCCAACGACAACTTTCTTACGGATTCCCGCGCCAACTGTCGGATCTCAGCCGCAGACGGAATCACGACCACTTGTGACGGGGTCCGCTCGATCTCTGCCTTTCCCGCCTGCAGTTGCTTCAGTTCGCTTTCCAGCTTGCCTAGATCCTGGGCAACGCTCGGACTATCGCAACCGCCGCGGATGAACTTGAGGACGTTCTGGATTTCGCGCTGGCGCTGCTCAATGAGCGTTGCCAACTCGCGAAGCCGGTGGTCCCGTTGGGTATCAAGCCGCTGGGCTTCGTCGTTCACCATCTGCATGAACGTGTCGTCAAAATCCTCGATCTTCTCGACCTCCGCCAGCACCATCTCTGCAACCCGTTGAGCGGTCAAGGGTCCATCCAGGGAAATGCCATTCCAGCAGTGATACTCGCGAGCTCCGGAACACATCAGGTGATCAGACTGACCATGAGCCCCGAACACAAGCGGACGGCCGCAGACGCCGCAGCGAATGCTCTGACCAGGATAGCGGACACGCTTCTTCGGGCGATTCGAGCACGGATCGGGGCGACCATCCCGGGTACGGCGGTACTTAGCGTTACGGGCGTCCGCTTTGGCGACTACCCGATCATAGTAGGCCTCTTGAAAAAAGGCCAAGTTCGGCACGCGCCGCGTGAGTAATTCGTGCGGTTCCGCCTTTTCGGACTTGTACTTTCCGACACTGATCCGCCGCGTCTTCCGTTTGTTCCGGAAGCGAACCCCCTTCAGAATCCAGTTGTGGGTGACACGGGCGACCATAGGGCCGTCCCACTTGTCCTTGCGAGCATGGGGGCCGGTCGGCACGCCGATTTCGTTCAGCCAATCACCCACCTCGGAATACAAAGCATCGTGGTCGAGGCGGTCGAACCACTCCCGGTAGATCGCCTCCGCCTCCGGCAACTTCTCCCAGTCTGCGTCAGACTTGGCTCCCGGCTTCTTGCGATAGCCGAAGATGGGCAGCGATGCTGTGCCACCGTGCAGGAAACGGTTCCGGTGCGTCCGCTTGATCCGTTCCGACGTATCGCGATTCGACCGCTCGTGATGCCACGCCGAAAAGATCGACCGGTCCTGCCAGCCAGGCTCCGCGGTATCAATGTGGTCGTTGATCGCGATGAGCCGGACCTTGTGGTCCACGCAGAGCTCGCAGAACAAGTGGGCGTGAATCCGACGCAGAATTCGCCCTAAGTCCTCGCAGAGAACGACATCGTATTCATCGGATTCGACGAGAGCGATCAGGCGGAGGTGCTCTCCCCGCTCAAGGGACTCACCGCTTCCCGAGCCAGCCAGCACCGTTACCTCGCTCGGCCCGCTAACGTGGTCAGCCAGCCAACGCTCGTGCAAGGCCCCTTGATCATCCAGCGACCGAATGTCCTGTTTGCCAGGACCTGGATCACTCACCCGACGTACACTCACGACCCGCAGCGTGTGCCCGTTTCGAGGGCGCAACGGAACATTCAAGCCTGTCATAAAGCACCTCCCTGTGAGGGAGGTGTCGAGCCGGGGCTGATTGACACAGTGCGTCAATCAGTCTGCTACTTCCTGAGAGTTCCTGACGCTTGGTGACATTCGAGTCGAAATCCTAAATCCTGTGCAGGGCGAGGCTTTCACCCGTAAGTGCTCTGTCCTCAACGGGTTGCAAGATGACCCCTGTAGAGTCCCGTGCCCTCCGCCTCGCCGAGCCGCTTGCGATTCTCGCAAGTGGCTTTTTTGTTTGGACTTGCAGATCCCCAACCGAACTGGTTTCCGCTGAGCAACGTCACAGACTTGTACGTGTTTCCATTGGGGCAACACGAGTACTTGTCGAACCTGTGGGTCGAGAAGAAATTATTTGGCACGCGCCAGGACTTCTGGTCCATGAACAGCGAGCGTCGAGAATTGGATCGGTAACGCGGGAACAAACGGTTGAACGCCAGCGGCGGGTCGCGTCGGTCCTGAAGACTTCTGGCCTGCGGGCGGCAGATCAGCGTTGGCTGCCGACGCACTATTTCGCCGCCGGCTGGACCTCAACCCAAATCGGACTGAGCCAGGCCATGTTGCGGTCGCGCTGGATGACGCGGGCGTAATAGTAATGTGTCCCCGGTTCGACCTGCGCGTCCTGGAACTGGAACGTCGCTTCGCGCGCCGGCGGTTCGGGTTGATGGCAATAGACAATCCGGTTGTCCTTGATCACGTCGATGCGGTCCAGCAGGGTCGTGCCGGTGACCTGGATCTGCAGGGGCGGGACTTGGGCGGCGGTGAACTGGCTGCCCATCAGGTGCGGACCCATCTGCATTCGGCAGTCGATCCTGTCGGTCGCCGCGTAACAGCGCCGCTGCAAAATGGCCTCCAACAACGACTCGTTGGTGAACGATTCGGCCCACACGCAGGTGTACGAATTGTGCGTGGCCAGGTGGTCGCTGCTGGCGATGAAGCCGTACCGAAAACCCTTGGCCAGCGCGTTCCAGATGTAGCCGGCCGACTGCATCACGCCTCCATACTTGTCCGTGTCGCGCTGGGCCCGTGGATCGGGAGCGTTTTCGTATTCGGACGAATACCGGCAGCCCTGGTAGATCTCGATCACCGGCTCCATCGCCTCCGGGGCAAAGGCAAAGTCGGTGCCCATGACCGGGCTGGTGCTGGTGTGCGGGATCGTGACGGCGTTCTCGCCAAGCAACTGTTCCCAAAGTTCGGGCGGCGACAGCAACCGTTCCCCGGGATAGCTCGTGTTCGCGTCCCAGGGCCGATTGTCCGCCGTCCGCGGCACCCGCCGGATGTCCCGGCGCAAGCTGATGATGTTGCGGTGCCCCAGCGGGAACCGCTGGCTGCGCTCGTAGCCGTAGAACGGCTGGTGCACGCCGGTGACACGATGCAGGTCCGCCGTCTTGCCGGTCCGCCAGAAGTCATAGTCGTCCAGGATCTTGACGTGCTGGACGTGGTCGGTCACACACAGGAAATCCAGCCCGGCGGCGTCGATCGCGTAGCGGAAGGCGTCTTCCACGCTGCCGTCATCGCCCGTGCGGCAGACCGACAGTTCGGTGTGGCGGTGCAGATCGCCGAAGTACAGGCCGAACCGCCGGTCCTGAGAGGAAAAGCTCGGACGCTCGACCGCCGGACGCTCCGTCCCGGCTACCGTGGCGGCCGGCAGCGGCTCCGCTTCCACCGGACTGCTCCGCCGCGGCCGCGCGGGCATCGTCGCGGCGTAGATGCGGCTGTCCCGCCCGACCGGATCGACGCGGTGGTCGCTGCACCAGACGGCCCGCAGGCGGCGGTCGACCGTCGAGGCGGCGGCCATGCGGATATTCTGGCCTCCGGCGCTCGGGTCGAACTTCTGCGGCCGCGACCAGGCCTCGCCCAGCGAAGTGCCGTAGATCTCCCACACGCCACGGGGCCGCAAACAGCGGAAGAACAGCCACAACGTTCCCGCGTCGTCTGCTTTGAGCAACGGCAACTCGGTGGCGTTCTGAAACGTGTCGGGCGCCGTCCAGGCGGCCGAGCCGCGGAGGTCCTCCAACCGCCCGCGGCGCCAGCACGCCAACCGCACCGTCCGACCGGCCCGCAGCCCGGCATTGTGCGAGTCCAGGCCCCACTGCGGCTGCCCTTCTTCGTAGGCGATCCACAGCATCCCCGCGCCGTCAAACTCCAGGCTCGGGTGAGCTTCAAACCGATCCGTCGCCGCCACCCGCTGGACCGGCGACCACTGGCCTTGGGTGTGGACACTCAAGCACACATTGTAGGACTCGCTTTCCCAGCGGGACCAGGCCACCGCCAGGTGACCGTCGGCCGACGCGGCGAGGGCCGGATCCCAGTCGTTCGCCGGGCCGTCGCTCAGGCACTGCGGCGGCTGCCAGGAGCGGCCATCGCCCTGCTGGACGAAGATCCGCGAGCGGCCGTCGCGCCAGCCTTGCCAGGCGAGTGCGAGCGAGCCGTCGGACAGTGCCGCCACTGCGGGCGACTTGTCCACGCCCGCGTGGTCGGTCAAGCGGATCGCCGGCCCGCCTCGGACGGTGTCACCCGCAGGGTTCAGCGGACGCGCGTACAGATCCCAGTTCTTGTCTCGCTGCTCGGCCCAGATCATGACGCAGCCGCCGTCCTGAAGCGGCGCCACGCCGAGGCCTTCCACGTCGCCGGGCGTGTCCAGGGCGTCGAACGGCGCCCCGGAATTGCCGTCCCGATCCAGCAGCAACCCGCAGATCTGGTCGCCGCCCGGGCCCGGCGGAGCCGCTTTGTCCCCGGCGGCGGGCGCAGGCAAGCCCAGAAACGCTCGCCACAGGACCAGCTGCCGGCCGTCCGCCAGGCGGCAGATCGCCGGATCGCTGTCCTGCGTCTTGTCGGTGGACAGCTTGCGCGGCACGGCGCCCAGGCTTTCGATCAGTCGCACCTCAAGCCGGCCGTGCTGTTTCGCTGGAAAACTGAGCTTTCCCGTGCGCTGCAGCTCGGCGATGGTCCACTGGAAATCACCCTGCTGACTCTCCAGCCGGACCGTGGTCCGGTCCCGGCCTTCCACAACCAGCTGCAGGCCGTCCGTGCCGTTGTTCAGCGTGTAGCTCTTGAAGGCGGGCGGCTGCAGCAGGTCGTGCAGATCCGCCTCAAACAAGACCGCCTGCAGCGAGACCAACTGCCCGTCCAGGACGCGGACCTGACCGTCCCAGTACAGTTCGCAAGGCTTCGGTCCGAAGCCCCACTCCAACTGCATCCGCACCTGTTCGCCCCAGACCGCGGATGCCGACAAGCCGACGACCAGCAGACAGCTCAGTAGTTTGCGCATGGCCAAGCCCTCCGCGGCGAGCATACCCGCAGCCGCCGGGGAGGGCAAGAGCCGAGATGTCTGTGACGTTACTGCGGACCGAGGGTAACGGCTTCGGCCGGAGCGTTTTCCACCGCCGGAGTCGCCGCTGGGGCCGCCTCAGGAGCCGCCTCCGTAGCCGCCGCCTCCGGAGCCGCCTCCGGAGCCGCCGTCCCCGGCCGGCTCGCCAGTTGTGGTCCGGTTTCGCTCAACAGAAACGCGAACAGGTCTTGGATCTGTTGCGCCGTCAGCGGCTCGAGCAAACCCTCGGGCATCTCCGAAGCGCGAATCGTTCGGGCTTCGTCGACTTGCTCCTGCGGCACCGCCACGCGCTGGCCGTCCGGCTGGACGACGGCGACGTTGCCGGCTTCCATCAGCGGGCTGATCCGCCCGGACACGATGCGTCCGCGGGTCGTGACGATGGTCTTGTTCAAGTACGGGACGGCGATGCTCTCGGACGGGTACAGCAGCGAACGCAGCACCTCGCGACGCATCAGGCGTTGGCCGAGCCCCGTCAAGTCCGGGGCGGGGCCCTGGCCTTGCTCACCGCAGCGATGACAGGCGGCACAGCCGGCCGAACCGAACACCGCCGCGCCGTTGGCGGCCGAGGCCGATTCACCGCCGCCGACGGCCACCTGACGGACCAGGTCCTCGTACTTCCAGACCCGCCCCTCGCGCAGCGTGGGCGGCTCGGCCTGCGGATGGTCCGGCCAGGTCTGCGCGAACCAGTTCTGCCACGCGGTCAACTGGGCCTGGCTGTCGCCGTCCGAGACCTGTTGGGTCCCCGTCCAGTGCTCCAGCAGCGCGACGGCGGCGTCGGCGCCGGGGCGATCCAGTTCCAAGCCGCGGAGGATCACCTGCCGGTAGAATTCCGGGTCCTCCGGGGCCAACTTGACCAGCTTCAACTTTTCCAGGATCTCCTGGGCCACGTCGGCCTCGACAATCGCCAAGCTGCGGACCAGGTAATCCCAGTTCTCGCCGGTGGGCCATTGGGCCAACCCCATGGCGACCGCCGGCCGCCGCTCGGGATCCGCATCCCACAAGCCCCGCAGGTAGGCCAAGGACTCCGCGTCGCCGCTGCGGGCCAGCACGGCCACGATCCCGACCTTCAACCGCGTGGTGGTCGGATCGCGGTTCTCCTGCAACCGCCCGTCCACCTGCTTGAGCGCCGCCAGAGTGGCCGCGTCCAGTTGCTGGGGCAAGCGGTACAGCAGGGCCACGGCCGCATGCGGCCAACGGTCGCCGTCGATCAGGATTTCCCGCACTCGTTCGTCGGACAGCGACTGGGCAAAACTGCGACTGGCCTTGGTGACCGCACTGGTGCGGTTGCGGCCCCCGGATTGGCCCTGCGCCGCGTCCAGGAACTCGATCAATTGAATCTGTTGGCCCGCGTTCCAGCCGTCCGACAGCAGCGGCAGGCACAGAGCGACGTGGAGCTTGTCCACCTCGTGCACATCCGCGGAGCCCAGGTACTCGAGGTAGCGGTCCATGGCGGACGACACGCGCAGGTAGGTCAGCAGCGTCATCAGTTCGCGATTGATCAGCCGGTCGCTGGATGGAAACTCCTCGGCCAGCAGCCCAGCGGTCGAGGCGGCCGCGCCGGCCTCGAGCGGGCCCCGGATCAGGGCCACTTGCATCACGCGCAGCAGATCGATGAAGTCCCGGTCGGTGGTGAAGCCGCCGGCCAGGACGGTCGTCCGGTCCAGCACTCGCCGAGCGTTCTCCGGCCCCGGCTGCGCCACCAGCAGGGCCAGGCTGGCTTGCAGGACCACCCGGAGGTTGTCGCTGGCCAGCAGTTGTTCGGACCACTGGTCGGCCGGAATCCGCTCCAGCAGCCGGCGCGCGGACCACGCGATGAACCGGTCGTCGGATTTCAACAGGTCGATCAACTTGTCCACCGGCGGTGCCTGGCCGGCTCGTGCCAGCGCCTCGCAGGCCCGGCGGCAAACGATCCGGTCGCTGTCGCTCAGCAGCCCGATCAGGGCCTCGCGCGTTTCGTCGTCGGCGTGCAGCCCCATCAGTTCCACAGCTTTCGCCCGCACCTGCTCGGTTTCCGCGACGGCCAGGGGCGTCAAGCTGGCGGCCGCAGGCGTGGGGCCGAACAGCTGCATCAGGTCCAAGGCACGCGAGCGGTAGTGCCACGGATTGGCATTGCTGGTGGCGACGCCCAGGATCGAACGGTCCCAGTCTTTGCTCAGCGCGGCCTTGTCAGCCGCGATCCGCTGCCGGCTCCACGCCGCGTCCAACTGCGGCTGGCGAATCACGGCGCTCAAACCGGACCCCCAGTCTTTCGCATGCGGCGGCTGCGGGCCCGTCCAGCGAATGCGGTACAAGCCGCCCGCCATGCCCTCGTCGCCCGTGACAAAATACAAGGCGCCGTCGGGAGCGACCGCGAGGTCGGTCACGTGCAGCGAAGGATCGTCGACAAACAGTTCCGAGGTGGCTGAGTACGAGCCGCCGTTGGGCTTGAGTCTCAGGGCGCTGATCTTGCCCAGCGTCCAGTTGGCGACGAACAGCGAGTTCCGGTACTCCTCCGGGAACGCGTAGTGGTTGTAGAACACCATGCCCGACACGCGTCCGCGGCCGGTCTCGAGGGTCGGCGGCAGACGGTCGACGAAGTGTTCGGGCCATTTGGCCGCCCCGCTCCGCCAGCCGAATTCCGCACCGGGCAGAACATGGTAAACGGCCGCGTGCCGGAACCAGGGAGTCCCGACGTCCGTCGCCGCTTCGCTGTCCTGCGCGAACAACTCGCCCAACTGATCAAACGCCAAATCTGTGGCGTCGTGCAACCCGCCCGCCACCGCCTGTAACTGTTGGCCGTCGGGCGTCAGGCGCAGGATCGTCCCGGCCGGCGATTGGACTTCGGCCATCTCCGCGTCGGAATCCGGGTACCGCGGCGTCACCAGATCGCCCTCGTAATGGTCGCGATAGGGGCTGGCCAGATTCACCGGCATGGCCGACTTGCTCTGGCACCCCACCGCCACATACAGCAGACCGTCCGCTCCCAGCGCCAGCCCGTGCGGACCATAGCGGCCGCCGGCGCCTTCGAATTTCAACACCGCCCGGATCTGCTCAAACTGGCCGTCGCGGTTCTGATCGGTCAGCCGGTACAGGGCGAGGCCTTCCGGCCCCTGCCCCGTGGCAAACAGGTCGCCGTTCAGGCACAGCAGTCCCCGGCAGTCCTTGAGTTGATCGCTGGCCACGCGGACTTGATCCACCAACCCGTCGTGATTGGCGTCGTAGATCAGCACCACGCCGCCCTGCTCGCGCGCGGCCACGACGTGCCCGAATTCGTTGAAGGTCATGGCCAGCAGCGACCCGGTGGTCTCGCTGTCCAACACCTGCTCGACCACGAATTGCTCGTCGTTCCGCGGGACACTGTTGCCAGCCGGCGCATCCGCCGCGGCGGCGATGCTGGCGGCTGGCGCGGGATTCGGAGCAGGACTCGGTGTTCGACTTGGCGCCCGACTCGGCGCGGGCGCCGGATTCGCCGTCGGACTCGGACTGGGCGTACGGGTCAACGACGCCGCGGACTTGGCCACTTCCCGCGGTTCCTTGGCGCTGCTGACCGCCGCCGGTGCTGGGCCATCGGCGGGCGTCGGCTCGTTCGTCCGCACGGCCTCGGACGTCGGTTCCTCGGCGGGTGCCGGGGAACCGGCCAACTGCGGCTCGCCCTGAACGTCGTCCCACGGCGGCGTCTTGCCGACCAGACCCAGCGTCTGCGCCTCGGCCCACCGCGAGTCGTTGTACAGCGGCGTATGCCACAGCGGCAGCGGCCACACGTTGGTCAACCAGGTCGCGTCAGTGCCAACCGTTTTCGTCCCGCGCACCCCGTCCTTGATGGTCAGCCGGACTCCCAACGCCGCCGTCGAGCCTTGCGTGTTCGTCACGCGGACGGCGATCAGGTTCTCGCCGGTCCGCAGGAAACTGGTCACGTCGTACTGGTCCAGGGCCTCCGTGGTCTTGCCCGTGCCGATCCGGCGGCCGTTCAGGAAAGCCTCGTACTCGTCGTCCGCCGCGATTTTCAGTTCTCCGGCGGTCGGTTCGTCCACTGTAAAGGACTTGCGGAAGCAGCAGACGCCCTCTGGCACGCTGCCCGTCCGCTGGTCTGCCGACCAGATCCACTGCGGCTGCTGCGCGGCCGGCGCGACCCCCGGCAGGAACAGCACCGCACACCACATGACCGTACCACGGAGTCCAAGTTGAATTGATCGGTGAGCAGGTATCATCAGACGGCCCAGTCAAAAGGAGACAGAGGTTATGGCGTCCTGCCGACGTCGCGCAAGGACGGACGAGCGCCCACGGTCGGGACCCAGCGCGCGGAGATTACCAACAAACGGCTCGGCGAGGCAACAGGAAAAAAAGACTCGCCAAAGAAGCCTGGGAAGGCTGCGGGAACTGGGGAGGGAGAAAAGCGGCCTTGCGAGGCGCGATCAACGCGCACCTATTCCGCGAACGCCATGACTTCGACCAGGTGGCGGCCCGTGTTGGCCGAATTGTGCGGCTGGGTGATCCGTAGGTAACGGACCGGGCGGGAGGCAAAACGGCAGGTGTAGCCGGCGGCCGTCGAGGCCTCGCGATTGTCCCGCCGATCGGCGACCAGGTCCCAGGACTTGCCGTCCAGCGACGTCTCGACGGTAAAGCCGTAGTGCCGCGTGTCCCCGTAGTAGCCGACCACGACGACGCGGCCGACCGGCGTGGGCGTCTGGAGATCGACTTGCCACCAGGCCGCCGCATCCTTACTGACATCGGTAGCCCAAAACGCGTCGGTCGAACCAGCCCAGCCGTCGTTGGCCAGTTGAGCCGGGTACGGCGGCAGGGCGTGCGAGCAGGTTGCCGGTTTGCCGGTCGTCAGGCTGACGGCATCCGGCTTGAACTCGTCGGCGTACTTCTCCCACAGTCGCCGAGCCACTGCGACACTGTCGCCCTGCGGGACAGCCGGATAGGTCTCGCGGCCGTCGGACCACTGGGCCATCCACGGTCGCAAAGAGGATTGAAATGCGTTTTGATCGAAAGGCTTGCCCTCTTGGAGGCAGACCGCCAGTTCGCTGAACAGCCGCTGCCAGCGAGGCCGGTAGTAGCCGGCGATCAGGCCCGACCATTCCTTGCGCGCGTAATCGTCGATCGCCGGGCCTTCGCCCCACAAAGTCAGCACCCGCCGGGCATTCCACTCGAACCGGGCGCGCTCGGCGTCGGTCGTGCCCCAGCGTTTGGCGTCCTCCAGGCAGCGGCCCAGCAGGAACTCGCCGCGTGTCGCCAGCAACTCGTCCAGTTCCTGCAGCAGGTCCAGAAACCGCTGCGACGCTTGTCCCAGGGCCCGGCCGTCCTTGGCCTGCCAGGCTTGGACGGCCTGCCGATGCAGGACCGAGGCGTGGCCGGACAGGGCCTGTCGAGCGACATTGACCAGGTCGTAGCGAAACGTGTCGGCGGCGCCCAATTCAGCAGCCGCTTGCAGCAGCAAACGCCACGCCTCGGCCAACTGCGGACTGGTGTGCCCGCCAGCGCCGCCCAGCGCCGGAGTCCGGTCGATCATCGAGCGGGCGCTCGCGGGACTGCCGTAGGCGGTCGTCAGCAGGAGCTGCCAAGCGCGGACGGCATCGGGGTTGGCCCGTCCGTAACGGTGTTGCGCATACTGCTCGACCCACGTCTCGAGACTCGCGGGCTCGGCACGCCAAGCCAGCTCGAACATCAGGTCCAGCACCGCCGGATCGTAGCCCAGCCCTTCATTGACGAATCCCAGGCCGACCAGCCGGCCGCTGTGCGGGTCGCGGCGGGCGGCCGGCAAGTCGGCCGCGATCTTGTTCAGCGGCCCGCCCAGGAACACCGTGTTGCCGAAATTCTGGATGTTGCACCACAGCCAAGGCTTGCCGCAGAAAGCCTCGGTCTCGTTCCACATCGGCCGGGATTCACAGTACAAGTCCAGCACGGCCATCCGTTCGTCGGGCACGGCATCCAGGAACGCCTTGATCCGCGGCTGGGTCCAGAAGTCCCGGTTGAACATGAAAGCCCAGCCCTGCAGCACCCACACGGCCTCCGGGTCGTTGGCGACCAGCCCCTGGTAGATCGCGCGGCTCAAACGTTCCAGGTATTCGAGATCGCCCCGCGGCGGGGTCATTTCGATGAACGTGTCGGCCGCGTACAAGTGATCGGTGCCAAACCGCTTGGCCTGCTCCTCCAGAAACAGCTGCGCGACGCGGGCGAACAGGGGATCGAGCGGGTCCAGCAGGTGCGTCTGCCACTCGATCCACCGGATGCGGTGCAACTTGGCTTCCGGGAACTTGGCCGCGAGCGCCGCCGGCACGTGCCCCGTAAAGCCCTGCAGCACGGGCGTCATGCCCAGCTCGCGCTGGCGGGCCAAGATCTTCTTCTGCAACTCCTCGTGCCGCTGGATCCAGTCGGCCGGCAAGGGCCCACCCCAGCCGTCCAGGCAACCCATCCACTGGAACGGCAAGAACGGCGGCCCGGCCAGGAACTCGGTGATCTCCGCCTCGCTCATCCCCAGCCGCTGGCAGACCGCCTGCCAGACGGCTTCCTGTCCCGTGACGGCCAGCGGCATGTTCACGCCGTGCAACGCCATCCAGTCGATCAGTTCCTGCCACTGTTCCCAGTCCCACCACGGCAGCGAATAGCCGAAGCAGCAGTAGTTCAGGAAGTAGCGGTACCGGGTCCAGGTGACTTGCCGGTCCTTCGTCGTCACCCGGGGCAGCGGATCGGGCAGGTTCAGTTGGCGGCCGTGCAACGAGACGTGGCAATGGCAGTAGTGATTGAGGTACCAATTGAGCCCTGTCGCCAGCGCCACGCCCGTGTTGCCCCGGAGCACCACGCGCTCGCCGCGCGATTCGATCTCGAACACGTCCCGGCCCTCGTCCGCCGGCAGGACTTCGAACTCGAACCGGTCCACGTGCTGGGGCAGCAACCGCTGCACCAAGGCGCGGGCGGCGGCGGACGGCGGCGGCAGCTCAGCCCCGTGGGCGGTGGCAAGGCACGTCACGGACAGCCAGGCGAAGACGAGTCGTGTCAGCATGGTCAAGCTCCTGGGGTGGCGTCGCAGTCTCCAGCGAAGCAGAACGCCTCCCGGTTTTCGGCGTCCGCTCACTCTTTCGCCGGCTCGCCCTCGCGCGGGGCCGCAAAAAACCGCTCGTCGATCTGCCGCCGGCCGCGGTCGGTGTAGAACTGGACGAGCGCCCGCCGCAACTCGCGCGGCGTCAGCCGTCCCTCGGTACGCTGGCGGGCCAACGAGGCATGCTCTTTCTGGTAGTTCTGGATCCGCTCGAGCTGCTCCGGCGTGTACTGTTTGGAACTGTCCGCGTCCAGCTTGCCGGGCAGCACCGCCGCGTAGGCGGCGGCGAACTCGTTCAGGTTGTCCTCGGCGACTTCGTCCAGCGTCTCGATCACGGCCGCGGTGCGGGCCGCCGCTTCCAAATCCATGCGGGCGTTCACGTCGGCTGCCCGGGCCAGGGCGTTGGCCAGCCAGGGACTGGCCTTGGCCATCACGGCCAGCTTCTCGCGAAGGGCTTGAAAGGCGTCCGGCGACGGCGTCAAGGTCTGGTGGATCATCCGATCGGCGAAATGGTCAAAGATCGTCTCCTGGACCTCCCGGCCGGCATCGTAGACCGGTTCGCGCCGGGCCGCGATCTGCAGGTGCGGCGAGAACAGGGCTCCGGTCGGTGAGAGGAAGTCCTGGCCAAAGGACAGCCCCAGCTGCTTCAGGTTGCCGGCCATCTCGCCCCCGGCCACCGACTCGGTGATCGGGAAGAACTCTTCGCGCGGCCGCTCCGTCGGCAGCGTGCAAGCCAGCAAGAAACCTGCACAGTAGGTATGGATCAGCTGGCCGCGCAGCGGCTTGCCGCTCCAGCCCGTCACACGCTGGGTCTCGAACTGCAGATCGAATTGCGATTCGTTGCCGATCATTTCCGCCGCGGCCTGCCCCAGGCGGGCGCCGACCTCCGCGTCCTCGTGCCGCAGGAAGACGTAGTGCAACGTCCGCGCGAGGAACGCCTCGACGGGCGTCGCCGGGATCCGCGCTCCGCGTTCCGGCAAGTCGACAATGACGAACCGGCGGATGCCGTCTTCGCCCTGCTCGACAGCCACCACGCCCACATGCGTGAACAGGCCGGGCGACAAGTTCGTAAACAGGTTGTAAGGCGACGGATTCCGCATCAGCAGCCAGTCGCCGGGCCGCAGTTCCAGCTGCCCCAACCGCAGCGAGTCCTCTTCGATCCCCTTTTTCATCCGCCCCTGCAGCCAAGCCAGCAGGTCGCGGTGGTAGCCGACCAGGTGCTCCGGCAACTCGGCCGCCCGGATCCGCGTCAGGATCTGGTGCAACTCGTCGGCCAGGATCGGCGGTTTCCACTGCTCCAGATCACCGCCGGGCCGCGGCTTCTGGGGCAAGCCCAGGCGGTGGATCAGTTCGGCGGCGATGACCACCAAGGACGGATTCTTTTCGACGCGCACGTACGCCGCCACGTACGGCAGCAGATCGTGATGCCGGGTCGCCAGGATCAAGTTCAGCAACTGGTACTTCTGTTGGACCGTGTACGGCTGGGCGCCGCTGCCCGGGGGCGGGTCGAACAGCATGTACGACATGACCTCGGCCCCGACGGTCGCCCGCTTCTCACTCAGCAGGTCCAGCAACCGCTGGAACTCCGCCGGTTGCGAGTCCAGGTAATACGCGGCCACCTCGATGGCCTCCCGGGCCGCCGTGTGCAGCCGGCCGCTCAAGTCGATCAGTTGCGACGTCGAACGGAGGTAGAGCCGCAACTGGTCCCGCCGCTGGTCGCCCGGCGGCAACGCCGCAAACTCGACCCGCATCGCGAACATCTGCTCCAGACTTTTCCCGGCCTCCTGCTTGGCGTCCAGCAGGCGGCGGACAGAAGCCAGGATCACCCGGGGCGAGTCGGCGGGCAGTTGCTGGGCGGCCGCCCAGCTTTCAACGGCCCCCGCCGCGGTTGCCAGACGATCGAATTGTGTCGGGGAAAGCTGGGCCGGCGAGGTCGGCGTCAGGGAGCGGAGTTCGGCGATCGGATCGCGGTCAGCGGCGGCCGCCGACAATCCGGCCAACCCTCCTGCGACCGGCAACCAGACGCTGACCAAGACAGCAAAACGCATCATCGAACGAGTTTCCCGGGGAGTTCACACGAACCACGAGACGGCGACCAGAACCGCCACGATCAGCAGCATAAAGCCGACAATCCACACCGCCGTGTGGTAGGCGTGCATCAGAATGGGCTTCAGCAACTCGTGCCGCGTGGCCCCATACACCAGGCTGATCGAGAGGATGATCGGGATCGCGTACCACAACAGCATCGTCCCATTGGCCAATAGCGGATCGAACACTCGCCGGCTCCAAACGCAAGAAGGTAGGTCGCGGTCAGCATCCCAACACCCAAGACTTTAGCACGGTCAGGGCACGGCAAACAAGAGGCTTTGGCCGGCGCACAGCGACTAGTGGATATTATTCCCCTGAGATCGCATTAGAATAATAGAGTGTTTTTACGTTGCTGATCCTCGCAGAGCCCCTTTTTACGGATTGTCTGAACGAATAGACTGGGGTTCTTGCGGATTGATGCAGCGACCGTCCGTCGACGTGCCCCGCTGGGTGCAGACGGCCGTGGCGTTGTGAACACCCGATGCCTGGTCATCAGCTGCCCAGACACGGTCGAATTCCAAGGGCGTTTAGGAGGCTATTTCGGTGCAAGTCAAGATTTCTGCAAGACACGGTCATCTCAGTTCGGAAACCCAGGACAAGATCACCGAAAAGGTGGAGAAGCTGAAACGGTTATTTGATCGTGTGACGTTGATCGAGGTTACGGCGGATCTCGAGCACCGCGAGTCGCCCAGTGTCGAGTTGCGGGTTTCGGTTGAGCGGACGGACGATTTTGTGGCAATGGATACGGCGTCGAGCGTGATTGCCGCGCTGGACGCGACCATTCACAAAGTGGAACAGCAGTTGCGAAAGCACAAAGATAAACGCAGGGAGCATCGCTCTTTGGGTGTCAAGAACATCGAGGCCAACGAGCCGGCGGATGTCGACGAAGAGTAAGTTGCCCTTGGCTGCCTGTCCCCGGCCGGCCTACCCGCCGGTGCAACGGCAGGCGGATCTGTCTCGAGGAAAGGATATTCGGCTATGAAGTTTTCGAGTTTCATTCTGGTGGATGCCATCCGGGCGGATTTGCGGGCGGTGGACAAACGCGGGGTGGTCGAGGAGTTGGTGGGGGCGATCGTCGCCGCGGGGGGCGTCAAGGCCGAGGACCAGGAGAGTGTCGTCCAGGCCGTGATGAAGCGGGAGGATTTGGGCAGCACGGGAATCGGCCGTGGCGTGGCCGTGCCGCATTCCAAGCATCCGAGCGTCAATCGCTTGATTGGCACCGTCGGGATCAGCCGGGACGGGGTCGATTTCAACAGCTTGGACGGCGAGAAAGTCCAGATCTTTTTCTTGCTGGTATCCCCGCCGGACCGGCCGGGCGATCATCTGCGGGCGTTGGAGAACATCTCGCGGCAACTGCGCGACGACACCTTCTGCCGCTTTCTCAAGCAGTCCAAGGGAGTGGAAGACATCCGGCAGTTGCTGGAAGAGGCGGATGGCGTTCAGGGGTAGACGGACGGCTGGCTTTTCTTGGTGACGGTTCTCATGACGGATCAGGTAGTGCGCAGAATGGTGCGAGTCGGCAACCCTTTGGGGCTGCATATTCGTCCGGCCTATCTGATTGCGCGGTTGGCGGGCGCCTACCAGTCGTCCATCGAAATTGTCAAAGACGGCCAGGGAGTCAACGGGAAGAGCGTGCTGGAAATCCTGATGCTCGCGGCGACGCAGGACACGCAACTGACCATCGTCGCGCGGGGGCCTGACGCGGGCCAAGCGGTCGAGGCGCTGGCGCCGGTCATCGAACAGGAGTCGCTCCCGGAAACGCCGGTGCCGTTGGTCGAGGGAAACGGCGGTTCGTAGGCGGGGGCAACGGGACGGCGGGGAGCCGTGACGGACATGAATACAGAACGGCGTCGGTCGGGCACCACTCCGGGGCTCGGCCACGGCGTCGGCGGGCACAGTCATGCGGACATTGAAGGGAATAGCCGTTTCGCCTGGAATTGCCATCGGCGAAGCGTTGGTTATCGACAACGAGGGCTTTCTGATTCCTCGCCAGTTCGTGCCGCGTGAGGCACGCGACGAGGAACTGCGCCGGTTTGACCAGGCCCTCGAGGCGGCCGCGGCGGAGGCCGAGCGAAATCGGGATTCCGTGACGGCCCAATTGGGCGAGAAGATCGGCACGATCTTCGACGCCCACTCGCAGATGCTGCGCGATCCCCTCTTGCGGCGCGACATCGAGGCGGGGATTCGCGACAAAGCCTACTCGGCCGAATTCTCGGTCAACGCGACCCTGGGCGCGCTGGCCAAACGCTTGCGCGAAGTCCCCAACCCCGTGCTGGCCGAACGCGCCCATGACATTGTCGGACTGGAACGGTGCCTGCTCCAGCATCTGACCGGCCGCACGCAGGACGAGTTGGCCAACCTGACCTCGCCCGTGATCCTCGTGGCCCACAACCTGACGCCCGGCGACACGGCCAAGTTGAAGCCGGAGTTCGTGCAGGGGTTCGTCACCGAAATCGGCGGCGCGGGGGGGCACACGGCGATCGTCGCCAAAGGACTCGAGATCCCGGCCGTGGTCGGCGTGGGCCGGTTCCTGACGGAAGTTCCCAGCGGCGCCGTTTTGATCGTCGACGGGCATACCGGCTGTGTCGTGATGGACCCGGACGAGCCGACCCTGGAGCGTTATCGCCAGGAAGCCGAGCGGCAGCGGTCGGTCGCGGCGGAACTGCGTTTGCTGAAGGACGTCCCGTCAGAAACGAAGGACGGCGTCCGGATTCGCCTGATGGCGAACATCGAGTTTCCGAGTGAAACGTCTTCCTGCTTGGCGCACGGCGCGGACGGCATCGGTCTGTATCGGACCGAATTCCTGTACTTGGGGGGCGACGTCGAGCCGTCCGAGGAAGACCATTTTCGGGCCTATGCCGAAGTGGTCCGGGCGCTGGCGGGGCGGCCCGTCGTGATCCGGACGTTGGATCTGGGAGCGGACAAAGTCCATTTGGAGATGCTCGACCCCGAGACGGAAAAGAACCCGGTCTTGGGGCTCCGCAGCATCCGCCTGTCGCTCCGCAGTCCGCGCCTGTTCCTGCCGCAATTGCGGGCCATCCTGCGGGCCAGCGCCTTGGGGGACGTGCGGGTGATGTTTCCCCTGGTGACGACGCTGACCGAGTTGCGGCAGGCCAAGCGGTTTCTCGGCGCCGCGATGCGGGAACTGGAGGCCCAGGGCGTGCCGTTCCGCCGCGACTTGCCCGTCGGCATGATGGTCGAATCGCCCGCCGCGGTCATGATGATCGACCGGTTTGTCAAGGAAGCGGACTTTATCAGTATCGGAACGAACGATCTGGTGCAGTACACATTGGCTGTTGACCGCGGCAATGCCAGCGTCGCCGACCTGTACCAAGCGGCCGATCCGGCGGTGTTGCGGATGATCGCGGCGTCGCTGCATGCCGCCGGCGGCGCGGGGATCAACGCCAGCCTGTGCGGCCAGATGAGCAGCTCCGCGCTCTATACCATGTTGTTGTTGGGAATGGGCCTGCGCGAACTCAGCGTTCCGCCCAGTTCCATTCCGGAGATCAAGCGGGTGTGTTGCAGCGTCACGTTGGCGGAGTGCGCGGCCCTGGCGGCCCGCTGCCAGACGCTGGACAACGCCCCGGACATTGAAGCGTTTCTGCACGAGGAATTTCGGAAGCTGGGCTTCTGACCCCGCGCGGGACGCAACGGTTCCCCGTCACGGCCTACCACGTTGGCAGACCGGGGCGGGACGATGGGGACTCTCGATGATTCGTTTTCGCTTCCGCTTGCGGTTTCGCAAGCGGGACGACCTACGCTGGATTAGCCATCACGACCTGGTGCGGACCGTCGAACGCTGGCTGCGCCGAGCCGGTCTGCCGCTGCGCCGGAGCGAGGGGTTTCATCCGAAGCCCAAGCTCAGCTTCTCTTCGGCTTTGGCCTTGGGCATCGCGGCGCTGGAGGAAGTGATGGAGTTCGAGCTGACCGAACCGGTCGGCGTGGACGAGCTGCGCCAGCGTCTGGACCGCACGGCCGTGCCCGGGCTGGAGGTCGCCGACCTCTGCGCCCTGGCTCCTAACGAAGCCAAGGCCCAGGTGCGGCGCGTCACCTACGAGTTGCCCATTCCCCTGGCCTGCAGTGAGCCTCTGGTCGCCCAGATCGCCCACCTGCAGGCCTCGTCATCGTATTGGTTCCAACGTGTTGGTTCCCCCGACCCCGTCGATCTGCGGGCCGGTTTGGACCAGCTGGAATTCCTCGACGGCCAGCTCCGCTTTCGCCTGGCGGCCGACCAGCCTCGCAGCGCGCGTCCGCGCGAAATCCTGGAGGCTCTGGGCGTGGCCCATCTGGAAAGCGCAGGCTGCTGCCTGACACGTACCCGCGTCGAACTGGCCGTCCCTCCGCACAACTCTAACGAGGAAAGAAGAAACAAGTCGCATGAGGAAGGAAATGCTGATCAATGTGTCGCAACCGGAGGAATGCCGGATTGCGATCGTTGAGGACGGGGTGCTGGAAGAGCTGTACGTCGAACGCGCCAGCCAGGACAATTACGTCGGCAACATTTACAAGGGGCGGATCGTCAATCTCGAACCCACGATCCAAGCCGCCTTTGTGGACTTTGGCGTCGGCCGCAATGGCTTTCTCCATATCAGCGACGTCGAGCCGCAGTACTTTCGCCAAGGCGGTTATGAACCGGAAGAAGGCGCCGGCGGCGGGCCCCGCTTGAACGACATCGACGACGGCGAGGACGACGAAGAGAGCGACGAGCCCGAGCGCCGGCCCAACCGCCGCGGCCGGGGACCGCGGCCGGGCAGCCGTCCCCGCTTCAAACCGCCGATCCAGGACATCTTCCGCCGCGGCGACGAAGTCCTGGTGCAGGTGATCAAGGAAGGTATCGGCACCAAGGGGCCGACGCTGTCCACGTACATCAGCATCCCCGGCCGCTACCTCGTCCTGATGCCCGCCCTGGGGCGGGTCGGCGTCTCGCGGAAAATCGAGGACGAAGAGGAACGCCGCAAGCTCCGCGATGCGATGCTGGAACTGAATCCCCCCAAGGGGCTCGGCTTCATCGTCCGCACCGCCGGTCAGGGCCGCAGCAAGAAAGAGTTGTCCCGCGACCTGGCGTACCTGCTGCGGTTGTGGAAAGTCATCGTGCGGCGGGTCCGCAAACAGCCCGCCCCGGTCGACATCTACGAAGAAAGCGACATGATCATCCGCACCATCCGCGACATGTTCGCTTCCGACGTGGACGCCATCTTTATCGACGAGCCGAACGCTTTTGAGCGGGCCAAGGTCTTCCTGCAACTGGTCATGCCGCGGCACGTGCACCGCCTTCAGCTGTACGAAGGCAAGGAACCGCTGTTCCACAAATACAAATTGGAACACGAGATCACCCAGATCCACAAACGCGCGGTGCCGCTGAAGAACGGCGGCTCGATCGTCATCGACCAGACGGAAGCGCTGGTGGCCATCGACGTCAATAGCGGCAGCTTCCGCATCGACGACTCGGCCGAAGAAGCCGCCTACCAGCTGAACCTGATCGCGGCCCACGAAATCGCCCGGCAATTGCGGCTCCGCGACTTGGGCGGCGTGATCGTCAACGACTTTATCGACATGCGCCGCGAGAAACACCGCCGCGGCGTCGAACGGGCCCTGCGGGATGCCATGCGCCGCGACCGGGCCCGCGTCAAGATCCTCCGCACCAGCCCCTTTGGCCTGATCGAGATGACGCGGCAGCGCGTCCGGCCCAGCCTGAAACGCAGCGTCTATATGGACTGCCCCTGCTGCAACGGCCGGGCCGTCGTCAAGAAGGCCGAGAGCATGGCGATCGAAGTCGTGCGGATCCTGATGCTCGCCAGCCAGCAACCCGGCGCCGCCCGCGTCACGGTGCGTGTGAACGACGAAGTCGCCTCGTACCTGAACAACAAGAAACGCAAGGAACTCACCCGACTCGAGGACGACGGCAAGCTGATCGTGCAAATCCTGAGTGACGAAGAGCTGTTCCCCGAACACCTCGAGATCGATTGCCGCGACAACGACGGCCGCGAAATCGAGCTGCCGGTCTGAACGCCGCGGAGGTGAACCAGCGTGGACTTGGGGCTGACGGACAAAGTCGTCTTGGTCACAGGCGGCGCACGCGGCCTGGGGCGGACGATCTGCGAGCTGCTGGCGGCCGAGGGGGCCCGGGTCGCGGTCAACTATCGCAGCCGGCCCGCTGAGGCGGAGGCGGTCGCGGCCAGCCTCCGCGGGCGCTGGGGCCGCCCCGTCGCCGCCGTCCACGGCGACGTCGCCTGCGAAGCTGACGTGGTCCGGATGTTCGACCAGGCCCAGCAGCTGCTGGGCCCCGTCGACGCGCTGGTGAACAACGCGGCCGTGTGCCCGGTGCAGCCGACGGCCGAACTGCCGGTCGAGGAGTTCAACCAGGCGCTGCAGGTGAACCTGACCGGCACGTTCCTGGCCAGTCGCGAGTTGGTCCGCCGACTGTCGGCCGGCAACCGGCCAGGGCGGATCGTCAACATCTCGTCGCAGGCGGCCTTTCGCGGTTCGCAGTCCGGCAAGACGGCCTACGACGCCAGCAAGGCCGGCGTGATCGGGTTCACCGTCTCGCTGGCCCGCGAATTGGCTCCTCGCGGAATCAACGTCAATTGCGTGGCGCCGGGCTTGATGTACACGGACATGGTCGCCCGGGCGATCGACGCCGATCCGGAGAAGTTCAACCAGCGGGTCCCGCTGGGGCGAATCGGCCGAACCGAAGAAATTGCCGCGGTCGTCGTGTTCTTATGCTCCGCCCGGGCCAGTTATATGACCGGCGCCACCGTCGACGTCAGCGGCGGTTTGGCCATGCACTGAGAGGAGCCGACAGGACCATGACCGACTTTCCGCACGACGACGTACCGGTGGCGGCGACGGTCAGTCCGTTCGACGCCTACCAACCGCCGCTGGCGATTGAGGACCAACCGCCCGCTGGGACGGCAACGGTCAAGCCCGGGCGGATCAAGGCCCTGTGCATCGTCCTGATCATCCTGGGCGGACTCGGCTTGGCCAACGCCTTGATGAGCGCCGTCGGACTGCTGGTCGGGCAGCAGATTCAGGGGGCCTTTGTGCTGGGCAACCAACCGGGCGTGCCCCAACGGATCCAGGACCTGCAGCGGGACCTGCAGCGGGGACTCCAGGATGTCCAGGATCGGTTCTTGGTCGCCAATTTCATTTTCGTGGCCAGCCACGCCGTCCTGGCGGGAGCCCTGCTGACCGGAGCCATCCAGTCGCTCCGCCGCCGGACTCCCGGGCGCAAGATCCTGATCGCCGCTTGCCTGTCCGCAATCGCATTCGAGTTGATTCGCGGCGCGGTCCAAGCGTTCATCCAAGTCCAGGTAATGTCCATCACGACGCATTTCTTCCAGGAGATGATGGAGATCTCGATGGACGAGGCGGCCGAGGCGGCGGAATGGGTCGCCTGGGGCGCGCGGGCGGGGATGGTGATCGGAGTCCTGTTCGCCGCGGGCTGGATTCTGGCCAAGGTAGTATTCTACGGGTTCGCCGTGTGGTATCTTCGCAAGCCGTCCGTGTGCGAGCACCTGGACACGGACGCTGTGACTGCAGTGCTCGCTTAACGTTGCCGGCCGTCCCGCTCGCGGCGGAACGCCCCGACACAAACTCCCCCGCCGATTCCGTGGTGCCCCTCGATGAATGCTCAAGCCACCCGCCGCGTCGCCGTGTACACCGGCACGTTTGATCCCATCACGCTCGGCCACCTGAACGTCATCCAGCGCGGCGCCAGGCTGTTTGAATCGCTGATCGTGGGAGTCGGCATCAACACCAAGAAAGAGCCGCTGTTTACGTCGGAAGAGCGGGTCGACCTGGTCCGCCGCGTGTGCCGCCCCCTGGTCAACGTCGAGATCCGCACGTTCTCCGGCCTGGCGGTCGAATTCGTCCGCGGGTGCCACGCCCGCGTGATGGTCCGGGGCGTGCGGCCCCTGACCGACATCGCCGCCGAATTCACGATGATGCTGGCCAA
This sequence comes from uncultured Planctomycetaceae bacterium, assembly GCA_903927685.1. Next base: position 25,859 of record CAIYOB010000088.1, read on the forward strand.
CAAGCAGCTGGACCCCGACATCGAGACGATCTTCCTGATGGCCGACGAAGAGTACTCGCACGTGTCCAGTTCGCTGATCAAGGAGATCGCGCCGCTGGCCACCGACGAAATGCTGATTCGCTTCCTGCCGCCGGAGATCGTCCCCGACCTGCGCCGGCGACTGGGCTCTCAAGCCCCCCGGCGGCAGTGACCGCGTCGACCGTCTGTGGGCCGGCACTTGGTCGTACTTGATGGGAATGGACGCTCAAGGCGATCTTGGGAAAGGCGAAGCGGTGGGCACCGACGCCGAGCATACGTCCGAGCAGCCTGCTCAAGCGGAGACGACTGCCTTGTCCAGGCGAAGAACTGGGATTGGGTGCCTGGGGTCGAGCCACGAGGTA
>CAIYOB010000089.1 GCA_903927685.1 uncultured Planctomycetaceae bacterium
AGCCGCCTGATGGGCGCCGACACCCACGGCACCGGGATGCCCACCAGCAAATGCCTGGACGTCCACCTGGAAAAGATCCCCGCTGACGAATGACCACTGACAACTGACCCGTGACCAATGACAACTGACCCGTGACCAATGACCAAGACAACACCAGCCTCCGATCATCTGAAGATCGTCCGCGACGCAGTCTGCACGTTTTGTGGTTGCGTCTGCGACGACATTGAATTGCATGTGGATGGCTCGAAGATTGTCGAGGCCAAGCGGGCCTGCGTGCTGGGGACTTCGTGGTTCCTGAATCACGAAATCGACGACCGGGCGGCCTGTTACATCGCAGGTCGTCCGGCGACGGTCGACGAAGGGATTGAACGAGCCGCGCAGATCCTGGCTCGGGCCAAGTACCCGCTGATCTACGGCATGAGCGACACGACCGTCGAGTCGCAGCGGGTGATCGTGGGGATCGGCGACTGGATCGGCGCCAACGTGGACACGACCACCAGCGTCTGCCACGGGCCGTCCGGCATGGCGTTCCAGGGCGTGGGCGAAGTGACGGCGACACTGGGCGAGATCCGCAATCGCGGCGACTTGATCATTTTCTGGGGCGCGAATCCCGCCGAGAGCCATCCGCGGCATTTCACACGCTACAGCTTGATGCCCAAGGGCATGTTCGTGCCCGGCGGCCGCAAGGATCGGACGTGCGTGTTGATCGACGTCCGCAAGACCAAGTCGGCGCGGACGGCGGACATCTTCCTGCAGATCAAGCCGCGGCGGGACTTCGAGGCCCTGTGGACGTTGCGAGCGTTGGCCAAGGGGATTTCGCTGGACCCGCAGCAAGTCGAACAGGACACCGGACAGCCGCTGTCCGTCTGGCAGGACCTGATGGCCCGGATGAAAGCCGCCCGGTTTGGCGTGATCTTCTTCGGCATGGGCCTGACCATGACCCGGGGCAAGCACAGCAACACCGAGGCCCTGATGGCCTTGACGCGGGACATGAACAAGTACACCCGGTTCGTAGTCCGCGCCAACCGCGGGCACGGCAACGTCTCGGGGGCCGACAACGTCGTCACTTGGCGGACCGGTTACCCGTTCGGCGTGAACCTGGGCCGTGGCTATCCGCGGTTCAATCCGGGCGAGTACACGGCGTCGGACGTTTTGGCGCGAGGCGAAGCCGATGCGGCGCTGATCGTCGCCAGCGATCCGATGGCCAATTTCAGCGAGCCCGCCCGCGAACACCTGAAGCGGATCCCGTACATCGCCATGGACCCCAAGGAAACGCCCACCACGCGGCATGCCGCGGTCGCCTTTACCGTCGCGGCCTACGGCATCAATGTGGCGGGCACCGCCTACCGCATGGACGACGTCCCGATTCCGTTGCGTCCCGCGTTCGAATCGCCGCACCCCAGCGACCATTTGATCCTGACCGGCATCGAACGCCGCGTCCGCGAACTGAAGGCCGCCGCCCTGCCGCCCGACCGCCCCCGCGCGTCCCTGCGGCCGGCGTAGCCTATGTCCCGCACCGCGCCCCGGGCGTGAACTCGATGTGTGTTGACCGCCCATTCACCTTCGCGCTCGACCTACGCCACCGCCCGCATTCACGCCCGCTGGCCGGCGCGGCGGAGCAATTCGTCGACGATCACGCCCAGCAGCAGGACGGCGCCGATCATGGCGAATTCGAGCTTGTCGGGAATGCCCAGCATCGTAATGGCATTGTACAGGACCCGCATCACGGCGGTACCGATCACGACGCCCAGGATCGAACCCTCGCCGCCGCGCAGACTGCAGCCGCCCAGCACGGCCGCGGAGATGGCGTACAACTCGTAGAAGTTCCCGTGCCCCGCGGGCTGGATGCCGTTGACGTCCAGGGAGAACAAGACGGCGGCCAAGCCCGTCAACAGCGAGCAGATCACATAGGCCACGACGATCATCGCCGAGGTGTTGATCCCGCTGTACCGCGCAGCCTCCTCGTTGCGGCCCAGGGCCAGCAGGTAACGGCCGTAGATCGTCTGATTCAGGAACAGGCCCGCCAGGACGGCGATCACCAGTAGCACCAGCAGCGGCGCCGGTACCGGGACGCGGTCCAGGGGCGTCAGCCCCAACAACAAGAACACGCCGGCCGACGCTGTCAGGAAGGTGGCCGCGCGTCTCGGCCCCGAACTCGCTTGCCATTGGGCCTGCAAGAACTGGGCGACGCCGGTCATCAAGGCCAGCAGCGTGAACGCCACAACGGCAATCTTCCACCAGGCCAGGTCCGCACCGCCGCCGACGTAGCCCAGCGCCGCCAGGCCCGCCAGGGCCAGCAGACTGACAGCGGTCAGGGCGGCGGCTCGCAACGCCGGCCAGGACGGCGACGCCTGGGGGTACGGCACGGGGGGCAGGCTGTCAGCGTCGTGGGACGGATTGGCAATCTGTCCCGAATTCACAGACGGATTGGCAATCCGTCCTACGCGCGGCAGCAGGGCCCACAGCGTGAGCATCAGGCTGCCGCTGACCGTCCCCAGCAGGCCGAGCCAGAACATGCTTCGTTGCGTCCAACTGGGCGCATTTCGAGTCGTTTCCGGCAGCCACGGGACCCACGCGAGCGCACTGGCCAGCGTCAGCACCAGACCCACGGTCACGAGGCACCAGGGCGGAATCGAGTCGCCGTCGTCATCCCGGTCGCGGTGCCGTGACGCGGCTCGCACGACGCCCCAGGCAATCAGCGCCAATCCGGCGGCCAGCAGCAGCCACGTCATGGAAAACGGCCGCCCGCTTACCAGGGACTTCAGGCCCTCGTAGCCCGTCCCGAATCCTTGCGTCTGGTCGTCGGTCAGCCAACGGGCCAGGCCGCGGTACAGCAGCAGGCCGCACAAGGTGACGACGAACGGCTGCAAGCGGATTCGCGTGACCAGGAACCCGTGCAGCAAGCCCACTGCGACCGCGATCTCGAGCATCCA
>CAIYOB010000090.1 GCA_903927685.1 uncultured Planctomycetaceae bacterium
CCCGAAACCGTCAGCTTGAACTTCTTCGGGGCGCCGCACGGGCAGGCCGAACAATCACAGACCACATCGCCGGACATGGCAGGACTCCTTGACCGGGCCGGGAAACGGCCTGCCGGGGGCCAGGACGGACCCGGACAATCTCACAGCCGGAGGGCAAACAGACCTGCCGTGATTGTACCGCTGCGGGTTGCGAACCGGCAAGCAGAATTGGAAAAAAACGAGCCGGCGGCCTCACGCCGCCCGCAGTTTGCCGTAGCACGGCTCTCTGAGCCGTAGGGCTTTTTCGTTTGGATTTCCGCAACAGACTGCACGGCTCGGAGAGCCAGGCTACCCATCGCCTGCGCCGCAGAGGAACAGTTGTTCCAACTCGCGCTCCAGTTGCCGGCCCAGCTTGAAGTCTCCCAGCCAATGCACGATCTTCGCGTCCGGATAACGGCGGCGAATTTCCTCCAAAATCCCGTGCCCCTTCGACGTTGCGCCGGCGAGCAGGCTCGGTGAAGGATCCGCTGCCGCACCTGGCCGGGAAGCGTGGACCGGGCAATTCCAGGCCAAGTCGCCTCGAATGAACTGCGTCTGGCCCGTGCGATGAAGGGCCCACAGCAACATCCCCTGGTCGGCCCAGGCGGACAGCGATTGCTGATCCTGGTTCATGGCCGCCCAGGCGACTCCGTAGCCCCAGGCGTTCAGTATCGCCCCATCCCGCAGCTTGCAGAATCCCAAGACGCCGGAGTTCACGTTCACGCCCGCTGTGCGCGCCCCGCTTCGGATCGGCAGATGCCGATACAGTTCCGGACGATTCTCGGTGACTGCGGAGGTGGCGTCTCGCACGAGCAGCGGCCGTTCGCCCAGTTCGCGAAAAGCGTCGTGCAACTGGCCCAGAACGGTGCAATCGGCATCGATCCACAGGACCCGGTCGAACGGGGAATTGTAGATGTAGAACGGCTTCAGCCAGGCCTGCCACCAGTGCTGTCGGCGAATGCGTTCGACCGGTTTGTAGATCGTGGGCAAGGGAAGCAGCGAGACGTCCGGCTGTTCGAGACACCAGTCGCGCTGGTCGGGATGCAGTCCTAAGTCGTACACAACCAGGGGGTACGCAGCGAAGCGACGGTACGAGAGCAGGAATAGTCGCAGTTCGCGAAAGAACCCGGCGTCGGCAGCCGTGACCACGCCTCGAGTCGCCACCCGCGTCCGGAAGATATACTGCCAGAGCCGCTCGATTTCCCAGGGACCCTGCGGCCGCCGCACCACCGCTTCCAGCGCTCGCTGGTAGAATTCCCTGGGGCGTCGCAGGATGTTCTCCCTCGCAACGGCGAAACAGGCGGCCGAATGCGACAGGAAGAAATCCGGCGCCGGCTCGCCAAACAGCTCCTTGTACATCTCCCCCACGGGCAGTCCCGGCTGGACCGGGTGGCCTCTGGCGTCCTCCACGAGGATATGGTTCACAAGATCTCGGTAGCCGAACCCTTGCTCCAGGCTCCAGATCTTCTCATCCAAGTCCGGCGCGTGCGCGTGGGGATCGCCTTGCAGGAAGACCGTAATGGGTGCCAGGCGGTCATAGTTCGCCAGGACGTGATGCAGGTAGGTGTGAGCCTCCCGCCCTACATTTGGCAACGGATTCTCGGCCCCGGGATCTCCCTTGTCGTACACGACTTGGGACAGTCCGCGGAACCGCCGGAGCCAATCGAGATTCTCCCGATATCGGGCCACGACCAGCTGCATGCCGGCACGCTGCCGCAACGGCCCCGTCCCGAAGGTCACGGACCGAAACTCGGCCGGCGGAGGATCGATCCGGCGGCCGCAAGACTTGCAGACCGCTGGCGTTATCACGTTGCGCATGGCATGGACTTGCGGATGCGCACAGAACAAGACCTCACGATCCGCAACCAGGCGACGCAGGCTGTGGCATTCCGGCCGGTTCATAGGGCGTTCTCGCGTTGGGCGAGGGAACGGCGGGCAAAGACGCATCGGGTAAGGGAGTTCGCCGTCATTGCATTCCTCTGCCCTCCATTCCCTTGCCGACCGCGTCCCCGCCATCGTCTCCCAGCATCGACAATTGCTCCCGCGTCGCGGCGCAACGAGGCCGGACCCGCAAGGACTCGCGAAACCAATGGGCCGCCTCGACGGGCTTCCCCGCTCTCAGGTTCAGCACGCCCAGATTGTGGCGTGCAGCCCCGTCGTTCGGGCACAATTCGATCAAGCGCCGAAGCGGTTCGTCGGCCTCGCACGGATCGCCGTGTTCGAACAGAAACCTGGCTTGGGCCTGCAACACGTCCAGGCTGTCGGGAAACTCGCGGCGAGCGGTTTCCAGTTCTGATTTTGCCGCGAAGGGCTCGCCGCGAACCTCTGCCAAACGGGCCTTGAGCACGGCGGCACAGGGGCGAAGCGGTACCTGTCGAACCATGTTCTCCACGTGGACTTGACCGACATGGTACTTGCCTTGGGCGACCAGCGTCTCGCCGAGGCATCGGTAGGCGTCGGCAAAA
>CAIYOB010000091.1 GCA_903927685.1 uncultured Planctomycetaceae bacterium
AACGAAGCAACTGCTCGAATCGAGCGTCATCCTGTTCACAACCGTAGGGGACGGATACGGTGCCGTGCTGTTCAGGCCCCCGCCGGAAAACGCGAATGCCGGCCAGGGAACGTTCTACGTTACCCAGCAGGATAGCCTGGTGGACATTCAGCCGTTGAAGAATCGGAATGGATCGTACAAAGACTATACCCAGACATTGATGTGGTTTCTGGCGACCGAGGGCTTGTCGGCCTACACCAGTGCGGCGGAGGCGGTGGGTGTGGACCACAGCGCGACGGCCGAGCAGGTGTACACGCTGGAGGTCAATCCCGAGGGAACGAATCTGCGTTTTGCGATGTACCCGGGGTGGGATCGGTTTGAATGAGAACCCCGCTTCGAAGATCGTGGCTTTCGGCATGAGTTGTGAAACGATTGCCAAGACCGGCGTGACGCATTCGCTGCGGCGCGGATTTCCCACACATTGCCCCGAAAACGTCTTGGCTCACTTGGAACCTGCCGGCGTGGCATCCTGGCGGCGCTACTTGTTTCTTGTCGGCCGATGAGGTACGACGGAAGGCTGTTCCGTCCCCCGTTTCCCGGAGCCCTCGGCCATGAAACGCCTGCCCCTTGCCGGATGCCTGCTAGCTGTGGTCCTGCTGTCGCGAGTGCTTGCCGCTGCGGAATCCGCACCCGCCGTCGAGCCTCTTCCCGGTACCCAGCCGCTGACGTGGGACGGCGATCTGGCCTCTCGGCTGGTCGATGGCGTGGACCGGTTCCTGCTGAACAAGCTGGCAGCTTCGCCCGCCCGGCGCGCCCCACACTGGCAGCGTGATTTCTCGTCGCCGGAGGCGTATCAGCGGTCGATCGAGCCGAATCGCCAGCGGTTGGCTCACATCCTGGGCGTGCGCGACCCACGGATCGCCTTTGACGGCCTCGAGTTCGTAGCGACCACTGCGCAGCCCGCCTTGGTCGGACGCGGTCCGGGCTATCAGGTCTTTGCCGTCCGCTGGCCGGTGCTCCGCCAGATCCACGGCGAAGGTCTGCTGCTGCTGCCGGACGGAGGCGGACAGGACAAAGCGCCGGCCGCGCGGGTGATCGCGATCCCCGATGCGGACCGGACGCCGGAGGACCTGTGCGGACTGACTGATGGCCTGCCAGCCGCCTCCCAGTACGCCCGGCGATTGGCCGAAAACGGCTGCCTGGTGCTGGTGCCGACATTGATCAGCCGCCAATTGCAGGCCCGCCTCGGCCGTGCGACGCTGACGAATCGCGAGTACCTGTACCGGTCCGCCTTCGAACTGGGCCGGCACCTGATCGGGTACGAAGTGCAGAAGGTGCTGGCCGGCGTCGACTGGTTCGTCAGGGATGCGGGAGCCGGCGCAGCCAAGATCGGTGTCATGGGCTGGGGCGAAGGCGGCTTGCTGGCGTTGTCCGCGGGCGCGCTGGACCCGCGGATCGACGCGGTCTGTGTGAGCGGGTACTTCGACTCGCGGCAGAACCTGTGGCAAGAGCCGATCGACCGCAACGTGTTCGGCCTGTTGGACCAGTTTGGCGACGCGGAACTGGCGAGCCTGATCGCCCCGCGCCGGCTGGTTGTCGAGGCCTGCCGTGGACCGGAGTTGGAACTGCCCAGCAAGGGCGGAGCGCCGGCGCGGCTGGTGACTCCCGACCTGGCAGTCGTGCAGGCCGAAGTCGCGCGCGCCAAGGAATTGGGGCGCATGGAGATCGAACTGGTCGCCGCCGACGGCGGTTCCGGGCCGTGCGGCTCGGAGCAGACACTGAACGCGTTCTTGGCGGCGTTGGGGAGAGCCGCCCCCGCCGCGGCCGCGGGGCCGGCCCCGGAGCGGCTGCGGGCCTCGTTCGATCCGGGCGTCCGGCAGGCTCGGCAAGTCCAGGAGATCGACGATCACAACCAGTGGCTGCTGCTGGAAAGCCCCTACGTCCGCAGCCAGTTCATGAGCAAGTTGGACACGAGTTCGCTGGACAAGTACAGCCAATCCGTCGAGTGGTACCGCGAGTTCTTTCGGCGTGAAGTCGTCGGCTGGTTCGACGATCCGCGGCTGCCGTTCAATCCACGCACCCGCAAGAGCTATGACGAAGACAAGTGGACGGGCTACGAAGTGGTCCTGGACGTATGGCCGGACGTGTTCGCCTACGGCATCCTGCTGTTGCCCAAGGACCTGAAACCGGGCGACCGGCGGCCGGTCGTGGTCTGCCAGCACGGCTTGGAGGGCCGGCCTCAGGACATCGTGACGGGCGATCACTCGGCGTACCACGACTTTGCCGCCAAGCTGGCCGAACGCGGGTTCATCACGTTTGCGCCACAAAACCTGTACATTTTCCAGGACCGGTTCCGCACGCTGCAGCGGAAAGCGAACCCGTTGCAGAAGTCCCTGTTTTCGGTGATCGTGCCGCAGCACCAGCAGATCGTCGATTGGCTGTCCACTCTGCCCAACGTCGATCCGCAGCGGATCGGTTTTTACGGCTTGTCCTACGGCGGCAAGAGCGCGATGCGGATCCCGCCGCTGGTCGCCAATTACTGCCTGTCGATTTGCTCGGCGGACTTCAACGAATGGGTCTGGAAGAACGCCTCGACGCGGGCTCCGCACAGCTACGTGTGGACGGGCGAGTACGAGATCTTCGAGTTTGACCTGGGCAGCACGTTCAATTATGCCGAAATGGCCGCCTTGATCGCGCCGCGTCCGTTCATGGTGGAACGCGGCCATTTCGATGGCGTGGCTCCGGACGAAACCGTGGCCTACGAGTTCGCCAAGGTCCGCCACTTATACAGCGCCCGCCTGGGCCTGGGCGACCGCTGCGAACTAGAATGGTTCGTCGGCCCGCACACCATCCACGGTGTGGGGACGTTCGAGTTCCTGCA
>CAIYOB010000092.1 GCA_903927685.1 uncultured Planctomycetaceae bacterium
ATCCGGGCGCGCATCTTCCGCAGGACGCCGTCCGCTACCTGCGCGAGATCCCGACGATCTATCTCGAGCCGCACAGAAATACGACCACGGCTTGGGCCACCGTCGTCATTCCGGTAGCTCCGGCGGGTGTGGGCGCGGCCGGCACCTTCTACCGCATGGACAACATCCCGCTGCGGGCTCGGAAGCTCGTGGATTCCCCCCATCCATCCGACGAGGAAGTGCTCAAGGCCATCCAGGAGAAGATCCGCCATGCTTAGGATCGCCAACGGCCGTGTCTATGATCCGCAGAACGGGATCAACGGAGAGATCCGGGATGTCTGGCTCCAGGGCTCCAAGGTGGCGGCCGAACCGGCGCCGCCCGGACCGGCGGGGCCGGAGGTGCAGACCATTGATGCCGCTCACTGCGCGGTCCTGCCGGGCGGAATTGAGATCCATAGCCACGTGGCTGGGGCCAAAGTCAACTGCGGCCGCATTATGTGCCCCGAAGACCACAGCGACCACTTCCAGCTGCACACGGATGTCACGCGCGCCGGCTGCGGCTACACCGTGCCCACCACGTTCATGACCGGCTACGAGTACGCTCGGCTGGGCTACACCACGCTGTTCGAAGCCGCGGTGCCGCCGCTCACCGCCCGGCACGCGCACGAGGAACTGCGGGACATCCCGCTCCTGGACGCCGGCTGCTATACGGTCATGGGGAACAACTACCTCGTGATGAAGGTCCTGAGCGACCCGGACGAAGCCGCCCGCAGAGAACGGCTGCGCGAGCTGGTGGCTTGGCTGCTGCGGTCCACCAAGGGCTATGCCGTGAAGATCGTCAATCCGGGCGGCATCGAGAACTGGAAGTGGAATCAGGGAGTCACCGACCTCGACTCGCCCGTCCCGCCCTTCGGCGTCACGCCGCGCCAGATCGTCACCGGCCTGGCGCAGGCCGTCGATGAACTGGGGCTGCCGCACTCCATCCATCTGCACGTCAACCATCTGGGCGAGCCCGGCAATACGGCCACGACGTTGGCGACGATGCGGGCCTTGTCCGGCCAGCGGGTTCACTTCACGCACCTGCAATTCCACTCGTACGATGCCAGCGCGCAGGGAGGGTTTGCCTCGGGAGCGCCCCGGATTGCCGAGTACCTCAACCAGCACCCCGAGTTTACGTGCGATGTCGGCCAACTGGTGTTCGGCCCGGCCACGACGATGACCTCGGACGCGCCCATGGAGTTCCGCCTGCACCACCTGCAGAAGCACAAGTGGGCCAACGTGGACGTCGAGATGGAGAGTGGGGCCGGGGTGGTCCCCATGGTGTACCGCCCCAACGTCCTGGCCAACGCGGTCCAGTGGTGCGTGGGCTTGGAACTGATGCTGCTGGTCCGCGACCCGTGGCAGATCTTCGTGACCACGGACCACCCCAACGCCGGTCCCTTCGTCGCCTATCCGCTGATCATCCGGCTGCTCATGGACTTGGATTTCCGGCGCTCGTGGCTGGACAAGATCCATCCCCAAGCCAAGCGGGTCACCTGCCTGCACGAGTTGACCAGGGAGTACACGCTGGAGGAGATCGCCGTCGTTACACGAGCGGGCCCGGCACGTGCCTTGGGCCTGACGGGCAAGGGCCATCTGGGCCCGGGCGCGGACGCCGATGTGGCCGTGTATCGGCTCAGCGACGACCGGCAGAGCATGTTCAACAACGCGGCCTACGTGATCAAGGGCGGCCGGGTCGTGGTGCGCAACGGAGAAGTCGTGGAGAGCTTCAGCGGCAAGGCTCTGGGTGTCGACCTCCCGGGAGGCCGGCAACTGGCCCCGGATCTGGCCGAGTACTTCGAGCAGTATTCCACCGTGAAGCTGGACAACTATGTGGTCGAGGACGAGTACGTGCCCGATTTGGAACTGGTAGCGTGCCGTTGAACAGCCGCGGCAAGGAAGCGAATCACGTACGTCAGGCTTTCCAGCCCGACCTGTCCGCTCGGTCCGGCTGGAAAGGCGGACGCACTTTCATGCCCAAGAGATAGGATCGCGCTATGAGCGTACCGGTGACGCTGTCGCTGAAGGAAGTTCCGCCTGTGCCGGCAGAGGCCGAATCCCTGATTCCGGAGAACGTAGTGGGAAAAGACGAGCGGGCGATCGGACTCCTGCCGCTGCTCGTGGGCAAGAAATGGGAGACCGTCGCCGACTGGTTCCACGTGGCCGTGGAGGCGGCCCCTGCGGACGGCGGCCAGCCACCGGACGGCCGTGCCGACCTCGTGCTCCGGGGCGACCTCACGCGCTTTAAGCGGTTGGGCGAAGGCATGTCCAGCGGCCGGATGATCGTCCAGGGCCCGGTGGGGTTCCACGCGGGAGCCCGCATGAGCGGCGGCTCGCTGACCATCGAGGGTGACGCGGCCGACTTCTTGGGTGCGCACATGAAGGGCGGCTTGATCGTGGTCCGCGGCAACGCGGGCCACTACGCGGCCGCCGCTTATCGCGGCCACACGCTGGGAATGACGGGCGGCACCATCATCATCACGGGCAGCGCCGGGCAAATGCTGGGAGCGCGCATGCGGCGCGGTCTGATCTACGTGCTCGGGGACTCCGGTGACGTGACCGGCTTCAACATGAAAGCCGGCACCATCATCGTGGCTGGAACGCCCGGCGTGCGGGTGGGAGCCAGGATGGTGCGGGGCACGGTGATCCTGCTGGGCGGGGACACGACGCTGCTGCCCACCTTCTCCTACGACTGCACCTACGAGCCGTCTTTCTGGCCGATCCTGCACAAGCATCTGGCGGGGCAGGGGTTCGCGCCCGAGGCCGGTCCCGGGACGGCCTTCAGGCAATATTGCGGTGACGCCAATGAGGGAGGGCGTGGAGAAGTGCTCGTACGCGTCCATCGGCACGGCACGCCGTCGGGCGCCGGGTAGGCCCCTCGGAGACGACTTGAGGGGGACTCGTCATGAGCAACCACGTCCATATCGTCGGCCGCAAGAACCACGGCAAGACGACGCTGGTCGTCGACTTGGTCACGGAATTCTGCCGCCGTGACGTACGGGTCGGGACCATCAAACACTCCCGCCATTGGCATGACCTGGACGCACCCGGCAAGGACTCCCACCGGCACCGTGACGCAGGTGCGAACCCGGCCGCCATCGTCACCGCCGACGCGTTGGGCGTGTTTCTGCGGCGCGAGCCGGGGGCCGACTCCTACGCTCGATTGGCCCCCTGGTTCGCCGACTGCGATCTGGTCCTGATCGAGGGCGATCTCGAGGCGTCCGGCCTCAAGCTCGAGGTCTGGCGGGCAGCGGCGGGCACGCCGTGCTTGGCGTCCGAGTATCCCCAGATCGCCGCCGTGGTCAGCGACGACGCGCCGGCGGTCGACGTGCCGGTCTGGCCTCGGAGCGACGTCGCGGCGCTGGCCGACCGGGTGTTGGCACTGGCGCGCGGGCGGTGATCGCCAAGATAGCTGCCTGACCGCCCTGACTACGGAGCGGCGTACCGCGTGGCGCTCTCGATGGGCGGCGCCAATCGCCATGCCAGCCATGCACCGATCGTGCATCCAACTACCCCCAACGAAACCTTGAGACCGATATACCACCCAGCGTAGAACTGTCGCCACAGGAAAGGTGCCAGAATCAGGTACATGTACGAGTAGGCCAAGAGCCCGCGGAGCACGGCTGCTCCGAGCATCGCGTGAAACGAATGCAGGGTCTGGCCGACGAGCATCAGATACAGGTCCAGGCTGAACCCCCAAGACGCAGGTCCGTGAATCACCCGTGCTGGACACCGATGAGACGATCGGTACGATGGTCGGTGCTGTGGGTCCTTCGGCTAAGGAGACGACACGAATGAAACTTGACCTCCGCCACCGTGCTCAATTGCTTGTTCTGTCCGCGTTGGCGTGTGCCGGCCCGATCTGGGCTGCCGACGAACCGGCCGCCACGCGGGAATTCGAAATCCGCCACGATCGGGCCTATCTGGGCGGCCACGAAGTCGATTTGTGGGGGCTGCGCTGCGGCAATGCGTTGCACAGCGAGGCGATCACCGAGCGGCATATCCGCAACCTCGACAACATGGCCGCTCACGGGATCAATCTGATCGGCGTGTATATCCAAGGCAGCAACGGGGGCTGGCCGGATGCCGATGCCGCCCTGAACGGCTTTACCCGCGACGGCAAGCTGAAACCGGTGGTCGCCAGACGGCTGGAAACACTGCTCCGCGAGGCGGACCAACGGGGCATGGTGGTGATGGTCGGCCTGTTCACGCAACGCAAGGACCAGGAGTTCTACGACGATGCTGCGATCCAGCGGGCGATCGAGGAAGCGGCCCGGTTTTTATCCGAACGAAAGTTGAAGAACGTCTTCGTCGACATCATCCACGAGTTCAGCCATCCCGAGCGAATGGACAAGGAGATCTTTCGCGAGCCGGACGGGGAAGCGAAGAAGGCCAAGTTGACCGCCTGGTTCAAGGCGATAGCCCCCGACATCGAAGTCGGCGTGTGCCCCGACATGAACTCCGGCACAGGCGACTCGTATCCGGGCATGGACGTGCGGATCATCCAGAAAGAGATGCCGATCCCCGCGACGGGATTTGTCGTCAACGTCGAGGCGCAGCGGCAAGACATCTATCAGAACGACGGGATCTTCAATCGGGGAAGCATCGAGGAGATCTTCGCCGGCTGCCAGCGGTATCTGGCTGCGCCGAACGCGGTGATGTTGTTCCATGCGGCCTTTATCCAAGGGATCACGAACTTCAGCGGCAGTGCGCCGCATGCGGAGATGGGCGGTTATGGCACGGGCACCGACGACCGGGGCGTGCGGTTCTACTATGAATGGGTCCGCGACCACGTCGGCCGCTGGGAGTACCCGAAGCACGTGCCGGTTGCGGTCTCCGCAAGCCACTAAGGCTGCAGGGCACGCAGCCGCGTCTCCGCGAGGCGAACGGCCGGCGTAAGCCCGCCGGTTTTCTGCATGCCCGCAAGGGTGCCCGAAAGGTTCGCAATAACTGAACACGGTCTTCAGTTCCATGAACATTGATACCTCTTACGGCGACTTGGCGAACAAGGAGGCGGTCGGCCGCGTGATCGACGGTTTCCTCTGCCCCAGCGAAGTCCGCCGCGAACCGATGGCCCACGCCAGCTTCGGCAACGTCGGCGGCGTGAATTATGGCTTCTGCATGGGCGACTGGTACGTGTGGAACGGTGTCGATCAGCCGGAGGTGCCGACGCGGTCGGCCATCGGCGTCAATTTGAGCCGCCGCTGGGCCAGTTTCACCGACGGCCTGAGCAACACGTTGTTAATGTCCGAGGTAAAGAACTGGCAGGTCACCATCCGCGATTGCGGCCCGTTCTCGATCATCCACAACCCTCACCACGTGCCTCCACCCGACGCCGACCCGTTGGCTGTTTGTCCGGAGTACCAGGGTGGCGGCTCCTGCGTCGTGTTCCTGAATGCGCACACCCAGTGGGTCGAAATGTCGGCTCATCACAACGGTTTCACGACGGCCTGGACGCCCAACCGCGCGACGCCCGGCGGCCCCGGATTGACGCGTCCTGATGTCAACGTCCTCAGCGTCCGAGAGCGCAACGGCGGCCCGACCTTTGCTGCGATTACTTCGCGCAGCTTCCATCCCGGTGGTGTCATGTCCCTGCTGGCCGACGGCTCCGTCCGCTTCATGCCCCAAACCGTCGACGGCGGCGCGTGGCGAACACTCGGCACCGTGGCTGGAGGCGAAGTGAATTCCGGCACCTAAGACGCCCGCCCTAGCCCAAGCCGCAGGTGCTCCGCGGCACACGCCGCTGGCGACGCAGGCCAGTCCTGACGGTTGATCCAATTGTCCTCGGCGCGTCCCACACTCAGCTCGAGGAGGTGCCCATGAGGCGCCGCTGGGCTGCGACCAGCGCGTTCAGTTTCTTTTCGGCGACTTCGGCCGACGCGATCGGGTTGTCGGCGAACGTGGCAAAGCCGCAGTCGGGCGTGAGCAGGAGGCGGTCCGCACCGAACAAGCGGACCGCGGCTTCCGCGCGACGCACGATCTCGTCCACGGATTCCACGTGGTCGAGTTTCTGATTCACCGAGCCAATGCCGATGCGCCGGTCCGCGGGCAGGTCGCGCAAGACTTCGAGTTCGCCCGCCCGCGGTGTACAGAGTTCTAAGAAGTAGGTGCCGACCTGCAACTCGCACAGCAGCGGCAGCAGCGGCCGGTAGTCGCCCGCCAGGGCCACTGCTTCGTTGCGGCTCCAATTGCCCCGGCAGATGTGAATCGCCGTCCGCCGGCGCGGAGCATCGGCCACGACTTGGTTCAGTAACGAGGCAGCGAAAGCCAGCTCTTCCTGCGGTGCCCGTTTGGCGCTCAACGCGCCGCACATGAAGCTGCGTTTGCCTCGCGGCTGGCCGAACACAACTTCGGTCAGCACCGGTTCGTCGAACTGGACCACGACGGCACCGGCGGCCAGGAGCTGAAACAGTTCCTCGCGCAATACGCGGACCACGTCTTCGGCCAACGCCTCGCGGTCCGGGTAGGCGCGGTCGCTCACGCATTCCAGCCACATCGTGCGGGTCAAGAGATACGGGCCGGGCAAAGCCACCTTGACCGGGCGATCCGTCTGCGTGCGGGCAAACTGCAGCTCATGCACCGCCAACGGGCGGCTGCGTCCCAGCCGGCCGAACACGGCCGGGTGCCGCACTTCGCCGGCCGGGACATCCAGGGCTCGTAGCTCTTGTTCGAACTCCGCCGGGTCGTCCACGTACGGCAGCAGGTCCGTGATGGGGATCAACTGGCAGTTGTCCAGCCGACCGCCCACAAAGCTGGCGTAGCTGTCCCGGCGCTGCTCGCCGTCGGTCACGAGGTCCACGCCCGCACGCAGCTGGGCCTGGACGCACAGCCGCACGGCGTCGTTGGCCGTCTCCTGGAATTCATCCTCGCCCAGCCGTCCGCTGACGTGATCGTGAACGGCCTGGAGCATCCAGCGCGGCCGAGGCCAACTCCCAATCCCTGTTACGGCCAGCGGCGGAATCGCTGGCACGGCGGTCGGCGTGGGAAGCCGCCCATCGTCGACGCGAGGGGCTGATTCCGCCATCTTGGGGCCAGTCTCCGCCGCGTGGGATACGTCGGAGGTACGTTCGGACAAGCTGCCCTTGCACACCAGAAAACTCCAGCTCCCGGCACTCTGTACCGTCGAGACGAGTTGATTGCCCGTCATGCGGCACCAAGCCGGCAGGTCCTCGGCGACCGTCGGCTCAGTCGAGCGGATCTCGACCAGCCCACCACGCGGCAACGGATCGATGTGCCCGCGGATCTGCAGCAGCAGACCGCTGCCGCAATCGAGCGCTCCACCGTCAAACGCGACATCGGGGCGATGCGGATGCTGAGGGACAATAGACATGGGTACCTTCCCGGTTCAGAACGATACGCAGGGACTTCCGTCCGACAGGAATTCGACGAGCTTTGCGCCGCCGACAATGACCGCTCCGGCAACCAGGTTGTTCTCATCGAGCTTGCGGCGTTTGAAGCACGGTGAGCAGACATAAATCTTGCCGCCCGCCGCCGCGAATTTGTCCATGAGTTCCTTGAGCGGTGCAAAGCCCTCTTCATGAATACCGTCCGCATAGCCGCGCTGCGACAAGCGTACTCCCTCGGTCACGAGGAACACCATGGTTTCCTTTTCCGACCCAAGTGCGGCATTCGCGACGACGAACGCCACCGTCGCCTTGTCGGAGTTGTCCTTAGCAAAACTCAACGACACGCAGAACTTCCCAGCCATGTTCATTCCTTTCGTTGAAACCAGTATTCCGGATGTGATTGCGCAAGCAGCTTGTGGCCGGTCAAGCGGCACCAAGCGGGGAGGTCTTCTTTGGCGCCGGGATCTCGCGCGACTAGCTTCAGCGTCGCGCCCGATTCCAGCTTATCCATCCGCAGCCGAAGCTCCAGCACCAGGTCGCCGCATCCCATTCCTCCCGCGTCCCAAACCTCGGCCACCGAAATGGCCGTCGGCGGCGAACTGGCCGGGGCGGAATCCGCGGTCGCCTGAGCGAGCAATTCACCCACGCCCGCCCGGCCCGCGTCGGGCCAGAGGCAGGCGGGAAGACCGGTTCGAGAAAAACCCTCCCGCTCGCTGACTCGCCGCCAGACTTCGCCGTAACAGGCACGGCGTTGGAAATGGGCCCACAGGTGGTCGCGCAGGCCTGCCACGGTCATCGCCAAGCCGTCTGCCAGGCACGAAGCACACCGTGGCTTCGTCGCCAGCCCCAGCGCCACATTGAACAGCGCTTCGTGGCCGCACAAGGTCTGTCCACAGGCAACACAAGGGGCCCCCAGCAACGCGGCCACCCGCGATTCCAGTCGAGGCAGGCTCTCGTCGTCCGCGGTGTCCACTTCAGGAGGCCAAGCCCCATCCACCGGCATTCTCCCTTCTTCACCGTCCCGAGAATGCCCGCACTCTGCACGGCCCGACAGGGGGTCGATGCCCCCAATGCGACAAGCGGTCTCCCGGGTATTCGCCAACCTCGGGCACGCACGTGACAGCCCGATTCTATGTTGTGTCATGTTGAACTGTCAACTCGCTCCGGTGGCTCAGCGGCCCAGTTGTGGGTTGCTTGCTTGGGCCTCCGAAATCGAAGACACTGGGGACACCTTCACTCACGCATTCCTCTTGCCCTGAACTGCCCCGAAAGGCTGACACGATGACGAAGGTCTTGGTGCTTTGTGCGATGGCGATCTCGTGGTCTTTTTCTTCCCTGGCGGCAGCGCCGCTCCTGGGAGTGGAATTCACCCCGGTCCTGCCGCTTGACCCACCCGCGATTGTCGGCTGTTCCGAGGCCTTCCCCGGCGGCGCCTGGGTTCCGGCGAATCTCTTGGATGGCAAGCCGCAGACGGAGTATGCGGCAGCAAGCCAAGGCGTGGGAACGCACCTCGATTTTGACTTCGGAAAGCCGGTGGTCGTGGCAGGCTTCAAGCATGTCGACCGCAATGACCCGGCGACCGTCCGGTCGGCGCGGTTGGTGTTCAGCGAACAGGCGGATTTTCAGAAGCCCATCACATCCGTGCCCGTTGCCCATGCTGACGGGCGAAGCGGCGTGACGCTGGTTACGTTTCCCGCGGTCACGGCCCGGTTCGTCCGCTGGGAAGTGCTCAGCCTCAATGAGTTCGGTTATGCCACCGTCGGCGGAGCGGAGATCGCCTTCTTCACCACCACCTCCCGCGACACCCTCCCCGTGCGAGATTCGATCACCATCCGGCCCGAACAGCTCGTCGTGTCCCGGAACGGTCAGGCGATGCAGCCGATCGCGATTACCGTGGAGCACCGTTACGCCGAGGCCGTCAAGGTCTCACTGGAAGTCGACGGCTTGCCGCCCCTCGACCTGGAACTTCACCTGGGAACGCAGACCCGGGAGATCGCGCTGCCCGCGCTGCAAGCGGACGCCCCGCTGCGGGCGGTGCTCAAAGTCGAGAACCAAGAGGCCGTGCGCGCCGAGATCGTCCGCCAGCCGGTGCGCCCGTGGATGGTCTATCTGCTGCCTCATTCGCACATTGACATCGGCTATACGGCCCTGCAACCCGACGTAGAGCGCAAGCAGATCAGCAATCTCAAGACGGCCATGCGGTTGGCCCGCGAGACGGCCGGTTATCCGGAAGACGCACGGTTCAAATGGAACGTGGAGGTGATGTGGCCCGTCGATTGTTACCTCCGCCGGGCGACGCCGGAGGAAAGGCAATTGCTGGTGGAAGCCGTCCGCGCCGGCCAGGTGGGCCTGGATGGGATGTATGGGAACATGCTGACCGGGCTTTCCAGACCAGAGGAGCAGATGCGGATGATGGACTGTGGCCTGGACGTAGCCCGGCAGTGTGGCGTGCCCTTGGAATCGGCGATGGTCAGTGACGTCCCCGGCTATACCTGGGGCACGGCGGCCGCCGTGGCCCACGCCGGCGTGAAATACTTCTCCTTCGGACCGAACTATGGAGGTCGTGTCGGCCACACGATGGTGACTTGGCCGGACAAACCGTTTTATTGGGAGACGCCCGACGGCCGGAGCCGGGTGCTCTGCTGGTGCCCGCGAACGGGCTACGCCTTGGGACACATTGTCGGCGGCGGCCGCGCGCTGGCCGGCTACTTGCCCGGCTACCTGGCCGAGCGGGCCGCGGAGGGCTATCTCTACGACATCACGTACTTGCGCTGGAACGTCAACGGCGACAACGGCGCGCCGGACGAAGGCCTCGCCGACGTCGTCAAGCAGTGGAACGAAGAACATGTCTCTCCGAAGTTGAGCATCGCCACCACGGCCACGGCGTTCCGGAATTTCGAGAGTCGCTACGGCCGGCAGCTGCCCGTGTTTCGTGGGGACTTCACGCCGTACTGGGAAGATGGGGCAGCCAGCTCCGCGCTCGAAACCTCACTGACTCGCGACTCGGCCGAGCGGCTCGTGCAGGCCGAGACGCTCTGGACATTGCTGTGCCCCACGAGACCGCGCTGGTCCGAGTTTGCCGAGGCGTGGCGAAACGTCCTGTTGTACAACGAGCACACTTGGGGCGCTTACGACAGCGTCGAGAACCCCGACCGGCCCTTCGTGCGGGAGCAGTGGCGGATCAAGCACAGTTTCGCCCTGGACGCCGACCGCCAGTCGCGGGAACTGCTCGCCGAGACGGTCTTCAGCCCCGGCCTGACGATCGCCACGCGCGAGACCCAGGTGAACACGATCACCGTTTTCAACACGAATTCCTGGCCGCGCACCGACCTGGTGACCCTGCCCCGCGAACTGCCATTGCCGGGCGAGCGCGTCGAAGATGCTTCGGGCAAGCCGGTCCTGTCCCAGCGACTGACGACCGGCGAATTCGTCTTCCTGGCCAGCGACGTGCCGCCCCTGGCGGGTGCGTCGTTTACCATCAAGGCCGGCGGCAAGCCGACCGAAACCCACCTGCGTGCGGACGGCACAACGCTCGCCGGGGCGGACTTGACCGTCCGGATCGACCCTGAGACGGGCGGCATTGCGAGCTTGCAGAGCCAGCGTTTGGCGGTCGAGTTGGTCGACGCCAAGGCGGCCTCCGCCGTCAACGACTACTTCTATCTGCTCGGCAGCGACCTGAAGAACCTCCAACGCAACAGTGTGCCCAGGGTCTCGGTCAAAGAGTCGGGGCCCCTGTTGACGTCCTTGCTGGTCGACAGCGAGGCCCCGGGCTGCAATCAACTTAGCCGCGAGATCCGCCTGATCGAAGGCCTGGATCGAGTGGACTTGGTCAACCGCGTGGACAAGAAAGCCGTCCGCGCCAAGGAAGGGGTGCATTTCGGATTTGGTTTTGCGGTTCCCGAGGCCGAGGTCCGGCTGGACGTCGGCTGGGCCGTGATCCGGCCGAACAAGGATCAACTTCCGGGCTCGTGCCACAACTGGTTCTCGGTGCAGCGGTTCGTCGACGTGTCGAATGCCAAGTACGGCGTCACC
>CAIYOB010000093.1 GCA_903927685.1 uncultured Planctomycetaceae bacterium
CGACGATTCGCTCCAGGCCGGCGCCGGCAACGACCGCGTGAACGGCGGTCAGGGCAGCGACCAGCTGAGCGGCGGCGACGGCTCCGACCGGTACGTCTTCGAGTCGACGACGGTCGTCGAACTGGACACGATTACGGACACGGCCGCGCCGGACGTCGACTTGCTGGACTTCACGGCCCTGCCGGCCTCGGATCCAGTGACCGTCGATCTGCTGGGCACGCCCGGCGGAGCGACCACCAACCGGACGCTGGTTTTCACGGACCCGCAGGATCTGGAAAACATCGCCGGCGGCGCCGGCGATGACGTGATCATGGGCAATCTGGCCGACAACAGCATCCTGGGCGGCGATGGCGACGACGTGCTGCGGGGGATGGGCGGCAACGATGTGCTGGTCGGCTCGGCCGGCGACGACTTGTTGGACGGCGGCCTGGACAACGATACCTACCTGATCACGGACGCGTGGGGACTGGCCGATCAGATCATCGAGGCGGGCGGCGACGATACGTTGAACCTGAGCCGGATCACGGACACCCTGACCGTGACGCTCAGCGCCGGATCGGGCCTCACCGTCACCGACGGCACGAACACGCTGACCCACGCCGGGAATGAGATCGAGCATGTGCTGGGCGGCAAGGGCAGTGACGTCTACACGTTCCAGGACGGCGCCCAGTTGGCCTCGGGCTTGGGCGATATCGCCGACGCGGCCGGCAACGACCTGCTGAATTACTCACCCTACACGACTCCGGTCCAAGTCGACCTGCTGCTGGGCACGGCGACCGGCACGGCGGGCATTGCGGGCATCGAGCATGTCTTCGGCGGGGCGAATAACGACGTGCTGAAAGGCGACAGCCAGGACAATATCCTGTGGGGCCATGACGGGGACGACCAACTGGCCGGCCGGTCTGGCAACGACTACCTGGTGGGCGCCGCCGGCAACGACGTGCTGCTGGGCAACGCGGGCGACGATCGGTACTGGTTCGGCCCTGCGGTCGGCGTCGAGTTGGACCTGGTGGACGAGTCGCCGGGACAAGGCGCCGACACGCTGGATTTCAGCACGCTGGACGAGTCGATCACGGCTGACCTGACCAGCGACACGCTGGTGACCGCCGCCCACCGCACGGTCTCGGTCTCGGTCAGCGGCCATTGGGCCAACTTCGAGAACGTGACCGCGACGGAATTCGACGACACGCTGACGCCCAACGGCAAGAACAACGTCCTGGTGGGCGGCGACGGCCATGACACCTACCGCGTCCTGGAAACGGTCAGCGGGACCGCGACCTTTGTCGAGCAGCCGCGGCCGTCGGGCAGCGACCCGTCGCTGGGCGGCGTGGACCTGATCGACTTCTCGACCTTCGCCGGCGGCGTCACGTTCGACATGAGCGTTGGCGACAACACGCTGTCGAGCGGCTTGACGATCAAGCTCCGCGACGAGAACAACGCCGCGGCGCCGCTGAACTTCGAGGACCTAGTCGGCGGCGCCGGTCCGGATACGCTGACTGGCAACGACGGCGACAACGTCCTGGACGGCGGCCCGGGCGATGACACGATGTATGCCCTTCGCGGCACGGACACGCTGTTCGGCGGCGAGGGGACGAATCATCTGTACGGCGGCGTGGGCAACGACACCTATGTCTTCGCGAATCCCGCGGCGGCGGTCACCACGACCTTGCACGAAGACGCCGGCATCGTCGGCGGCGGGCAGCTGTCTCCCGGCGGCGTGGACACGATCGACTTGTCCGCCCTGACGACGGCCGTCACGTTTGATCTGTCGGCAACCACCAACAGCATCGGCTTGCTGACCGTGCACTTGCAGGACGGAGCCAGCGCCGCCGCGGCCATCCAGTTCGAGATCCTGTTGGGCAGCGCCACCCACGCCAACAACTTGACCGGCAACGAGGCCGACAACCTGATCGTCGGCGGAATCAGCGGGGACCAGCTAACCGGCGGCGGAGGCAGCGACATCCTGGTCGGCGGGTTCGGCGGCGACACGCTGTGGGGCGACAGCGGGGCTGGCACCGCGGGCCGCGACCTGCTGTTCGGCGGTCCGGACGGCGACACGTTGCACGGCGGGGACGAGGACGACCTGTTGGCCAGTGGCGGTTTCGACTCGACGTCGCCGCTGGATCGCACCGCCCTGGAGGCCATTCGCCTGGCGTGGCGTTCCCAGACGCCCTACGCCGACCGTGTCGACACGCTGTCCACCGGAGTCGGGCCGGCGAACCAGTACAAACTGAACGCCAGCACGTACCAGGCCGACGCCAACGTCGACACCTTGTTCGGCGAGCTGGACTCCGACTGGTTCCTGGTGGACGATCCGGCCGAAGTCAGCGACGTGGCGGTGGGCGAAACCGTCTCGGACCTGGCGTGAGGTGTCGTCAGGCGCGAGTCAGGCTCTGGGTTCCTTCCACCGCACTGCAGGCTTTGATAGACTTAGCCCCGGTTGGGGTGGTGTAGGGCGAGGTTTGCTCTTGTGTCCAAGTTGAACGGATAGCCTGTTCGACGCCGGAAATAAGAAATAAGGAGGATCCGACATGACCAATCGTCAGGAACTGCTGAGACGGATCTCCATCGATCCCGGTGTCTGCTTCGGCAAGCCGTGTATTCGAGGTACCCGCATTTGGGTGTCACTGATCGTCGACAACCTGGCGGAAGGCGTCTCCGAGTCCGAACTCCTGGCCGCCTATCCGCAACTCCAACTCGACGACGTGCGCGCCGCACTGACCTACGCGGCCGAAATGACACGCGAGCGGATTATCCCGATTCCCGTCGGAGCCGGCCTGTCATGAAGATCAAGCTGGACGAGAACTTCGACCGACGACTTGCGCCACTCCTGGAGAACCCATTTCGCTTTCCACCGGAAGACACCGAGGGCATCATCGTGGTCCGTCCACCCCGGGCGGTCCTACCGGCCATTCGAGCGACGCTCCTGAGCATCTTGCCGCAACTCAGGTCGCAATCGTTGAAAGCTTGCCTTCAGTCGTTGCTACGCAACTTGTTCCGATTCTCGTCCTGGACCTCCGTGGGTTGAAACCCACGGCTATGATCAATAGCCGCTACGCGGCAAAGACCCCGAACTCGGGAACGTATTTCGGCCCCAGTTGCGTACCGTGCTTTCCCGTCCAGAAGTACGAAAACCCCCTCTCGAAGCAGCCAAGGGGACATCG
>CAIYOB010000094.1 GCA_903927685.1 uncultured Planctomycetaceae bacterium
ATCCCAAGACTTCCCCGCGACGGACACGCCGGAGGCGTTCCTGGAGTGGCTGCGGTACGTGCTGCAGCAGTTGGACAGTTGGGAGCGGCCCGGTTCGCTGGCGGAGTCGCTGGCAGACGCAGGTTACACGCCGGCCCACCTGGACTGGGCGAATGCCCTGCATGACGCCTACGTGATCGTGCGCGTGTTGCAGGACCATCAAGGGTATCCCGCCTTCGACAGGGACGAGCCGGCAGCGCGTGATCTGGTGAGCGCCCGGACAAATCTGCGGGCCATCCGCGACTGGGTGCGGACGAACATGCCGGAAGGCAAGGGCCAAGATCCAGCGGCCGGCTGTGCGGTCGAGACTTCGCAGCCCCAGGCGGTGCCCGAGCTGCCCGGCCCGGTGACCGAACGCAAGGCCGGCGGGGCAGACTATCCGACGCCCGAGAACCACGAACGCGACAAGTGGATTTACGAACAGAGAAAGGCGGGGCGGACGATCCCCGAAATAATACGCGACCTGACCGAGCGGCCGGAATGGTATCTCTTGAACTCGGATAACGGCATTCGTGACGCCGTGAAACGATACGCCAACTATGCTCGCCTACCCGTTCCGAGGAAACGCCCCGGCAAACCTCGGGGGCGGTGACGAAAACCTGCAAACCCTTCAAACCCTGCAGTGTTTTCGACTGCAGGTTTTGCACTTCGCGGCAATCGCGAGAATCCCAAAGGTACGGTCAATCGTTCCTTACCTTTGGGAGTCTAAGCGATGAACACGCCGACACGGAACCACGGCCCACGACAGGCCCACGGTTCCATTCTGGATGGCATCCCGACGCCGGAAGAAATCCGGCAAGAGATGGCCAAGAACGCAGAACACAATCGGGTTCTGCGGTCACTGTATCGCCTATCGCGGCGGGTGTCTGAACGCAAACGCCAAGCGGCCGAGAACCGGCAGGGGGTGGGCGATGAGTAGCCATCCCTTCAAGCCGGCCCCCACGGCATCGACGCCCACGGCCGGCGGGCGAACCACGACGACGGGAAACGGCATCGCCCACGTTGCCCCAGGAAGCGACGCCCCCGGCATCGTGGCCGGTGATCCCGTCCGCCTGCTGCTGAACGCCCGAGAGGCAGCGAAGGCCCTTGGCGTCTGCGCGAAGACCCTCTGGAACGCGACCAGCCCCAGGGGGACCATTCCGTCTGTGCGGATCGGAAAGCGGGTGCTGTACTCGGTTCTCGATCTTCAACGCTGGATCGACAGCCAGACCGTGGAGGGGCACGGCGATGGCCGATGACGGCAGGCAGGTGCAGTACATCTCGCTGGTGGACTCTCTGCGCGGGGAGTGGATCAAGCTGCCCCTGGCCGTGATGCGCGACGTAGGGCCAGCGGTCCAGACGCTGGGCGGCATCCTGAAGGCCACCAACAAGCAGACTTTCGTCGAGACGGCGAAGATTGCAGGCAATGCCCGGCTGCCGGTCGCCACCGTCCGCAAGCACCTGGTGACGCTGGAGCAGGCCGGCTGGATCGAGAACAAAGGCCGGCAGGAGTTTCGCCCCGGGCGACTGCGGCGGACGGCGACCATTGCCTTGACGGCCAAGGCTCGGGACCACCTCGCCCCTTGGGTACCGCTGCCCTGGTGGGCGTGCTGCCGCATCAGGGACTACGGGAAACTGAACTGGGCGACGAAGGCGGTGTTAGGTGTCATCATGGCCCGGCTGATGAGCCTCACCGGGGCCATCGACCGACAGGACGGGTACGCGGACGCTGACGACGTGATGGGTTCCATCGCCAACATGGGCGACGAGCGCCACTTCCGGTTCTCGCTCGACTATCTGCAACAGCAAACCGGACTTGGACGGAAGGCAATCGTCGACGCCAAGTTGCGGCTGGCCGAGATGAAGATCATCGACTTGCGACGCTACGCCTCTTATTCCGGCGGCGCTGCTGCCACCGTGCTGGCCCCCAACGAAGACTTCAACGTTGTTGAAACGCCGGCAGGACCCGGCAAGTGTTTTCTCCGGTTCGAGGTGCTTGAATGACCGTGGTTCGATTGTGGGCAGGGAATAGGGTATTCGTGGTTCGATTCTGGGCAATATGGGGTTCGATTCTGGACATCGACCGTGGTTCGATTCTGGGCATGGCGTGGTTCGATTCTGGGCATCCTTATGATCTCTAAGTATTGATCCCTAAGGAATGTGATCTTGAAGAAATTATCTATAACCGCGAAGTCCTGCGAGTACGCAGGCTTCACGGTGTCTATCTGTTCCATGAACATCCAAGAACGAGACAGCAAGCAGGGACGACATCCATGAACGAACAGCGCGATCAACGGCAGCGGCAGATGCTTCTGGCCTTCGCCAAGAAGAACACGCCACCGAAGCGAAAGCCGCGCGTCAGCATCAACCCGGCAATCCGGTTGCCATCGCTGGCCGAGTTACTGCGGATCGACGCTGAGGCCGAGGCGGACGCGCAGAGGCTCCGCGCCATTGGCGGGAACCCTCGCTGTACCTTGCAGCCCCCTGCGCAGGACTCAGACAGCGGACGGCGGCCGGACGGCTCCCGGGTCGAGTTGACACGTTTGCGTTGATTCTAGGCCCCTGCGGGGGCTTTCTACTGCGGAAGGATTTTGACCATGACCGAGAAGGTAAGCCGAGATCACCGGATCACGTTTCTGTCTGGCGGGGGCACCCGCGTTGCCAAGGCCGGCGACCTGCCGCCCATGAAAGCGATCCGGGCCAAGTGCATCGACTGTTCGGGCGGATCGGCCAGCGAGGTCAAGCTGTGTACCATCCCCGATTGCCCGTTGTACCCCTACCGCCTTGGACGGCACCCGTTCCGAGCCACGCGGGTGCTGACGGATGAGCAGCGGGCAGCGGTGGCCGAGCGACTGGCGACGGCGAGGGCCAAGACCCGCTAATGTCGATTCCTGCGCGTTTCAGTACTGTAGCGGCAATGGTCTTTCGATGGCACGGGGCAAACTTGACATGGGAGCCATCCCGACGGTCCAAGCGTTTCTGCTGGCTGTGTGTCAGGGCGAAATCCACGGCGACCGTTGCGCGAGGTTTTGGCCCTTCCGGCGTGGCCACCCGGTTTTTGTCTCCCAAGCACGGCATACAGGACGCTGGCGACGCCCCAGGACGAGCGAGGACAGGGCAACGTGACTCGGACATCGAACCCCGGCCGGATGCGTCAAGGCGTGGCGAATCGAACGGTGTGGAAAGTTTGCCACAGCGTTCAGCAAGTTCC
>CAIYOB010000095.1 GCA_903927685.1 uncultured Planctomycetaceae bacterium
TCAAAAACACCGGCGTTTTGGGGCTCGGCCCCACTCCGGGTCTCGCCTAACTGTAGAAGACGGGCCTGGGGTCGAGCCGCGAGGTGCGAGCGGTGAGCCCCCAGTTGTTGTCGCTGGGGGCTCGCTGCGCTCGACCCCAGGCACGCCTACCCTGGCTTGGCTCGCCCCGTGGGCCTGGGCGGCGCTGGGCGGGCGGACTAAGGCCCAGCCGACGCGGTCGGGTTCGGGGACCGCGACGCGATGACCAACCTGTCCAGGATCTCAACCAGCTGCTGCATGACGCTGGGCTTGAGGACAACCTCGCGGATCCCGATCCGCTGGGCCGCTTCCTGGTCCTCCGGCCGCACGTGACCGGAGGTCATAATAATGGGGATGTCCGGCCGGATCTCGAGCACACCGCGCGCCAGGTCGAAGCCGGTCATCTTGGGCATCGCCAAGTCGGTGATGACCACGTCGAAATCGTGGGGCCGGGAGCGGAACTCGTGGAGCGCCCGCGGGGCTTCGGTAAACCCTGCCACGACGTGCCCGGCGCGCTGCAACAGACGCGTTGCCAGGAAGACCAATGGTTCCTCGTCGTCGACGTACAGGATGCGTGCTCCCCGCACCGTGACAGCTGTCGGCTGCGCCGCCGGAGGGGGTTCTGCCGCGGCCGGCGGCGGCCGATCGGCGACGGGAAAGTCGAGGTAGAAAGTGGAACCTCGCCCCGGTTGGCTATCTACGCTGACGCGGCCTTCGTGGCTGTGCACAATGCCGTGTACGACAGACAGGCCAAGTCCAGTGCCCCGGCCGGCCAGTTTCGTCGTGAAGAACGGATCGAAGATCCGCTCGAGGGTTGCTCGATCCATGCCACAGCCGCTGTCAGCCACGGCGAGCCGGACATAGCGTCCCGGGCGGAGGCTGGCGGCGGCGTCCGCCAAGCTCGCCGTCAGGACGACCTCACTCAGGCGGAACTCGATCCAACCGCTGCCCGCTCCGATGGCGTGGGCGGCATTTGTCGCCAGATTGACAATGATCTGGTGGAGTTGGGTCGGATCGGCCAGGACGGGAGGGAGTCCCGCGGCAAACCGGGTCCGCAGTTCGATCATCGCCGGCAGGGTGGGACGAAGCAGCTTGATCGCCTCGTCCACGACGGCCGACAGCGCGACGCTCCGCCGCGTCGGATCGTGCGGCCGGCTGAACGTCAGGATCCGGCGGACCAGTTCGCCGGCCCGGGCGCAAGCCTTGGTGACCTCCGCCAGGCTGCTCTGGACGGGATGGGCCGGAGGCAGGTCGAGGCGGGCCAGTTCCGTGTTGCCGGAGATGGCGTGCAGAATGTTGTTGAAGTCGTGGGCGATGCCGCCGGCCAGGGTCCCCAGCGATTCAAGCTTCTGTGAACGAATCTGCGCTGCTTCCTGGTGCTTCCGCTCCAAGGCCGCGCCCAGCATATCGGCCACCACCCGCAGGGCATCCAGCTCTGCTTGCGACCATTGGCGGGGATGCCGGCAGTCGTCGAAACCGATGAATCCCCACCAATGACCATACGCCCGAATCGGCATGGCCGCGAGCGAGATGATCCCCTGGGGCTCCAGCACGCTCCTTTCCGGGGCAGGCATCTCGCGGACCAGGCCGCAGACGGCTTCCCCACGTTCCAGGCACCCGGCCCAGCGGGCAAAGACTTCATCGTCGCAGACGACGTCCTGCAGCCCCGGATTTTCCCGCTGCGGTTCGACACCTGCGGCGACCCACTCGTACCGTTGGCTGGTCAGCCGCTGGCCGGCCGGTCCGAGATGATTCTCGAACACGTAGACCCGGCTGGCATCCGCCGCGCGTCCGACCCGGGCGAGCACGTCGCCCACCGTCGCTTCCCAAGCCTGCCCGCGCAAGAAGTGTTCGCCCGCGAACTGGGCGGCCGCCAGGATGGCGTCGCGGCGGCTGAGTCCCGCTTCGGCCAGTTTCCGCTCCGTGATATCCTGCAGGTAGCCGTGGTAGTGGGTCACCAGGCCGCCGGCGTCCCGCCGGAGGACGGTAAAGTTGTGGAACCAGCGGTATTCGCCGCGGGCGTGCCGGATGCGGAATTCATGCTCGAAGGGGGCTGCCGGCCCGGCCAGATGCGCCTGCATGTCGGCAGCCAGGGTCTGCCAGTCCTCGGGGTGGACCAGCGTGGGGAAGGCGACTCCGCCCACGGTCAGTTCCCGGTCGTCGTAGCCCAAGACCTGGGCGACATTCGCGGAGACGTATTCGATGGGCCAGTCGGCGGCGTTGCGCCACAGGACGACGACCGTCGGCCCCCCGACGAACAGATCGTGCTCCGCCTGCAGGGCCCGCGTCCGCTCGCGGACGCGGTCTTCCAAGAAGGCTTGCCGGCCCCGTAAGGAGGCCACGAGGAGGGTCACCAGCAAGGTGATGAGGCCGCCGCCAACCGCCGCCATCCGATGCAGCCACATCGGATGGCTGGCCTGAAACGCTTGACTCGGCCACTGCAGGACCGCCCAGGTGCGATCGAAGAACAGAACCGGATGCCGGGTGCGATCATACGTGTCGCGCGACGCCCCCTCGACGACCTGCCGACCATGGCCGGCAGGCGGATGACTGGCAATCTCGACGGGCGCGCCGCCGGACCTCGGTTCCAGCACCAGCATGTTCAGTTGCCCGCCGTCGGGGCCCAGGAACGCCAAAGCCTGTTGCAGGAGGATTTGCGGAGACAACTCGCAGGCGACAAATCCCAGCGGGCGCACCCGCCCCTTGAACACCGGCCTGAAGACGACCAGCTGCGCATCCTGGGGAGACGTGGCCGCCCCAGAGTGTCTCGCGCCGACGGCGCCGAGGCCACTGCTGGCGGCGCGGCGGAGAGCGGCCAACTGGTTCGCGTCGGCCCCCAGGTCGCGCCCCAGCCTGGCTTCGTTGCCCTCGAGCGGGGCGACGTACGCGACGGGAAAGCGGGGCGGCGGTTCCGCCTCCGGAGCCGGCTCCCCGCGCGGCGGCGTCTGGTTCACGCGGAAATCGCCGACGCCGTCCCGGCGCATCTCGGCCTCGAAACGTTCCCGGTCCTCCGCCCGCACCAGCGGGACCCACTCCCAGGTGTCAATCGGCGTCAAGCGGACCAACGGTTCGAGGAACGCGGCGAAATCCTGCCGTGTGACATCCTCGCTGCCCTCGTAGAAACTGGCGACACTGCCCAGTCTCTCGCTCACCGCCCCCAGGGCATCGCGGACGACCTCGGCTTTGGTCCTGGCCAGGGCGTGAAAATCGTCGCGCCGCCGGCGCCGTTCGACGTCAAACACGATCAGGCACAGGACCACGGTCAACGACAACCCCATGACGGCGGTCAGCAGCGTCTCCGCGTGCCGCCACGGCCACGTCTGCCGCTCGCCCTCCAGCCGCTCGCGGTAACGCAGCACGAGACCGCCTCCGGCCAGCACGGCAATGGCTGCGAGCGTGATTCCGATCGCGTGCAACC
This sequence comes from uncultured Planctomycetaceae bacterium, assembly GCA_903927685.1. Next base: position 3,437 of record CAIYOB010000095.1, read on the forward strand.
GAGCGGCGGCGATCTGGGCCTGCCACTGGGAAACCGGGATGTCCACGCCTACCGCGGCTAACACGGCACCCGAACGCGGGTCCAAGACCGGCGCCAGCCCGTTGACAAAGCTGCCGTACTCGTCCTCAAAGGGCCCAAAGACCATGTGCCTTCCCCGAGTCAGGCACTCCCAATCCTCGGGACGGGGACGCTGGTAGACCGTGCCCGGCGGCGACGCCAGCGGATCCGACGGCTGGAGATTCTCCGGCCCGAACACGATGCGGCCGTCACGGAGCGCCATGGTGTAAATACTGCGCAGCCCGACGTACTCGCCATACGCGATCAGCGCCTGGCGGAGACGCTGGAACGCCGGTGCGTGCTGGTCCGCCGCGGTGAAGGACAGCTGCCGGACGAGTTCCGCGGGCATGGCCAAGGCCATGCCTTGGGCCTGTCGCAACGCCGTCTGCCGCATCTCTGCATCGATCGCGGACCCACGCCAGGCGGTGCCACACCACCCCAGAATGATCAGGCACGGAAACGCCGCTCGCAGCCCCCGGGAGGCCACGGGAATCTCCTCGTCCAGGCCCGGTACGGCCGCCTTGGCATACCGCCACAAGGCCGCCAAACAGATCCAGCCGCACAGGGAGTGAATCGGCCGGCCGAGCAGAATCCACAGCGACTCGAGATGCAGTTGGGAAACGGGCCAACATGCCGTCTGGGGGGCGAACTCCGCCAGGGGCATGATCCCGACCAGCAGGGCGGCAGCGGCGACGCGCAACGCCCGCCCCTCGCGGCCTGCCGACCGACGCGCAAGCTGCCACAGCGTCCCCGCGGCCCAGATTCCCCCCGGCAGTCCCAGGGCCCAGCGGCATGCCGTCTCCAGGTTCATCCCGCGGACCTGCCACCCCAGCACCGCCAAGGCCGCCAGGAATCCCAGGCACCCGCGACCGATTGCCCGGCGTCGGTTGCTCCTGCCGCCAAACTCAAACAAGGCCGCCCATGCCGACGCCGTCACCGCCGTCCGCATCGCGGGCATTGCGAAAGGAGACGCGGTCGCCGCGGCCAGGACTTCCAGCCACCCCGCAGTGCCGTACAGGATGCCGAACCACCCCAGCCACGCCCACGCCGCGGACGAACGGCCGCCTCCTTCCCTGGCTCGCCAGCAGACGGCGGCTACGAACAGCCACGCCAGGCTGCCGATGAAGCAGACATAGTCGGTTTGGGCGACGAACCACTGGGTCCACATCCTGCGACGACCTTTTCCGCCTTGGGCACGAACTGCAGAACCCCACGGGCTGCATTCTAGTTCTCCCCATCGGCCGGCGAAATAGTGTCTCCAGGCGGGGCTACAGATTCATTTCCCAACGGACTCCCACCGCCAGGGCGTCGCGTTCCAGGCCGTTCGGACTCACAATGTACTGCAAGTCCGGTTGCAGGACCGACCAATCGCTGGTGCGCAGCTGGTAGAACAACTCGATCGCGTTCTCGTTCTCGCGCCCGCTCCATTCGCGTTCCACGGGACTGAACGCCAGCAGCGTGAAGCCGGCGCCGAGGACATCGTCGTCGCGGTTCTTCAGCAGCCCGCGGTAGACCAGTCCCGCCCCGTAGTTCCATTCGACCTGGTTGCGATCCGGCGGCGCCCAGCTGAGTTGAACGAAGACGCCCAACCCTTGCACCTCCGAGCCGGACTCGCGATAGCAGATCTGATCGACGGTGCCGTAGACGCCGTAATTGCCCTCGAACACGCCGCTTCCATCGACGGCCCACGTGTCGCTGGACGCATACCACAGGCCGGTGCGGACCAGGGTCGGCGGAGGCGACGATCCGCCGCCTCCCAAGCGACAGTCGGCCTGGCCCAGGAGGAACAGCCCGCGTTCCTCCGTCGCCGCCCACCACTGAAATTTGTCGCGGCCGTGGTCGTACATCCCGCCGCCCAGACGCAGCTTGTCACTGACCTCATACAGGGCCGTCACGCCCAAGGTCTGGAAGGGCCAGAATGGCATTGGGATGTTGGGCAACGTCGTAAACGAGGAATTGAGAAACTCGGCAGCCAGATCCGCGTAGGCGAAATCCTCGTTGGCGTCCTGCCGGCCCACCCGGACCAGCAGGGTTTCATCGAGGAACTTGTGTTGGTACCAGAATTCGCCCAGTTCGGTCAGGTCCTGCGGTTTGGGCCCCGTGTCCAGGTTGCTGTAGAGCTGGCTGTCCCCGACAAAACGCGGCGTCAGGGTCGTGCCATGCGCCTGCAGCAGGTACGCGTAAACCTCGCCCCCCTGCCACCAGTTCGCCGCTCCTGTATCCAGTCTCAGCGACAACTCCAGCAGCCCGCGATAGCGGGTGGCCCCTTGCGTAGCGATTCCCCCGTGGGCATTGCTGAACACTTCTCCCGCGTACAGGTACTCGCCGGTGACCGGGCCCAGGCGATGCCACGGCTCCCCCAGCCAAGTTGCAGGCTGCTCCTCGGCCGCATCCTCGGTCAGATCAGCCGCCAGTTCCTGAGGCCTCGCGGGGGCAGCCGGGACGGGCAGGGGAGGCATCTCGGCCGGTGGCGGTTGAAGGGTCAGGAGAGACGCTTCGGACACGACGAGTGACGTGGTGGCCGAGCCGTACGGGACCGCTTCCAGGCCGTCGTCGGCGACGATGCGAGGCTGGCCCGGGCCTGATCCGGAGAACGTGCTGCCCAGGACCAGCAGGACCGCCAAGCGGGTTCGCCAAGGGCTGGACAGCGAACGAGCGCCGGCGAATCTACCGGCCACGTTCCGGAGTGGACCTGTCCGAGCTTTCGCTCGCGCCACCCGCCGCACGGCAAAGCAACCGGTAGTCACGGGTTCCTCTGGGGGGTAAAGCCGCCGAGCCCAGCCACAAGACAACGTCTCAGGGCTTGCATCGGCCGAAGCACCGCCGCAGCGGGAGCCGCTGCCCGGTTGTTCCCGTGAGGCCGGATTTCCCGGTTATCCGGTCAGCTCGCTGCTGCTGCCGTCAGTTCTGGGAGGCGTTTTCCCACATCCGTTCGCGCGGGTCCTTCAGACCGTCGGCCAGACGCTGGAGAGCCTCGGTCTCGATCTGCCGGACGCGTTCGCGGGTCAAGTTCAGCTTCTCGCCGATCTCTTTCAGCGTGTGGGGCTCCATGTCGCCCAAGCCGAACCGCATCCGCAAGACCGTGGCTTCGCGCTCGTCCAGGTGCTCGATCATCTGCAGCACGCTGGCCAGGACGTCATGGTCCAGCAGTTCATCTTCGGGCGTCTTCATCCGCTCGTCCATCACCATCTCACCCAGCGACCAACCGACCTCGGCCTGGTCGGTCTGCGGTGTCGAATTGTAGATCCGGATGGCTTTCTTGATGATCGGCAGCTTCTTCTTGGGCAGGCCCAGCACACGGGCGATTTCTTCGTGCGTCGGCGTCCGGCCCAACTCCTCACTCAGGCGCGTGTTCGCCCGCCGCCACTTGGACAGCAGTTCCACCATGTACGCCGGAATGCGAATGGTCTTGGCTGAGTTGATCAAGGCTCGCTTGATCGACTGCTTGATCCAGTAGCTGGCATACGTACTGAATCGCGTGCCCACGTGAGGATCGAACCCTTCGACGGCGCGAAGCAGGCCCAGATTGCCTTCCTCAATCAGGTCTTGCAGCCCCAGCCCCTTGCCCGAATAGCCGCGGGCGATATTCACCACTAGCCGCAGGTTGGCGCGCACCATCCGGTCCCGCGCCTCGGCATCCCCCCCGGCGATCCGCGTCGCCAATTCCTGTTCGTCGGCGGCGGTCAGCAGCGGCGTCTCGTTGATCTCGCGGAGGTACGTCTCGAGCGGAGTCTGGGGCGACGAATCCGTCTTGTCACGCCGTCGGCTGCGGCGGAACTCGTCGAGTTCGTCCAACTCCAGACGGGGCGGCTCCGGCTCCGTATCGTCGCCCTTTTCCTCCTCGTCCTCTTCCTCCTCAAACAGATCCGGGTCTAGGATGAGGTCGCTGTCGACCCCATCATCGGGCTCGGCGAGGCAGGTGGATTCGACCAGGAATTCGGAGGCTTCCAGCTGATCGGCGTCGGTCAATGGCATGGGAAGGGTTGCTTTCTGGTGGCGCAGGCATCCCGCCTGCGCAAGGCGCCATGGCAATCCGTTGTCGGTCCACGATCTCCAAAGCAGGCAAGATCCGCAGGCGGATGCTGCGTGCAAGATCCTGTATCGACCCGTCCGGAGCCGCCACTAGAGTCTGCGCAAGAGGTGTTGAACTGAGACGACTGAAGGCGAAGTAGGGGAGAGCCCCAACCTAGGAATTGCGACGGAACTGCCGGTCAGAACGAATGCGCATGAGCCTCGAGCCTGAAGGCGAAGCCCTCGTGCCTCGCCAAAGCCAGACCTCCCCAAACTGCTCCTCGGCGAAGCAGAATCGCCAAAACCTCTCCAGTCACCCCAAGCCGCTTGAACCACTTGATTTAACAGGCGATCATGTTATGTTCAAAGCGTGAGTAGCGAGGTTTTTCTGGCGCGTTGTTTGACTTCTTGTTTGCGTGGAGGATTGGCCATGTTTCAGACCGTCTCGAAAAAGTTGCTGTGGATGGCCGCCTTGATGGCGGCTAGTTTGACATTCTCGGCCGGTTCTGCGGAGGCCGGCTGGTGGCATCGGAATGCCGGTTATTGCGGCTGGTATGGCTACGGCTACTACCCCGCGTATGTGTACGCCGCTCCCTGTTACCGTCCGTGCGTTTCGCGTTGCGGCTGGTCGTGCCGCAGTGCGTGTTGGTCCGGGTGCTACTGTGCTCGCTGCAACCCGTGCTGGACGTCCTGGTACGGCAGCTGCGGCGTGGTGAGCGATTGCTGTGGCTCGGTCGTGGTCGAATCGAAGGGGGAGAGCGAGGCCGCGCCGACACCCGCGGAGCCGGCCGCAGAGCAACCCGCGGCGCCAGCCCAGGCCCCCACTCCGGCTCAAGAACCGGCACCTGCCCAGGAACCGGCCCCGGCGCCGGCTCAGGACGCGGCCCCGGCGCCACCGGCGGCGGACCCCAAGGCGGTGCCCGCCGCCCCCGACGTCAATCTGCCCCCGCTCCCGGACATGCCGGCGTTGCCCCCGGCTCCCGGCGACGCGCCGAAGCCCACTGCCGACCTCGGTCCGCCGGCGGACGCCGCCCAGTTGACCGTGGTTGTGCCGGAGGACGCGCAAGTGTTCGTCAACGGCATGCTGACCACGACTCGCGGCGTCGAGCGCCGCTATGTTTCGTACGGCCTGAAGCCGGGCTTTCATTACACGTACGAAGTCCGAGCCGTGGTGACGCGTGATGGCGAGTCGTTTACCGACGTGCAAGTCGTCCGCGTCCGCGTGGGCGAGTCGCGCGACTTGGCGTTCGATTTTGCCGCGCAACCCCAGGCGGTGATCGCTGCGCGGCTGCCCTGAGGCCGTGGTGATCGTGAACGCTGCGAGACGGTGATGCAAGACTGCGCTGTGGGACGGATTGGCAATCCGTCCTACACTGCACACCGCACGGATTGACAATCCGTCTTACGGCGTGAATGAGCGCGGGCGAAACGGGCCCCGCGCTGGTTCAGCGTCCGCCGGCGCGGGCGGCTTTGGGTTTGGCCGGTTCGGCGGCTGCGGGCGGCGCTGGAGGTGGAGCCGCGCCAGGCTCTGCCTCGGCGGGCTCGGGTTTCGGGGCGGGGGCGGCCACCGGGACGCGCGCGGACGCCGGGAGGACCGGGCCCAAATCGACCAGCAGGTACCCGGCCCAGAAAAAGGGCGCTGCGGCGGTCAGTTCGACCGCGGCGCCGGAGGCACTTAACCGCGGCTCCAGCTCGGGCACGAGCGGATTGCCACGCACCAACTGGACGCTCCGCTGCCAAGCCTCGGCCGCCGGCACAAACGGCAACTCCTGGACGTACTCGCGGACCAGGTCGTACGTCGATTGGCCCGCCACCGGCCAGCGGCTTAACAACACCGAGCGGCTGCCGCTGGCCATCAGGCCGCACGCGGCGAAGAACAGCTCGTCACCATTGGCCCCACGCTTGTAGCCCGTCTCGACGGGCGTGTGAAAGCCGGGCAGCACGATGTCCGCAGGACCTTGCCAGGGAAGGGTGAGCCAGCTGTCCAAGGTTCCGCCCGCCTTGCCGCGGTCCACCGCCAGCGGCGACCAGCCGTAGGGGCTGCGCGGACTGGGCTCCAGATCGGACAGGACCACCAAGCGGTCGCAGACGCTTGCGATCAGGCTCGATGCAGCCGTCCCGCGGTCTTCGTACCTCGTGACGCCTTCCAGCGCGCGCTGGATCGCTTCGCAGGCCGTGGCCGTGACCTGCTTGTCCTGGCCCGGCACCATCGGTGCGGTGACGACCAGGGTCCGCGCCTGCGGCTTGGGAGGGGCCCCGCCGAGCGTCAACAGCCCGGCCGTCGGCAAGTAACGGACGCGCACTTTGGAGATCAGCGGTGCCGTCCCGCCGCCGGCCACGGGCACCTGCAGCGCCTCGAAGGGCACGTACCACAGCGGACCGTCCGGAATGACGATCAGCTCGCGGTAGGCATCCCAGGCACTGGAATTCCCGTTATTGGTCAGTGACTGCAGCAGCGCCGCCGCGGTGGCCTTCCAGGCTTCGTCTTGCAGACTCGCCGGATCCAAGCCGGCTTTGCGCTCCGCCAAGCCGATCTGCTTCAGCAAGTCGGTAACCTGCTTGAGCAGTTCGGCCGGTTTCTCCATCTCCCACGCGGATGACTTGTCTTTGCTGAGCGCAAAGCCCCGGATACTGCGGTCGGTCACATGGTAGGCCAGGACCAGTTGCTCGCCGGTCAAGCACTGTTGAATCTCTTTCACGGTCCGCAACGGCGGAAAGGCGAACTCCGCGGGTTCGCGCCGCAGGGCGATATCGTGCAGGATGACTTCCTGGGCCGCGCTGGCCTGGGCCAACTGCTCGAACAGCTGCGTCTGCTTTTTCGCATTGTCCGGCGTGTCGGCCACCAACGGCACCTTTTCCAGTTCCTGGCGGACCGCCGCCGCCTGGGTGGACAGCTTGGCGTAGTTCGCATACCGGCCCAACAGATCCTGCTGCTGCAGCACGGCCTGCTGACTCAGCCAGCTGTCCGGCGCTTCGAGAACCCAGCGCAGGGCCAGCAAGCGCCCGCCCAGGGGCAGGCTGTTGTAGAACCGCTGGCGGCGGATCCGATCCGCGATCTCGATCGAGCGGTCGACGTCCTTGCGGCGCATCGCCGCCTTGAGCCAGTTGTCCAGGGGAACCGGGTGTGGGCGCAGCACAAAGGCCAGCGTCTCCATCGGGTCGACCGCCCAGTCGGCGGCCGTCGGCTCGCGCAACACGTTGGCGTACAGGTCATCCGCCACCCGCTCGGTGACCCCTCCGGAAACAAACGCGGCGTCGGCCAGGTCAATCTGGTACAGCCGCGGCGAACTGGCTTTCAAGAACGCGATGGCTTGATTGAGCTGCGTCGAACCGCCCGTCAGGTTCCCGCGCTGGAACTCGGCCATCGCCGACACATAGCTGAAGCGGCAGCCCAGCACCCCGCTGCGCATGTCCCGCGTCCCGACCGCGCCCCGGGTATCCCCCAACAACTTCGTCGCCTGGGCCGTGTCGCCCTGGGCGGCGCAGTTCTCGGCCGCCAGCAACAGCACCCAGGCCCACAGGGCTCGCGAATTCCGCTTGGCCCAGGCCTCGGATCGCGCCAGGGGGGGATACAGGCCCTTCTGTCCCGAAACGAGGTGTGTGACCAGCCCCCAGCGCAGCGATTCTTGGATGACATCGAACTGGTCGTAGGCGGCCGCCGGAAAAGTGGCTTCCAGGAAGTAGCCGGCCGCTGTTTGCGTCTGGCCCTGCTGGAAGGCCAGCTTGCCCAATTCCAGCAAGGCCATCGAGGTCAGCTCGTGGTCGTACTGGCCGGCCAAGACCAGCGACTTGGTCAACTCGGAGACCGCCTGTTCGTTCTTTCCGACCGACGCATAGGCCATCCCCAGGTGGCAGCTGACCCAAGCTTGCGACCAGTGATTGGGGCGCGTGGGATAACTGGCAAACTCGGTCACCAGCTGGCCGCTCAGCGTATCACGCTGGCACACCGGCCCCATGATTTCCCGCCGGCGACGGATCGCCAGCGAGATGCAGCGCGTGATCTCCTTGACGTTCACCGGATACAACTGCGGTTCGGCCATTAGGCCGCCGGCCCGAATCGCCTGTTCGGTGATCGCCTGGCCCTGGAAACTGCTCATCCGGTCGGGAATCCGGGCCAGTTGCGTGTTCCGCTGGGGCGGCCCCCAGGTAATCGTGCTGCGGACAACCGACGCCGAGGGCTGGATCATGTCCGGGAACTCGACTCGGAGCATCCAGCCCTTGTGAGCGATCGCCAGCAGCAAGGCCGAGTTGTACTGTTCGAGCGCCTTGGGCGAGTCGCCCATCTGGTAGAAACACTCGCCGATCATGGTGTGATAGCAGATCGAGTCGATCCAGCGGCCTTCGGTACTGCGGACGCCGCCGCGCGCGGCCGAGCGGAACCCGTCCATGGCGTCGCGGTAATCGCCTTCGTAATACGAGCCAAACGCCGCGTGATACTCGGCGGGCGGCACGGTCGAATCCCGCATTTGCCCGCCGGCCGGCACGGCCCACAGCACCAGGATCAGGCCTGCCCCCTTCATCCTGCTATCCATGACAGCGTTCCTTCTGCGCTGGAAGATGAACCCTCTTTCCTCCATCATAGCGGATCGGTCGGCAGGATTGTCAAATCGGGAGGGATTTTACGGCTTTTGCCAAAGATGCCGATGGGGACGGTCGATACAGAGTGTGACAATTCCGCCAGTTGTGCCGACAGCAAGGAGTTTACCGGAAATGACGCCTGAATTGACGAAGCGTTGGCTCTCTTGGGGTCTTTGCCTGCTCGGCCTGCTAGCGACGGCGGGCTCGACGGGGTGCCAGGTCAGCGTCGGCGGCCAGACGCTGCCCAGCCCTTACTACCTGACGGACGACGTCCAATACTACGCTCCGGCGACCGAGTTCAAGTTGTCGCGCGAAGCGGCCGCCATGAAGGCTTACAAGGCCGAGCAGGAACTGCAGCAAGCCACCGCCCAATAGGTTTCGCGGCCGGCTCAGTCCGCCGCGAGAATCCTGACCGGCCCCAGCAGCCCGGAGGGCGCCAGCGGCGTGTCCGGGCCGAACGGATTGCGGGTCGTCCAGGTGCGGCGCTGGTCGGGCGGCAGCCCGGCATCGCCGATCAGCCGGTTGAGCCAGAGATTGGCCACCTCGATCTCCAACTCGTTGCCCCGGTCCCGCAGCAGCCCGGCCGGGACCTCGACCCGCCACGGATCGCACCACACCACGCCCAAGTCGCGGCCGTTCAAACGCACGCGAGCCATGACCTGGACTTGGCCGACGTCCAGGCTGCACTCCCGTTCGCACCGGGCTCGCTGGTCCGCCTTCACGTCGAACTCGCACCGATACGTCGCCGTGCCGCTGTAATGGCGAACGCCCTCTTCCGGCCGTTGCGTCCAATCGTCCAACCGCTCGAACCGCACCGTGCCCGGCCCACCCCACTGCGGAGCGAACGAGACGTCCCAAGCCCCGGTCAGCTCAGTCACCGGGCTCAGTTTCGGGAAATTCCGGGCGGCGGACTCGACGGGCGCCGTACCCGGCTCGCGGAACACGACAAAGCCGCTCTGCGCCGGGGCCAACTCCAAGGGCACGACAGTGACGCCCGGCTCTTCGGTGAACTGGGGCAGCTCTCGCCGCCGTCCGGTCAACGCGTCCCACCATTCCGGACGCCGGCCCACCACGCGGAAGCGACAGGTGGCGGACAGCGGTTCTGCCAGCGTGTTGCCCACCAGGTAGATATCCGTATCGCCGGCGCGGCGGTGCGTGTACCGCACCGGCCCGTCCGCCACGAAGTCAGGCACCACACCCTTCCGCGCCAAGACCTCGACGGTCTGCGGATAAGACGGGTAGATATCCGGCGTTCGCACCGGCACGGCGGGCAAGCCCCAAGGCTTCATCGCGGCGGCGCCGAGTTCCAGCACGGGACTCCACGCCCCATCCGCCGCCGTGGAACTGTGCCACGTGCCATCGGTCCGGACCACCACGGCAGCGCCGTCGCGGAATTCCACGGTCAGGCTGGCGATCAAGCCGGCCGGATTCGGCTGCTCGCCGCCGTTGCCGGCCGTGATCGTCAACACGTTCTCGCCGGGCCGGAGCAAGTCGGTCACCTCCGCCTCGTAAACCCGGTGAAAATTATCTCCGCCGCCCGCCGCTCGGCCGTTGACGAACGCTTCGCACGTGTTGTCCGCCGTCAGCGCGACGCGGGCGGACGCGATCGGCCGGGCCGGATCGAGTTCCACCGTCCGGCGGAAGTACCGCACACCGACCGGTGCTGACGCGGCCGGCGCGCCTTCGTTGTGCCAGATCCACTGGGCGTGTTCCAGCGGATGGGCTCGATTTGCAGCCGACGGCTCGGCGACGCCGTTGAAGACGCTGCGGCCTTCGTTGCCGCTGTTCCAAATCCCCATCGTCAGCTGGACGACCTGCTCGTCACACTGCGGATAGTCCGCCAGGCTGGGCGACTTGAGGGGCGGCGAGCCGATCAGCGTGACGCCGGCGTCGACCAGTTCCTTGAGCTTGCGCAGCAGGCCCGGCGTCATGGTCTCGAACTGCGGCAGGACCAGGATGCGATAGCTCATCCCGTCCGGAAACACGATCCGACCATTCTTGACCGCCGCCCGCTGGATCAATGCTTCGGGCGAACAGCCGTCGAAGTTGTAGCCGCGGCGGTCCAGCCAGCTGCCCCACAGCGCCGAGGCGGGCGGGCGGAACACGTGCGGCGCACCTTCGGGAGCCAGATACAGGATGTCGGCCACCGGCAAGCCTTGACGCAACAGGTGCTGGCAGCGGGCGAGGTAGGTATGGTACGCCGACGACATGTCCCACCAGGTCTGCGTCCGCTGCCAGTGAACGCCGTACGGGCCCATGGTCATGCCCGGCCAGCGGTTTGCCTCGGGCTGGTGCGCGAACGTATGGAAGATCAGCCGGTTGATGCCCGTGCAGAACGCCCAGTCCGTCTGCAGTTTCAAGGCTCCCGGATACAGCCGCCAGTCCTCGCCCGGCGCGGCCGTGAACGCCTCGGCGGCCACGATCGGCCGCCCCATCGTGTGCCCGATCGAGACGGACTCGAAGCAGCTGAACTCGGTGTCAAAACCGTAGCCCTTCGACCAGAATTCGCACTGGGGAATGTCCGCCGGCCCGCCCAGCGTCAAGTCGGCGCAGGGGTTCAGATCGTACGGCTCGATCGACAGCTGCAGGCCGTGGCGGCGGCCGCGTTCTTTCAGCCGCAGGGCATGGTTCTCCACAACCAATTCCTGCGCCGTCTGCCGCAGGTCCCACAGGAACCGCTCGGACACTTCAACGTTGTCCACGACCAGGCCGGTCAGCACCGGCAGGAACCGCAGCGGATCGTAGCCGCGCCGCTGCTGGAACTGGGTGCGGAACTCCGCCGACCAGTTCTGCGAACTCATTTCCCAGCTGTCGAAATGCAGCGTGGTCAAGCCGCGCCCGGGATTGCCTTGCGGCTGGACGGTCTTCATCAGCGTCTCGAAGAACGCGTCGAAATGCGCGTCCAGCGCCGCGGCGTCGAACTTGTCGCACTCGAAGCCCAGTCCGGGCTGGGGCGCGGGGCGCGTCGTCTGCCCCGTGCTGGTCCGGCCGAATCGCAGGATGGTCCAGTTCCCTGGCGGCACGTCCCACGTCAGACGGCCTGCGGGCGACAGGTTCCCCGTCAGGTCGACGACCGCGCCGCGGGCGATGCACTGCTCGGCCGGCAGCTCCGGATGCCGCGCCGGCGCCGGCAGAAACGGCTTGACGCCGGGCTGCGAAGAATACGGCGCGCGGTGATACAAGGCCTTCTCGTCAATGTCGGCCAGGCGGAAATCCCCGCCGGGTGTCGGAAACGCCAGGACGGCGACGTCGCGATAGAACTCGAGCCACGCACGGCGCAGTTCCGGAGTCAGCGTACCTTCGCCGAAAAACGGTTGCCGCGGCTTGGGCTGCGGCAACTCGGCGTCGAACCGCACCGGGCCGGTGGCCTGCGTCTGGCTGGCGACCAGGTGCTGCATGGACTGGTCCGGCCGGACCCA
>CAIYOB010000096.1 GCA_903927685.1 uncultured Planctomycetaceae bacterium
GGCGAGTCGGCGTTGTCGGGCTGGACCATATACCTGGACAAGAACGGGAACGGAACGCTGGACACGGGCGAGTCGAGCGTGGTCACCGATGCGTACGGGTATTACGCACTTGGCAGCTTGGCCGTGGGGACGTATACCGTGCGGGAGGTGCTGCCGTCCGGTTGGAAGCAGACGTGGCCCGGCGGCGCCAGCCAGGCACAGACCGTGACGCTGACTAGCAGCAGTCTTTGGGGCGAGGCGGACTTTGGGAACGCCCAAGGGACCGTCTACGGCTACTTGTGGGCCGACGCGAACCTGAACCAGTCGAAGGACACCGGCGAGTCGGCGTTGTCGGGCTGGACCATATACCTGGACAAGAACGGGAACGGAACGCTAGACACGGGCGAGTCGAGCGTGGTCACCGATACGTACGGGTACTACGCATTCGGCAGCCAGGCGATGGGGACGTATACCGTGCGGGAGGTGTTGCCGTCCGGTTGGCAACAGACGTGGCCCGGAGGCGCCAGCCAGGCGCAGACGGTGACACTGACCAGCAGCGGCCTGTGGGGCGCGGCGGACTTTGGAAACGTAATGAATGTGCCGCCGGTGTTGCGCGACGTGGCGGCCAGCGCCATGATTCCCGAATTGGCGGAGTATGCGTTCACCGCCAGCGCCAGCGATTCGGACATTCCGGCGCAGACGCTGACCTTCAGCCTGGCGGACTTCGACGCGAGCAACACGGTGCCCAGCGGCGCGACGATCGGCAGCAGTACGGGCGTGTTCCGCTGGACGCCGACCGAAGCGCAAGGGCCGGGCAGCTACAAGTTCAATGTGTCGGTCAGCGACGGGGCGAGCAGCACCACTCAGCCGATCGTGTTGACCGTGACCGAAGTCAATTCGGCGCCCACGGATCTAACTCTCTCGCCCACCGGCGTCGCGGAGAATCAGCCGGCGGGGACGGTGGCGGGGACCTTCGCGACGATCGATCCCGATGCGGCCGACGTCTTCGTGACCGCTCTCGTTGCTGGCGCGGGCGGTACGGACAACGCCGGATTCCGAATTGTCGGGAGCCAGTTGCTGACGGAGGATTCTTTCGACTACGAGGCGAAGTCACTCTATGAGATTCGGGTGCGGACGACGGACCAGGGGGGCTTGTTCGTGGAGAAGGCGTTCACGATCGCCATCGCCGACGTGAACGATGCGCCCCAAGTCAGCCAGGCCATCTCGGATCAGACCGCCGGGGCAAATCGCACGTTCCGCTTCGTGTTGGCCCCCGGCACGTTCGCCGACGACGACGCGGGACAATCATTGTCCTATGCAGCCACGACCAGCGACGGTGCGGCACTGCCTTGGTGGCTGTCGTTCGATGTGCAAACATTGACGTTCTCGGGACGGCCGCTGGCTGGCGACGCCGGCCAATTGCAGGTTCGTGTCACCGCCACCGATTCCGGCTCTCCCGCGCTGGCCGCCCGGGCCGAGTTCACGATCACCGTGACTTCGACTGCATTCGCCTGGCAGAACGCGGAGTTGCCAGCGGACGTCGATGGGAACGGCTCGGTGGCTCCCCTGGATGTCTTGAACCTGATCAACTGGATCAACAGCAACCGCTCCGGCCCCGTGCCTGGGCCAGCCCCCGATCCGGCTGTTCCGCCGGTGTTGTTTCTCGACCCCAGCGGCGACGATGTGGTCTCGCCGATCGACGTGCTGGAGGTCATCAACTACC
>CAIYOB010000097.1 GCA_903927685.1 uncultured Planctomycetaceae bacterium
AGCGCCGTCCAGACCGACACCTTCTTCGCCTGCGGGGAGGTCATGTTCCAGGCCAAGGGCCGGTACGGCGTCCGGGCCGAGGCGGAAGAACTGGTGGCCTTGCTCACGCGGGAGTTCCCCGGCATCAGCGCCGACCGCGTTTTCCTGACGGGCTTCTCCGACGGCGGCTATACGGCCTTCTGGGCCGCCTCACGCTATCCGCACCTTTTTGCGGGCATCGCCCCCATGGTCGGCAACTGGCAGTGGGGCAATATCGAGAACTGGGGGCTGATGAACGTGCCGACCCTCATCCTCGAGGGGACGATGGACGCCATCTACGTTCACGAGAACACCTGCCGCTGGCACATGCTCGTCACGCACGGCTGCGACACCGAGATGATGATCGGCCCGTACGGCCACACCTACGTCCACTGGGAGAAACCGGAATTCCTGAAGGACATCACCGCGTGGGCGGCGACGAAACGCCGCGACCCCTGGCCCCGGCGCGTCCGCTATGCCACCTGGAACCTCTATTGGCACCGGGCCTACTGGTTCTCCATCCAACGGATGATCGATCCCCGCTTCGCCGCCGACTTCGACGTGCGGGTCGAGGGTAACACCATCGAGGTGCACGCCAACAATGTCGCCACACTCCGGCTGGCGCTGTCGGACAAGCTGGTCGATCCCGCCCGGAAGGTCGACGTCGTTACCGAAACCGGCAGGACCCTGTACTCGGGGCCGTTCCGCGAGCAGCTCGATCTCGAGATTCAGCCGCTGCCGCAAAGCCCGTTCGCCAAGACGCCGGAGAACCACGGCGACCTGGACGTGGTGAACGAGCGGGCCACCTACCTGGTCGGCAACTACCGCAATATCCGTGTGCCTGCGGAGCGTTGGATCAAGATCATCGGTTCCACGGTCACCGGCGACGAGGCGAAGCTTCTTTCCAAGGGATACATCTACGGCCAGTCCGACACGGCCATCGACGAGGCGACCCTGGCGTCGAACAACCTGCAGCTGGTCGGCACTCCGGCCCAGAACGCGGTGCTCCGGCGGATTGCCGACCAGCTTCCCGTGCGCTTCGAGCAGGGGCGGTTCACGGTGGGTGACCGCGTGTTCGACCAGCCGGGCGCGGGTGTGCAGTTTGTGTTCCCCAGCCCGTTCAACCCCCGCAAGCACATCACCGTCCTCGCCTACAACGACATCGCCACCGCCGCCGGTCACGGTTTTCCCCGGGCCAACTGCGGGGAGTTCCGCGACGGCGACCTGATTCTCTTCGATATCCCCGCCCCCGGGGTGAAAGGAGCCCGCGTGGAGCGCGAGCGGCTGATCTTCGACACCCACTGGCGCGTGCCCGTGACGGAGGTGCTCCAGACCCTTTCCCGGCCGATGTCCTATAAGGACTACCTGCAACTGACGGCCAAGGCCCTGAAGGACCAGGCTGGCGCCGAGGCCGCGTTGGTTTTCGGCGCGCCGGACTATCATCGCTGGCGGAAAGAACTCCGCGACACGATCACGGTGGACAAGATCGCCACGATGCACGCCGTTCCGGACTACGTCATCGTGTGCGAACTCAAAGGGGCCATTTTGAAGGAGTTGTCGTACGGCGGGTGCGTATCCACGGTGCTGCCCGGGCGCGACCATCCGGCCTTCGAGCCTGGCCTCACGCTGGCCTACGACGAGATCGTGCCCACCCGGTGGTACCGCGTGGCCTTGAACTACTGGGTCACCGACACCAAGCTCATCAGCTTCACCGACCGGCGGGAGAATTTTCCCCCGATGCTACGCCTTCGTACGCCGGCCGACTACGACC
>CAIYOB010000098.1 GCA_903927685.1 uncultured Planctomycetaceae bacterium
GGCCCGCCGGACATGCACCCTTGCGTCGCGATCCGCTCGACCAGGACCAATCGGCCGCGTTCGTCACCAACTCCGCACGCAGGGGATTTCAAACACGGTTGTCTTCCACAAATCGGACACTGTCCGTCGGGCCGAAGGCCCCGCAATTTGCCCAGCCCAGGCCAGCGGCCTGGGAATCGGGAGGGCTGAAGGCCCGGCTGTTTATGGATCGCGGCTGACCCACACACCTAGATTCGACAAATGGCCGGGCCGTTGGCCCTGAAGAATTTACTTCTCTCGCTACCCAGCCCGTTGGGCTGGGCTGGGCAAACTAACGGGCCGCTGGCCCTGGTTGCGTGCATCAAGAACCACGCTCTGGCGAGCATCGCTCCTTCCGAGCGCAGAGGCAGTCGCAGGGGACCATTCCTCGGAGCCGAACGGCGTACCGCGATTCACGCTCCGGCGAAGTCGTTTCAATTATGTCCGCTACTTTGGTAATGTCGATGATAACGGCGGACATGCGCGGTCAACAGCTGGCAGCACGGTGAAATTCAGGATCATTCCCGGCACTCCCTGATTGTTGCGATCGTTCGGGAATGCGTCGGGCTTCATTGGGCCCGGGCCTTCTCCAAGGCCGGCTTCAGCTCGGCGATCGTTGCTTCGGCCTCCTGAATGCGGCGTTCGAGATCCGCGAGTTCCAGTTTCCTGCGAATCTTTCCCGCGGCGAATCTTCGAGCGGCGTCCTCTGGCATGCTTTCCGGCGTGGCGACTTTCTCGGGAGTTTCTTCGAGTAGCCAATCGTCACTTCGCTGGGTGGCCAGCGCGACGCCGCGGCTGTTGACGATGTTCGACATCGGATTCCGCGCCCAGGCATGGCGGTAATGCACGGGCTCGGGCACGAACGGGCTGCTCAAGACAAGCACGTTGCGCTGATACTTGGGCTGGTTTCGATTGTCGACCGAGCCGTCCGAGTACCACTGGACGTCCGCGGGATAAAAGCGGCGGTCCTCCCCGGCGATGGCGAACCCCAGCAATTTGCCCTCACTGTCATCTCGGGTCTTGATCTCGCCGCTCATCGTTAGCCGAAGCGTGCCGTCGACCGTCTTCACGTCGGTGATCGACGGAGGCAGCCAGTACTGGTCGGCATCTCCGCCCTGCAGGATCTTGTATTGCGTGACCAGCGCCCACTTGGCGGCGCGCTCGCCTGCCGGGATCTTGATCTGCGGATGATACCAGCTCTTGCGAAGGTCGAAAGAACTGGCAAAGCCGATTCCCGAATCCCCGGCGTCATGGAAATTGCGGAACGTCTTGTACTGCGCCTCGCGAATCAGCGCACCGGCGTCGTACATCGGCGGGAGGAAATTCTCTCGGGTCTGCGGCTCGCCTGCGGTGCACAGGGAAATGATGCAGAGCGCCATCTGGGCATCGTTGAACGCGGAACGCCAGGCGGTGATCATGCTCCCGAAGACCTGGTAGTACATCCGTGCTCCGGCGGAGCCATTGAAGCAGTTGTTAAAGCCCTGGTGAAAGACAGCGCCCTTGACGGACAGACCTTCCAGGGGCCGGATAACGCTCGCATAGCAGAAGCCCGGACGGTTTCGGTCGGCCGCCGGGCCTGGGCGCAGGTCACTCGGCGGCGCACTGTCCGCCGGCAGGGGATTGCCCTGGTCGGCCCGTTGCCGCTTCTGCCGTTCATAATTGGCGATCCGCTGTTCGAGGTCCGCCTGGGGATCGAACGCGGCGATCCGGTCGGCCCAATCCTGCAGCAGGTCACGGGTCTCCTTGCCGTCGATCTTCGCCAGTACGTCCTGCGGAGTCCATGTTTCGACCGTGGTCCCGCCGATCGAGGCGTCGATCAGACCGATGGGCACACCGCTGGCCATGAACAGCCGCCGCCCGAAGACGTAGCCGATGGCGGAAAATTCCCGCACGGTCTCCGGCGAGCAGACGTCCCAGTCCCCTTTGCGGAAATGGCGGCTCGACCATTCGCTCCACTCGTGCAGACGCTCGAAACTCCGGACCGACGCGAAGCCTTTGCCCTGGGGCATGGTCAACAGTCGGATCTGCGGGAAATTTGCCGAGACGATCTCCAACTCACCGTCGTCGACCTTGCTCAATTCAAACTCCATGTTGCTCTGCCCGCCGAGGATCCAGACATCGCCGACGAGGACGTTTTCCAAACGCAACTTCTGGGCCTGCCCCTGGACGGTCATGGTCTGCGGCGTACGGTTGGCGGACAGCGGCTCAAGGGTGACCTGCCAGGACCGGTCGGCCGCCGCTTTGGCCTTCGCCTGCTGGTTTGCGAACGAGACGGTGACGTCTTCGCCCGGCTCGGCCCAGCCCCAGATGTTCAGCGGCTTATCGCGTTGGAGGACCATGTTCGCCTGAAATAGATTGGCGACGCACAGGCCCTGACCGATGGCGGGGACGTCAACCACGTCCTCCTGCGGCATGTCTTTCGTCTCTGCGGCGTCCACACCCGTGAACACGCAGCAGAGAACCATGCCGCTGAAGATGATTGCGGCATTCGGTATCCAACTTGCTCTTTTCATGGTTTTGTTCCTAGGCCGCTCGTACTTGTACAAGCTGACTTTCGTAGGGTCGGTTCACGGGGGTTATCTCCAGTCGATCTTGCCGGTTTGGGTTTCCAGGTCCAATCGGACTGACGCATGGGCAAATTCGCGGGTGTAAACGTAACCCGCCCGAACCGCCGGGCCTTGGGGCGCGCCCAGCGGGCGATCCAACTCCGGCCGATGCGTCATCCAGACCTTGCTCTTGTTCGCATCGTAGCCGTCGTGCGCGTAGAAATAGCTGTGCTTCTCGGCGCAGATGAGAAAGGTCGCCAACACGAAGTTGAACCGGTGCGTGGCCGCCTCGTCGCCGGTCAGCGACTGGCGAATCTCATCGGTGCGTTGCGGATTGTTCGCTCCCTCATCAAGAACTCCCGCGCCCAGTCCGGCCGTGAAGGCGATGAGGAAGCCCTGTCGGGCCGCCTGCTGAAAAGCCGCGATGCCTTTGGCCATATAGTCCTTCAGCGGGATGTTACCGACCGCGGCGTCAAAGCCCTCTATGTAGGAGCCGTCAAATGCCCGCAGGCGACTCATTCCCGAATCCGGGAAGCGCGCCCGCAGCAGATTGGCCACCAAGAGTTTCTCCGGCCCCAGAATTCGCCGCGCGTCCTCCAGCATGGCCGTGTAACCGTCCACCAGCTCGGTCTTCTTGCTTTCGCCGATCTCGTCCCGCAGATAAGCTGGCTCCAGCACCTTGACGTTGCCGTCGAGGAACAGCCCGTCGATCGCCGGGTCGGCGCAGACCTGCCTGGCATTGGCGAGCCACCAGTCGCGCAGCTTCGCGTTCGTCAGGTCGTAGGCTTGGACGCGGTTCCGGACAAGCTTGTCGCTGCCGCTGCGGCCGACCAACAACGCGCCCGGAATTTCTTTCAGGGCTGCGTTGGCAGCATAGCCGCCGTAGTGCACGATCACATTGCGGTAATACAACACCTTCACGGCCGGGTTGATCTTCTTGACGGCCCGCGCCGCTGCCAACGTGCCCGCCTCGGTCGAGCCGAACTCCGCCGCTCCAGTGCTTTTCTCGAAAGTGACCAGCGGAAAGGAAGCGACGTATCGAATCTCGTCGGCCGTAAAGGCCGTGTCCTTCCGGATGTGCATGTAGCGGGGCACGCGTTCCCACGAGAATGCTGGTAGCCGGTCCGCGCTGGTTGAAGGGCCAGCCGCGTGGATCGCGGCCAGCGGTGCGAACAGTTGGGCGATGAAGAGTGTGAGGGTGAGTTTCATTGTCGTTTCCTCCACATCTCAGGCACGCAACGCAAATAGACCCTCAAGACTACCAGCCAAGGCAGGGCGATCATCGTCGTGACGATTTGATAGAGATCAACTCGGGATACTCGTCCGACGCTTTGATGGCATGAATCGTCTCACGGATGGCCGTGGCCTTTTCGAG
The DNA here is from genome assembly GCA_903927685.1 of uncultured Planctomycetaceae bacterium. Next base: position 3,940 of record CAIYOB010000098.1, read on the forward strand.
ACTCAACTTCCTCGGAAAATCTTCTTCGTCGTGCTCAAAGTAGTCGGCAATCTTCTCCAGGTCCGGAATCCTCGACTTGGCCTGGCCGCCGTAGCTGCGCAGGACCTGCATCAACTCGGGAGTTCGCTTCTCGCTGGCCCAGGGGTTTTGCGTCCGCGTGTACGCGACACAGGCGTCAATGCCTTCCTGGACTCGGTGCTTGGCCAACAGCCGGAGACCTTCGACACGGATCTCGTCGGCGAACATGATTCCGCTCGGGGCCGGCTCGACCACGGCCTGGTAAATGGCGGGCAACAGCGGTTCGATTTCGTCGTACGAAAGATTTCGGTAGACCGATCCGATGCTCCCCCGGGCACGGCCGTCCTCGTTACCCAGCCCGGCGCGAACCGCCGCGTAGAGCGCTGGACGATCGACTCCTTCGAGCGAGCGCCCCAACATGCCGTCTCGCGGGTTGAACAGCGCGAAACAGAGGTAGCGCTGCTCCATGCCCCGCGGGTCGTTCGCAGCGGGACTGCGGGCCAGCATCGCGAGCAACTCCGGGACGGCCGACATGGCGGGCTGGCCGATGCCCGCCAGCGCCTCGGCGGCCTTGACGCGCAGCCACAGATCATCGTGACGGAGGGCTTGCTTCAGGGCCGGTACCGCCGGGGCGGCGACGGCTTTCAACAACGCGAGGGCCTGGCAGGCGCCATAGCGGGCTTCGAGTTGCGGCGCATCGAGCATCGCAACCAGTTCCGGAACGGGGGACTTGTCGCGGCGGGCGAGCGCCATGGCGGCTCGCTCGCGGACGACCGGCGACCAACTGGCCAGACGGCCCATTAGCTGCCCCTCGGCCAACGCGTCGTAGAAGCTGTTGCGGTCCTGGTTGCTCCAGCCGCGACCGTCCAGGATCAGCGCTTCGGCGGCGGCCGCATCGAGCTGGGGCACCGCCGACGGACGCTTGCCGGTCAGATGGATCTTCTTCAAGGGCATCGCGTAGGCCAGCAGGTAGGCCCCGGTGCAGTCCCAATCATGGTAACTGTCGTCCCCGTTCTCCGGCGGGCCCTGGTGGAGGAAAGTGCCGTCCCAGCGCCGTGCGAGGTCGAAGTACCAGGCGCCGAATTCCTGCATCCAAGCCCCGCTGGCGTGCGGGCCGGACTGGGCCACGCCGGGCACCGACCAGAGGATATTGAAGAAGTTCCCCGTGTGCCCCGTATCGCGTTCCGGTCCGTGCGAGGCGACGCTCATCCGCGAAAAGAACTCGGCTCCCCGGGGCTCGTCCAGCAGGCTGAACAGGACCGCTGCCATTCCGCATTTGCCATTGTCTTCGTGCGTCTCGATCCAGGGATGGTGGTCGCCGTAGGGAACCGCTCCCTTGCCGATATAAAAACGGATCAGCCGCGTGCTCCTCTCGATGGCCCTGCTCACCTGCGGCTCGTCAACCCCGGCTTCGCGAGCCAGGATCAGCGAAATGGTCAGCGGCAAACCCGGCGAGTTCATCATTCCGTAACCGCCCAAGCGTCCGTCGGAGCGTGCGAACCCGTGCCCCCAGGAACCGACCTTGCTTTGGCCATTCGCCGCCTCGAGCGCCAGCCGCCGGAGGCCCGGCAGGACCGATTCGTCGCCCGTCGAGATCGCGTACTCCGAGAGCAGCAGCATCACGTAGCCGTAGTACCAGGTCGGAAAACTGTCGGTCGAAAACTCCGCCGCCCAATGCGCCTCGTCGCGCACCAGCGGCAGGTACTGCTCGTCGCCACTGGCCAACAGCGCGAGTGCGTTCAGGCTGCGGGTAATTGGATCCTGCTGGTACGAGCGATCCGCGATCCGCTCGGCGAGCGCTCGGCAACCCTGCTGGAAAATCCGTTGCGACTTGGGGCAGTCGTAAGGCGCGGTGGCGCTGTACGTGCCCAGGACGGGGAGCTTGACGAGGACATCCTCCGTCGCGCCGGCCCGCCAGCGGATCAGGGACAGGCAGCCACGACCCGCCTCGGATTCGGCCGTGGTGAGCGCTTGGCCCAACTCGGTGCGCGGGTCGGAAGAAAACGGCTTGCCGCCCACGCCCAGGATCACGTCGCCGATGGCGAGGATTCCGTCGGCGGGGGAATCGCCATCCACCTTCGTAACATAGATCTGCCGCGCGTCGGTCGTGACCAGTTTGTCACAGAACATCCATCCCCGGGCGCCCGTGGCCCCGAGGTTCCAGTCGTGAGTCGCGCCCTCCGGGATTCGGTCGCCCTTGGTAAAATCCGGGTTGCCGGCTGCGGAAGGAGGCCCAGCCGCCGGCGATGGGGCCGTCAGCAGCGAGAGCAGTGACGCGGCGGTGAGCGACGCGACGAGCAAAGGCTTCATGATCATAATGTGTCTCTTGGGGGTTCCTGCTGTTCGATACTTCGTCACGGCCCGGCCGATTCTGCGGCCGGTGGGAACTGGCCTACCTTGAGGACGCCAGACGGAGGGCCTTGCCGTCGGTCATAACACCGTGTCCGGTGCTTGTTCGGCAACGCGTTCCACCAGGGCTTTCATGTCCGTGTCCCAGTCTCCTACGAACACGGTGTTTTCGGTCACGATCACCACGAGTCGATCGGAGGTCACGACAACACGTTGGCCCGTATTGGCCAGGACGATGTTCTCTTGTCCTAGGACCACCGCCGGGCCCGCAACGAGATTGCTGCCCAGTTTTGTGCCGATTCTCTCTGCCAGTGCGGCGTGGGTCCCCATGTCCTCCCAGCTGCAGGGCAGCAGGATGCTGCAGGCCTGGCAGGTCTTCTGCATGACCTTGTAGTCGATCGAGCCTGTCGGCATCTGGGGAAACAGCTTGGCCAACACCTGGTCACGAGCCGGCGTCTGCCAGGCATCGCCGATTTGGGCGAGCAGCGGCGTGGCTTCTGGCAAGTGCGCGTCGATCTCCCTCAGGATCATCTCCGCCTTCCAGGCAAACTGCCCGGAGTTCCAGCAGTATCCTCCTGCGTCCAAGTATTGCTGAGCGAGCTTCCGTGCGGGCTTCTCCGTGAAAGCCGCGATCCGGCGCACCTCGCAATCCGGAAAGTCGACTCGCTCGCCCAGCTGTTGCCAGCCCACCAGCGTGCTGGGGGCGACCGCTTCGACGCCAAAGGCCACCAACTGGTCCGGGTGCGATTCCAGGAACGTCGCGGCGTTCGCGATGGCGGTGTTGAACCTGTCGGCGGGCTCGATGATCTGATCCGCCGTCAACACGATCATGGTCGCCGCCGGGCACCGGGTCCTCAGCACGGTCGCGGCCAGCCCAATGGCACTGGCCGTGTCGCGGAGGCAGGGCTCGTAAACGAAATTCTCCGGGGGAATTTGCGGCAGCGTCGCCTGGGCGAGCTCTCGATACTTGACACTCGTCAGAATGAGGATGCGTTCCTCCGGCAGCAGTCCCCGCAGTTTGTCGACGGTCAGCTCAATCAGGGACCGTCCCCCAAACAGCTTCAGGAAGTGCTTAGGCTTGTCGCGACTGCTCAACGGCCACAGACGCGTTCCCGCGCCGCCGGCCATGATCACGGCGTAACAGTTGTCGTTCAGCATGCTCTGGACCTAACCCAGGTTGACCTGGACCTGAAATCCGCCCTCGACCGGTTCCTCCGATGCCACGTAGAGGTATCCGACGCCGCAGCCGGAAGGCATCGCGCCGGCGTACTTACGTTGGTAATAACGCAGCTTCTGCATGACGGGCACCGAGATGGTCGGATGCTCGAAGATCGCGGGCAACATCTTCCTCCAGGCGGACGAACACCGGTTGAACGAAACGCCCAACGCTTCCACATCGTGGTTCTTGATCGCCGCAAAACAGTCTTGTCCGGACTGGCCCAGCTGCTCGACAACCTCCTTGGTGGCAAACCGTCCGCCATCGAACGGATTGTAACCTTCGGGTCGCGGCCCGACGCAGTCGACAATCCAGAAATGCCGTTCAAACCACCGTGCCGTACGCTGGCTGACGAGCGAGGTCACCGTTTTGGGCAGGACGCCGTTGTGATGGCGGAAGTCGTAGTGCAGCAGGTTGATCCCCGGATACACGGATCCCCAGGCGTCCTGGGAGCCGCCGATCGGGACCTTGGTGGCGTTCTCCCAGTAGTACAGATCGGTCGCCAGCTGGTACTTGTCGATGTCGCCAGGAATCCCCTGGGGGTACTTGTCCATGAGGATCTGCCGAGTGCTCGAGCAGATGCCGCAGCGGTCGTGAAAGGTGATGGTCGGTTGCACCTGGACCACGACCACGTATCCGTCGGCCAGGAAATTCACAAAGTTGTGGTCTCCCCACCCGCCGGCCAGCGCGACTCGATACGGATGGGCCTGGGCCGTTGTCGTGCGAGGCGGTCTTTTCTTCATGCAGCATCTCCCCTAGCGGAATACCCAATACAGCAGCAGCGTGAGCGTGAGCAGCGCCGCCGTCAGCAGACGCGGGTCGTACCAGCCAATCAGGCGACCACGGAAGACGACCGCCCAGGGGTTCGGCCAGGTGATGTTCTCGACCTGCTCGCGAGGCGGGGCCGGTGTGGCCAGCGACACCACCACGTACAGCACCGACCAGATCACAAACATGTACACGGCCTGCATCATGAACGGGATTCCCAAGCCGACGCGGTCGTCGGAAATCCATTCCTGGCCTGCCACCTGCTTGGTGTCCACCAGGAACAGGCAGAAGCCGATCGAGAGGCCGAGCAACAGCACGGTGACGGCGGCCTGCCGGGTGCCGCGCCGCCAGAAGACGCCCCACAGGAACACGGTGGTGATCGGCGGCGCGAGGAACAGGGCCGGGATCTTATTGATGACCTCAAAGATCGTGCCGAACTGGCCCCCCTGCGTCGACCACGCCATAGCCAATAGCATCAGCACGACCGAGCTGATCCGCCCCACGCGGACCTGCGCGGCGTCGGACGTCTGCGGGCGAAAGTAGCCCACGATGTCCTTGGCCACCAGCGTGCCGACGCTGTTCAATGCCGCCGCAATCGTGCTCATCAGGGCGGCCATCAGGGCCGCGGCCATCAGTCCCTTCAGCCCCGGCGGCATCAGCTCGGCAATCATGATCGGCAGCGTTCTTGCCGTCTGATCGCCGATCTTGTCGCGGAAAATGACGTAGGCCACCGTTCCCGGCAGGACCATCACGAACACGGGGGTGATCTTCAGCAACCCGGCAAACAAGGCCCCGTTCTGGGCGTTCCATTCGTTCTTCGCTCCCAGCACCCGCTGGACGATCGTTTGATCGCTGCACCAATACCAGACGCCCAGGATCGGGTAGCCCAGCAGGATCGCCAGCCAGTAGTAAGGCCCCTCGGCACGCAACATACTGAGCCGGGGCGTGCGGATCGGCCGCTCGGTTGCCAGGTACACGTTCATGTCCCCGGCCGCCAATACCTGCCGCTGAGCAGCGCGGAGCGAGTCGGCGGCGGGAGCCAAGCGATCCGCGGCGGAAGCAAGGTCGTCCCAGCGCCGCGGCTCGGCGAACAGCGCGGCCAACTCGTTCTCTCCTGCCCGCTTCAACTCGCCCACGATGAAGGGGAGTTTCTCCGACTCCTTGAGTTTCCGGGCGCAGGCCCACATCAGGTCCCCCACGGCCGCGGCCAACTCGGCCTGGTCCCGGGCGGACGAGGCCGCGGCTGCATCGAGCATCGCGGCCGTCTGGCTCAGCGATTCGGCACTGTGCTGGACGTCGATTTTGCGGTTGAAGTCCGCCCAGGAATGGACGTCGTGTTCCGGCAGTTCGGCGACGGCCAGCGCCGTGAGCAAGACGGCCCCGCCGAGCAGAATCACGGACTGGATGGTCTCGGTCACCACCACCGCGCGCAGCCCGCCCACCACGGTGTAGATGGCGGTGACGGTCGAGATGATGATGATCGACACCTCGACGGGGATGCCGAAAAACTGCTGGAATACTTCCGAGCCCGCGTACAGGGAGATGCCGATGTGGATCAGCACGGCCGCCAGGATGGCCATGCAGGCCAGGATGGACCGGGCCAGCCGGCTGTAACGCCTTTCCAGGAACTCGGGCAACGTGGCGATCCGGCTGCGGAAGTAGAACGGGGCGAAGACCAGCGCCAGCAGGATCAAGGTGAACGTGGCCATCCACTCGAAGTTGCCCACCACGAGCCCGCGCTGGTAGCCGTCCTGCGCCAACCCCACCAGGTGAATGGTCGAAATGTTCGAGGCGAACAGGGCAGCTCCGACCACTGGCCAGCCCAGGGCGCGGCCCGCCAGGAAGTAGACGTCGCCCGTCAGCTGCTGCCGCCGGACGGACCAGAGGCCGACGAACATGATGCCCAGCAGGTAGGCGCTGATGACGACCAGGTCGAGCAACCAAACGGAACCGTCGTCCATGCCGCACTCCTCTTTCAGTCTGGAACTGCCTCGCTCGCTGACCCTCCGCGTGCTCAGCGAACGACCCTCCGGTTCGCTTCAAGGTCCCCAAATCTCTTCCAGCAATGCGTGCAAGGCTGGATCGTGCTCCTTCAGCTCCGCCCGGACAAAGGGATAGAAGTCGTTGCGGTAGAAGTAGGCTTCCGTACCCTCGGCAAAGTACTCCTTGTGATCGGTCAGCGCGTAGTGGCGGACCTTCTGGCCGGTGTACAGCAGGACGTTCTCATAGGAGCCGGACTGCTTGGCCTGTTGGTAGGCTTCGATCATCCGGGGATCATCGAAGCCCAGCACTTGATCGTGGTAAGCGTGGGCCAGTTCGTGCAGGATGACGGCCGGATGCTTCAGCAACTGGTCGCGAGACAGCAGTTCCGCGGCATGGGTGATGTGGACTTTCCGGGCCAGTCGCGGGTCGTGGTGGTGGGCTTCCAACCAGTCGCGGCTGGGATGGTACTGCATCGCGCCCAGACGCGGGTTGGCATGCTCGATCCAGATCTCGACGGCCTGCAACTTCTCCAGCTGCGGGCCGGTGACCAGGATCTTGATCCGCTGCAGGTGGTTGGCCAGCATCGCCAACGCCCGGGCTCCTTCCGCCTGATGTTCGCCGTCCAGCAGCGCGGGCTCGACGTACACCGTCCAGCCTTCGAGATCCTGCACGACCGGAGCGTAGCGGGCGGGGCCGACGCCGTCGAGTTTGTCGGACGACGCGTCCCGGCCGTTCTGACCCCAGGTCGGCGAAGCGGCGATCCAGACCAACAAGCCGGCCAGCAGCAACGTACCTCTCGACATTCGCGCACCTCTTCCCTCGGCATTCATGGACATTCTGGACGCCGATGATAGCCCTGAGCCGATTGACGTGCATCGCCATTCTTGGAAAAATAACCGCCATCATTGGCAACTCGCGGCCGAAAGCAGGACGCATGCAGAACTCACCTCGAATCATCCTGTTGCCCGAAGCGACCCGCGGGTTCGATCGGGGACTGTTGTCGGGAATTGCACGCTACTCCGCGCTGAACGGCCCGTGGACCTTCTATCGCCGGCCCCACGGCTATTTGCGATCGCAACGCCGGCTGGACGTGAAGGAACTCAGGGCCTGGAAACCGGACGGGGCGGTCTGTCCCGTGGCCCAATTGGATGAACTGGCATGCCTGCGCGTGCCGCTGATCGCATACGACGTGAACGAGTACTCCGGGCGTGTGCCCTGCATTCTCTCCGAGGACTACGAGGCAGGCCGCCAGGCGGCTCGCCACCTGCTGGATCTCGGCCACCGCCAGTTCGCCTTCTGCGGATACAGCGGCATCCGCTGGTCGCGGGAACGCGGCCGCGCTTTCTGCGACGTGTTGGCCGAGGCGGGTTGTGTCGTCCAGGTCTACCGCCCGCGAAGCGGTCGGCCTGCCGCCTGGGCGAAAGAAGAACCCCAGGTGAGGGGCTGGCTGGAATCGCTGCCGAAGCCGATCGGGGTGCTCTGCGCCAACGATGACCGCGCCGCCTCGATCCTGGATACGTGCCACACTCTGGGTTACGCCGTGCCGGAGGACGTCTCCGTCATCGGCGTCGACGACGACCAATACGTCTGCGAACTGCAAAATCCGCCGCTCTCCAGCGTCCGCATGGCGGCGGAACACGCGGGCTACGAGGCCGCCGCCTTGCTGGACCGGATGATCCGGGGCGACGAGCGGATGTCGGGCCAGCGCATTACCGCCCGGGCGGCGGGCGTCACGCTGCGTCGGTCGACTAGTGTCTTGATGGTCCGCAAGGCGGAGGTCCGCAAGGCCCTGCGTTTCATCCGCGAAAACGCGGGGCGTCCGCTCCGCGTCGCGGACGTCGTCAAGGCCACCGGACTATCGCAGCGGACCTTGAACGACCAGTTCCAGGCGGAGTTGGGCTGCTCGATCGTCAGGCAGTTGACGTCCGCGAGGATTGCCTGCATCTCACGGATGCTGACCGAGACCGAGTTGCGGATCCACGAAATCGCCACCGCGGTGGGCTATGAAGACGATCGGCATTTCTCCCGCTACTTCAAGCGTGCGACGGGCCTGACTCCGCAAGCCTACCGGCGGCGGCACGCGCCACCGTGACCGGACGGTAGCTCTCAGTCGCCGTGCGCGGTAGCAACGGCGGCGAGAATAGCTTCCCGGTTTGTTCTGGAGTACCAAGCAGTGCCACACTCTCGGACGCCGGCGGCCGTCTGCCAGCGGAAGTCATTTCGGCACTCGTTGCTAGGAGCTTGCCCAACCTCCGCCGACAAGCAACACGCCGCGTTGTCGGCAAGCCAATCCAGATCAGCCAAGTAGAACCCGCGGTCCTCGCCGGCGATGCTCAAGCCGAGCAACCGACCATCGCTGGCGTCGCGGGGCTTGACTTCCGTGCTCATCGGTGTCGTCGTAGCCGGCGGCTTTGCGCCCTTGCAAGAATGTCAGCGTTTCCAGGTTCATGGCCTGCTGCGGCCGTTGTCGCGGACTTCCGCGAGGGCCGTGGCCAGTTCCTTGGTGATTTCGGGTTTCCCGGCGGCGAGGTCCGTCGTCTCGCCGGGGTCATTGACGAGGTCGTACAGCTGGTGCCGTTTTCCGCCTTTGGGGTTTTGTTTCTCGATGAGCTTCCACGGCCCGCAGCGCACGGCAAGCGCGTCGTCGCGAGTGTCGCCTTGCAGCACGGTGAGCTTGCGGATCGGTTCCGTGAGCGGCCCGCCGCGCAACGCGGGCAGAATATTGAAGGAGTCCTCGCCCGCGTCGGGCGGCAAGGTCACATCCAGGATGCCGGCCACTGTCGCGAGCAGGTCGGTGAGGCAGACGGTCTCGTCCGAGGCTGTCGCCGGTGGGATCTGGCCCGGCCACCGCGCGATGAACGGCACGCGATGCCCGCCCTCGAACGGCGTGCCCTTGCCGTCGTGCCAGGGGCCGTTGGTGAGATGCCCGAGGGCGCGGGCGTCCCGTTTGGCGGTGCCCGCCTTCTCACGCACGCCGCCCGCTTCGCTGGCGAGGTTCAATTTCGCGTGCTGCGTGCCTTTGAAATCCGCGGGCGCGCCGCCGTTGTCGCTGCTGAAAATCACCAGCGTTCGGCCGGCGAGTTGGAGCCGGTCGAGCGTCGCCAGAATCCGGCCGACATGCTCGTCCAGTTCCTGGATGTAATCGCCGTATAGTCCCGCTTGGCTCGTGCCGCGAAAACGCGCGGCGGGCGTGATGTGGGTGTGGGGCACCACGGACGTGAAATACAGGAAGAACGGGCGTTCGCGGTTCTCCTCAATGAAATGCAGCGCCTTGCCCACCAGCGTTTCACTGACCTGATCGTCCACGCGCGGTTGGGCCAGACCTGCGGGAAAATCGCGACCCTTGACGACGCGGAACGCCTCCCCCGGCTGGCGCCCCACGAGGTCGTGGTTCTCGATGAAGGCGCGGTAGGGATCGTTGTGGTTCTGTGGCACACCGAAGTGGTAATCGAAGCCCACCTCCAGCGGCCCGGTGATGGGCAACTGGTTCCAGTCCGCGCTGTAGCCCAGATGCCATTTGCCGATGGCCGCCGAACGATACCCCTGCGTCTTGAGCAGCGAGGCGATGTTCATCCGGTCCTGCTCGAGGTGGTAGTCGTTGCCCTTTCGGTGCAGCCGCCACGGATAACGGCCCGAAAGCAATCCGTAGCGCGACGGCGAGCAGACCGACGCGGGCGAATGCGCGTCGGTGAACCTCCTGCCGTCGCGCGCGAGCCGGTCAATGTTGGGCGTCCGGATCTTCGTCGCCCCGTAGCAACCGACGTCGCCGTAGCCGAGATCATCCGCGAGGATGACGACGATGTTCGGCTTGCCTGGTTCACTAGCAGCGGCGTGCAGCGCGGCGGACGGCGCCAGCAGCAGGGCGGACAAGAGCACAATGGTGGGTTTCACGGTTGTTCCTCGTTCGGTTGTTTGGTTCGTCGCTGCCAGTCATAGACGGGCAGCGAATGCCACAACGCCAGAAGACGCCTGAGTGCTTCTATGGGGAACCCCTTCGATTCGGCACGGCATCGTTGTCTTTGGCCGATTGGGTTTCCAGTTTGGCACGAAGTTGCCGGACCAAGTCCGGGTTCGTCGCAGCCAGATCGTTTTCTTCACCGAGGTCGACGGTGAGGTTGTAGAGTTCCACCGTCGTGGCGGTCACGATGAGTTTCCAATGGTCGTCGCTGACGGCGGACGCTTGCCGGGGTCCTTTCCAGTACAGGACGCGGGCGCCTCGGTCCAGTTTGCCGTCGGCCAGCATGGGAAGAATGTCGTGACCGTCCCAGTTCAAACCCCCTTGCGGCTGACAACCGGCCAGTTGGCACAAGGTCGGCACCCAGTCCGTGACGCTCAGGGGGAGTTCGCAAACACCTGGCGGGAATCTGCCCGGCCAGCAAACCACGCCGGGAGTGCGAATGCCGCCCTCATAAACGTCGCCTTTCTTGCCGCGGAACGGCAGATTGTCACCGGGCAATTGCACCGCGAGATAGGATTCCAGGTCCCGTTTGACCTGCATCCGGTTTGGTTGGCCGGGCGCGCCGTTGTCACTCAGGAAAATCAACATCGTGTTGTCGCGCTGACCTAGCCGGTCCACTTCGGCCACCACCCTGCCCACCGCCTCGTCCAAGTGCGAAATCGCCGCCCAGTAAAGCTGGTGTGACAAATCCACGCCGGCGTTCCTGTAAAGTCCCATCCAGCGGTCCGATTCACTCAACGGAACATGCGGGGAGGTGAACGCCAGATAGAGAAAGAACGGTCGCTGGGAGTCTTTACCCAGCCACTCCACGGCTTCGCGGGCCAACAGGTCGGTGATGTGGCCGGATTCCTCGACCACCTTGGCATTTCGCCACAGTGCCGAGTTGCCCTCCCCCAGCCACCTGTGGCTCAGCGGAGTCATGCCGCCGACCCGGAGTCCATAGAAGTAGTCGAAGCCGAACTTCTCCGGCCCGGACTCAAGACTGGCGCCCAGATGCCATTTCCCGATCAGCGCGGTCCGGTAGCCGGCCGCCTGGAGGGCCGCACTGAGCGTGGGCGTGCCCGGTGGCATGGCGACCGCCGTTGAGTCCGGTTCGCTCGGCAAGGCATTATTGCAGCCGAACCTGCTCCAGTAGCGCCCGGTCAGCAACGCCACGCGCGTGGGTGAACAGACCGGCGCGACATAGTGGCGGTTCAGTTGGACGCCCGTCTGAGCCAGACGATCCAGGTGGGGTGTCTTGACCTGGGGGTTTTGCCAGCCCACATGGCCCCAACCCAGGTCGTCCGCCAAGATCAGGACGATATTAGGCCTCGGCGCAGCTGAGGCGTGGAGTACGGCGAGCGGCGTCAGTCGCAGTACGGTCAGGAAGGTGAGGATGTAGAGTGACGTTTTCATAGAACTACCGGATTCCATGGTCAAGCTGGTCAAAGATCACCTTGTCCGACTGGCGTTGATGCTGGCGGTGTTCCGGCAGCGGCCACAATCTGCCAGACGCCGAGTTTGCCCGGGCCTCTCCATGATGGCTGTTAGTCTCGGTCCGTGACTGCCCAAGGCCGCGTAGCCTATGATCGAGCAGGTGGAACATGGTATCTACCGTATCCAAAACGATGAAGCCAATAAACCCTGGTTGGATTCTTGCCTGATGGCGACGTTCCCGGCGCCGTTTCCGTTGGGCGATCGCCATCGTCCTGGGGACGGGATCCCGTGGCATCTTCCAGGCAAGTCGCAACAACGGCGATCGCTGCGGCGTTGGCCGTCATGCGACTCTTGGCAACTTGACCTCGCGCGATTCTGCCCGGAAAATCTTGTCGCGCCCCATGTCCGTGCCGAACCTCCGCGCTACGATTTACGGGGCGCTGGAGCGCGACGCGGCTGCCGAACGGCCAGCCGACGGCGGTCGCCTTCCGCCCTGACCGACAGCAGACGCGGGAGCCGCGAGTTGCATCAGGAACACCGAGAGGTACGCCGGTCCCCGGCGTCGAGGAACTTCCAACCGATATGTCCAAAATTCGCATTTTTTACGGCAGTTCGACGGGCAATACGGCCATCGTCGCCAAGATGATTCAGGCCGAGTTGGGCCACTTGGTGGAACGAGTCCAGAACATCGCCGCGGCCAAGCCCGAAGATCTGGCCAGCGCCGAAGCGCTGATCCTGGGCGTCTCGACGTGGGAATATGGCCA
>CAIYOB010000099.1 GCA_903927685.1 uncultured Planctomycetaceae bacterium
CCAGGTCGCTGTAGTCCGTGGCCCCCAGGTCCCGCGTCGCGTCCACGCCCAGGTACTTGTACACGCTCCCCGCATTGCCGCCCCCCGTGTAGCCCTTGGCCACCAGCACCAGGTCGCCGTACGCGACCGTCTGCGTGCCGTCGTCGGTGTCAAAATCGGCTGGGATCAGCAGGCTGATGCCGTCGTTCAACACGGACACGCCGCCGTCGCTGGTCGTGGTCGACGACGAGACGAGCTTGACGTTCGAGTAGATCCCGGCTTCGTCCGTGGCGGAGACCGAGAGGTTGCCGCCCACGCTGACCGTCCCCGGTGTGGTGGTATAGTCGACGTAGGCCCGTGCCGATGTACTGACCATGTTGCTGGCCACGACACCGCCCGAAGCCTGCGACGTGGAGCCGAACAAGGAAGACGCCGTCGACTCGGCCGCGTTGCTGACCGTGGCGTTCAGGTCGATTTCGTTCAACGCCGACAGCGAAACGTCGCCGCCGGCGGTTACGGCGGCATCCAGGATGTAGGCCTGGACGTCCGCCGTCGCCTCGGTGCCGATGTCTGTGCCCACGATGGCGTCCACCGCGGCATACACCACGTTCCCCGGATCCCAGCCGAGGGCATTGAAGGCAATCGAAGCGCCGATCGTCGTGCCCGATCCACTGGGCGTCCAGAAGCCCGCCTTGGCCTTGGAAGTGAGTTCGCTCCGGGCGTCCATGGCCGACGTGTCCTTGGCCGTCAGCTGGACATCGCCCGTGCCGGCGGTGGTCACCGAGCCGCGGGTGATGTGCGCTGTCGTATCGCCCAGCATTGTGTTCGAGGTATAGGTGCCGTCGAGCGAGACCGCGTAGGGAAAACTCGACGAAGGCAGACTCCAGACCATCGATTCGGATTCCGCCCGGGCACTGACTTGCGCATTCTTGACGGCGCTCAGCACCACGTCGCCGTTGTTGGTGACTGACACGGCCGAGTCGGTGAGCGACGCTTCCACGTCGCCCGACACGAAGTTGCGGGCCGCCGAGATCTCGACGTCCACCGCGGCGGACTGGCCGTCCAGGATGGTTTCGTGTTCCGGCGAGACGGCGGTCAGGTGGACCGCGTCCGAGGCCGAGAGATGGACGCCACCGGAGCCGACCGTCAGCGAACTGGCCGCAACCAGGGCTTGGACATCGCCGGTCACCCGATTTGCGCCTTGGGTGCCTTCGGCCGAATAGGCCGTCGTTCGCGAAGCGTCCAGGATCAGCGTCGTCGCCTGGATGCTGCTGGATCCGCCGACCGAGACCAGCACGCTGTCCGTGAAATCCGTAAAGGCCCCGCCCAAGTCCGTCTTGACACTCACCGCCCCGCCGCTGCCCGCGTTCAACTCCACGCGATTGGCCGCCAACACGGCGCCATTGCGAACCTGGACGATGGCCGAGGACGAACTCTCGGCATCGGGCGAGCCGATCAGCACCGAGACATCCACGTCCCGCGTCACCGTCGCCGTCGCGTACAGGTTGGCGGCCGTGATGTTGCCCTGGATGTCGATGGATGCCGAACGGGCGACCAGATCATCCGGATCGGTGACCGTCGCCGCGTCCGCCGCCGTCGCCGTTAAGATGACATCGCCCGTGGCGGTGATCGCCCCTCCGTCGCCGACGGTGATCGATTCGGCGGCCAACGCCAGTCCGCCGGTCAGCGTCAGCGTGCCCGACACGGTCGCCGAGTCCGTCCCGCCGCCACCCGCGAAAGCCACCGACTGCAGCCCCACCGGCACATTCACGGTCAGCGATTCGTTTGCCGCCGAGCCAGTGATCACGACGTTGCCCGTGCTGTTGGCTAGGGACTGCGACTTGAGGATTACCCCACCCGGCACGCTGCGAAGTCGCAGATCCG
>CAIYOB010000100.1 GCA_903927685.1 uncultured Planctomycetaceae bacterium
CAGGAAGCGGCCCTGGCGTTCTGGTACGAGGACCACAAAGGCGTGATGGAGTCGTTGCGGGAGACGTAGATGGAACCCCGTCGCGGAGTTCCGGCAGGACCAAGGCGCGGTTCGCCGTTGGGCCGTTAAATGGCCAAGCCCAGACCCAAGTCGGGTGCTCGTAACGCCTGTCCTTTTCGCCTCGCTTCACCCGGAACAAGGCCGTGCCCCGGGGTCAAAGCGCAGCAAAAAGGTCCCGGCGGCCGGGCTGGGACGTGAGCCGGGGTGCGGCTCATGTCCCGCGGGGCCGTCGGGACCTGCTGGGTCGCCAGGTCATCTACACTTTGTCGGTGTAGGAGATCAGGGCTTTCATATAGTTCGCGCGTTCCAGCTCGCTGGGATCCGAACAGCGGATGCGGCTCATGCTGCCTTTCAGCTGTTGGACGGATTCGTATTCCTTCTCTTCGAGCCAGCTCTGCAGTTCCTGCAGCATCTGCTTCAGGAACCCGGGTCCGCGCTGCAGCAGGACGGAGGCCATCATCACGGCGTCGGCGCCGACTAACAGGGCCTTGATCACGTCCTCGGTGAAATGAACGCCGCTGGTCGCAGCCAGCGACAGCTCCACGTGGTCGCGGAGGATGGCGATCCAGCGGAGCGGCAGCCGCAGTTCGTTGCGGGTGCTCAACTGCAGGCTGGGCCGGAACTCGAGCGCCTCCAAGTCGACGTCCGGTTCCAGGAAGCGGTTGAACAGGACCAGGCCGGCGACTCCGGCGTCGGCCAGCCGGGTGGCGAACCGCGGCAGGCTGCTGAAGTACGGCCCCATCTTGACCGCCAGCGGGATCGAAATCGATTCCTTGACGGCCGCGACCAGTTCGACATATTGCTGTTCGACGTCGTTGCCGGTCATGTCCGGGTCGGTCGGGATGAAGTAGATGTTCAGCTCCAGGGCGTCGGCCCCGGCGTCCTGGATCATCTTGGCATACCGCACCCAGCCGCCTTTGGAAGCGCCGTTGATGCTGCCGATCAGCGGGATCGAGAGCTTCTTCTTGGCCTCGGCCAGCTGGCTCAGGTACACCTCCGGCCCGATGCGGTACTCGTTCAACTCCGGCAGGAAGCTGCGGGATTCGGCAAACGAGTCGGCCCCGTGGTCGTACAGCCGGGCGATCTGCAACTCCTCGTGTTCGATCTGTTCCTCGAACAGCGAGGGCCAGACGGCGGCGGACGCGCCGGCTTCTTCCAGCCGTTGCAGGGTGTCGAGCTTGCCGGTCAAGGGGCTCGCCGAAGCGATCAGCGGGTTCTTCAGTTTCAAACCCAGGTAGGTGGTGGTTAGATCAACGCTCACGATTGTGCTCCTTCCTTCTTGCCTGCTTGTTCCGCGACCTCACGTTCGACGCCTGCCAGCTGTTCGTAGTAGTGCCACTGGTCGTCGATATCCCGCTGTGCCAACTCGAACAACTTTTCGGCCGCCGCCGGATTGCTCCGGGCGAGCATGGCGAAACGGGCCTCGCTGGCGGCGAGTTCCTTGAACGACATATTCGGCTTGCGGCTGTCCAGCTGGAACGGATGGCCGCCATCGTGGGAGAGCCGCGGATCGTAGCGATACAGCGGCCAGAAGCCGGAGCGGACGATGTCCTTTTGATGGGTCATCGCCGTGGTCATTTCGATGCCGTGCGCGATGCAGTGGCTGTACGCCAGGATCAGCGACGGCCCGCGATACGATTCCGCTTCGAGGAAGACCTTGATGGTCTGCGCCGGGTTGGCTCCCATCGCGATTTGGCCCACGTACACGTTGCCGTAGGATGCGGCGATCATGCCGAGATCCTTCTTGTGGACCGGCTTGCCGGCCGCCGCGAACTTGGCGACCGCCCCGCGGGGCGTGGCCTTGGAGGCCTGGCCGCCGGTGTTCGAGTACACGCCGGTGTCCAGGACCAGGACGTTCACGTCGCGGCCGGACGCCAGGACGTGGTCCAGGCCGCCGAAGCCGATATCGTAGGCCCAGCCGTCACCGCCCAGGATCCAGACGCTCCGGCGGACCAACGTGTCGGCCACGCTGGCCAACAGGCGGGCGTCGGCCGAAGCGAGGCCGGCCAGCCGCTGGAGCAGAGCCTGGACCCGTCCGCGCTGGACCTGGATTTCTTCTTCCGTCTCCTGCTTGCGAGCATTGGCCACCAGTTCGCCGACCAGGTCGTCACCGATCTGGGACGCCAGCTGCTGGCACAAGTTGACGGCCAACGCCTGCTTTTCGTCGAGCGCCAAGCGGAGGCCCAAACCGAACTCGGCGTTGTCTTCGAACAGCGAGTTGTTCCAGGTCGGGCCGCGGCCGTCGGCGTTGGTCGTGTACGGCGTGGTGGGCAAGTTGCCGCCGTAGATGGACGAGCAGCCGGTGGCGTTGCCGATCAGCATCCGGTCGCCGAACAGCTGGCTCATCAACTTGACATATGGCGTCTCGCCGCAGCCCGCGCACGCGCCCGAGTACTCGAACAGCGGTTCGAGCAACTGCGAACCCTTGACCGTGTTCGCCTTGGCGAGCTTGCGGTCCAGGTCGGTGATTTTCAGGAAGTACTCGAAGTTCTCCTGCTCGGCCTTGAGGTAGTCCAGCTTGGGCGCCATGTTGATCGCCTTGTGCTTGACTTCCTCCTTGCTCTTGGCCGGACAGACATCCACGCACACGCCGCAGCCGGTGCAATCGTCGGGCGCGACCTGGATCGTGAACAGGTGGTTTTCCAGTTCCTTGCCCTTGTAGTCCATCGCCTGGAAGGTCGCCGGGCGGCCGTCCAGGGCCTCCTTGGGATAGGCCTTGGTGCGGATGGCGGCGTGCGGGCAGACCAGCGAGCACAGGCCGCACTGGATACAGATCTTCGGGTCCCAGACCGGGATCTCCAACGCGATGCTGCGCTTTTCGTACTTGGCCGTCGCGGTCGGGAAGGTCCCATCGACGGGCAGCGCGCTGACCGGCAACAGGTCGCCCTTGCCGCCGATGATCATGCCGGTCACCCGCTCGACAAAGTCCGGCACATCGCCCCAGACCGCCGGCAACCGCTTGAAGGTGCTCGTGACGTGGTCCGGATACTGGACTTCGTACAGGCTGGCGATCGAGGCGTCCACGGCCGCAAAGTTCTTCTGGACGATCGCTTCGCCCCGTTTGCCGTAGGTCTTCTTGATCGCGTACTTAATCTGCTCGATCGCTTCCTCACGCGGCAGGACGTTGGCCAGGGCAAAGAAGCAGGTCTGCATGACCGTGTTCACGCGGCCACCCATGCCGGCGGCCTTGGCGACGCCATAGCCGTCGATCACGTAGAACTTCAATTTCTTCTGGATGATCGTCTCCTGGACCTCCTGCGGCAGCCGGTCCCAGACATCGTCCGGACCGAAGGGGCTGTTCAGCAGGAACGTCGCGCCGACCTCGGCCTTGTCCAGCACGTCGACCCGTTCCAGGAAGACGAACTGGTGGCAAGCCACGAAGCTGGCCCGCTCGATCAAGTACGTCGAGTTGATCGGCCGGGGGCTGAACCGCAGGTGCGAGACGGTGATCGCGCCGGCTTTCTTCGAGTCGTAGACGAAGTAGCCCTGGGCGTACAAGTTGGTGTTCTCGCCGATGATCTTGACCGAGTTCTTGTTGGCCCCCACCGTGCCGTCGGCGCCCAGGCCGTAGAACAGCGAGCAGCGGACATCCGGCTCGTCGGTGTGGAACTCGGGATCGTACTTCAAGCTGGTGTGGGTCACGTCGTCGACGATTCCGACCGTGAAGTGGTTCTTCGGCGCGGCGGCATTCAGTTCGTCCAACACCGCCTTGACCATCGCCGGCGTGAACTCCTTGGACGACAAACCGTAGCGGCCGCCGATGATCCGCGGGATCTTGGCGTCGGCACCCGCCCGCGCGGCCCAGCCCTCCATGACGGCGGTGACCACGTCCTGGTACAGCGGTTCGCCCGTCGCGCCGGGTTCCTTGGTCCGATCGAGAACCGCGATTCCTTTGACCGTCGCGGGAATCGCCGCCAGGCAGGCCTGGATGTCGAACGGCCGGAACAGCCGCACTTTGACCACGCCCACCTTTTGGCCCAGGCGGTTCAGCTTCAGGACGGTCTCTTCCGCCGCCCCGACGCCGGAGCCCATCAGCACCACGACGCGGTCCGCGTCCGGGGCGCCCACGTAGTCGAACAGATGGTATTGCCGCCCGACCTGCTTGGCAAAGCGGTCCATCGTCTCCTGGACGATCGCGGGAGTCGCGTTGTAGAACGGATTGCAGGCTTCGCGTGCCTGGAAGAACACGTCGGGATTCTGGGCCGTCCCACGCAGCACCGGCTTGTCCGGGTTCATGGCCCGATCGCGGTGGGCCTTGATCAGTTCCTCGTCCAGCATCGCGAGAATGTCGTCGTCGCTCAGCAACTCGACCTTGTTCACTTCGTGCGACGTGCGGAAGCCGTCGAAGAAGTGCAGGAATGGCACGCGGGCCTTCAGCGTGGCCGACTGGGCAATCATCGCCAAGTCATGGGCCTCGCCCACCGAACACGAGGACAACATCCCCCAACCCGTGCTCCGGACCGACATGACGTCGCTGTGGTCGCCGAAAATGGACAACGCGTGGCTGGCCAGGGCGCGAGCCGCGATGTGGAACACCGCCGGCGTCAGCTCGCCGGCGATCTTGAACATGTTGGGGATCATCAGCAGCAGGCCCTGCGAGGCCGTGAACGTCGTGGTCAACGCTCCGGCTTGGAGCGCCCCGTGGCACGCGCCCGCCGCCCCGCCTTCGCTCTGCATCTCGATCACATCCGGCACCACACCAAACACATTCTTGCGGCCCTGCGAGGACCATTCGTCGCAGTTCTCGCCCATGTTCGACGACGGGGTGATCGGATAGATCGCGATCACTTCGTTCGTCTTATGAGCGACATACGACGCCGCTTCGTTACCATCGATCGTTACCCATTTACGCTCGCTCACGTGCATCTCCTCAATCGGACGTTACGACTATCGTGATTCGTCTGTCTGCGGCAGCGGACTGTCGTAGACGGGCGGCGGACTCCGCCAACGAAGTCCGCCAGAATGATCCTGGATTGGCTCGTTCCCTGTCGCGCTAGCTCTGCCGGGAGAGGTGGGCGTTACCGCTGACTCGACCATGAGACCAGCTGCCCGGCAGTGATCGTAGGCTGCTTCGGAAGCATCGCCTCCCTGCTGTGCCGAACCCTCGGCGCAGGATATTCGAGAATCCATAAGACAACCATGATACCGTCGTTTGCCTGCGGCTCAACCGGACTAAATAGGATATTCTGCCCGCAAACGCTCCAAGGCCCGCAAACGGGGCAGCCGGCTGTGACAAGGGAGCCTCAAAAGATAATGCATCTTGTTTCGGAGTTCTGGGTTCGCGACTTGAATCTGAATCCCGCGGGACAAGCCGCCTGCGTTGCCAGCCGACACTGCTTTTTGACAACGTATTATTTGAAATTTGTGCAAGTTGCCTCCGCCCGTTACCACAGCGACTGCCAGTATTGGCGATCGGTGGCGTACACATCGAGAGGCGCTCCCGCGGGCCAATCGGCGGGCAAGATCCCGAAACGCTGCATTTCCCGCACGTACTCGGCACGCGGCTGGAATCCCGCCATGTCGAAACGCTTGATCTCGTCCAGCTTGCCCTTGGTCTCCCGGATCGCCGCCAGGATCAGCTGGAAGTCCGGATCGCGGGTATCGGCAAATGCCGCCGGCCCGCAAGCCTCGAGCCCGCCGGCCGATTTGGCCCGGGGAGCCAGCAGGAGCAACGACTCGTCCGGGCGGCTGAGGTTGTAGAAGAGGTGGCGCGAATAGCGGCGGCGGATGTCGTTGGGGGTCAACGCCACCCAGGGTGGAGCGCCGGTGAACGCGCTCCCCCAACCGCCAGTGCCGGTGACGTGGGACGGCGAGAGGGGCAACGCTTGCTCGTTTTGGTGACAGCTGGTGCAGCGCCGTTGCAGGGCCTCCATCGCCAGCTTCATCCCGGGCCACTCGGTGTCCGAGCGATCCAGGCGGATCGAGCGATCAACGATCTCGAACTTGCCGATCATGCCGGTCCCCAACGCCGCGTACGTGCCGGGATACGCGGCCCCGCTGTCGATCCACAACCGCACGATCCGCCGCTCGCGGGCCGAGGGGCGAGCCTCGTAATGGCTGCCGTCCATCAGCCGCAGCAGGCGGCTGGCCCCGCTGCCGATCGCCCGCGGCGGGCGATTGCCCAGGTCGTTCCGGCCATCGACCACCAGGCCTTTCGCCGTCAGAGCGTAGTAGCTGATCGAGAAGATCGGTCCGCGGTCGCCGGAGAGGGAGAGTCCCCCTTCCCGCCGATCCTCGTCGTGGCAGCGGACGCAATGCGCGTCCAGGATCGGCTGCACATCCCGCGGGAAATCGAGCACGTCGGGCACGTCTTCGATCGGGGCGATTCTGTCCGGCGGCCGCCGCAGGGCGAGCAGTCCGTCCGACCCGAGCGGCGGCGTCTGCGTGCGTGCCTCGTGGCAACCGACACACCCGGTCGTCTCGCCCGGCATGACGGTCAGGAAACTCTGCATCCGCTTGACGGATAAATTCCGTTCATCGAGGGCCACGAAAAACAGGCTCCGCAGGGCCGGGAGTTCGGCGTACACGGAGCCGTCCGGCTCGACAGGAATCGTGCCCAGAATCCGCTCCAGGGTGAACGTCCCGCCGTAGCTGAGCGGCTCCATGCCACCCGTGTAGTTCATCGGTTTTGGCAGGGTTTCCAGGACCAGCAGCCGCTTGATCTCGCCCGGCTGAACGCCGGCCATGTTCCGGCCCGCGTAGATGTTCGAGACCAGGATCCGGCCCGTTGGCTGCGCCCCGTCGGCGTGCGTCGCCAGCTGGGCTTCCCGCGGTCGAGCCACCAACGGCCGCGGTTCGTGGCATTGCAGACCCGCCTGCGCATCCACGGTCGGCAGCTCAAAGATCGTCTGCGTGGCGCCACTGCCGTCCAGCAGGACCAGCTGCGTGTCGCTGGCCGCCAGGTACGCGTTCTCGGAGAACGCCCAGGGATCGCGGCAGCTGGGGCCACTGCTGACAGGCTGGGCCGAGTTCAGTTCATCCGGACCGTTGCGGGGATCGACGATCGTCAGCGTGCCGTCGTGCTCGCGCAAGCCGTGCCCCGGCGAGAAGGAGGCGACGATTTTGCGGGAGCCCGGGATCGGCTTGGCGTCGATCATCGTGATGCCCGGGTGCTGATTGCCGTAGTAGACCGTCTGCCGGAGGCCATCCGGACTGGTGATCCACAGGTGGTGAAACGCCATCTGGTTCCCGTCCACGTAAATGATCCAGCTTTGGTCCTCGAGCCGGATGGTGAGCGTGTTGTCGCCGCGTCCGAGCGTGCCCGCGGGAATCTCGAACACCATCGTGGCCGGTTGGCCAATCGCGGTGGGTTGGAAGCAGACTCGCGGGTTGCCGGACGGGGCCGTCTGCGCCGGCAGCGGTGTTTCATTGACCGTGACGACGACTCGCGAGCATTCGGACGGCGAGCCGCCTGCCAGGCCGAGCACCAGGAACAGGGGCTGCTTCTGGTGCTCGCTGGTCACAAAGCGAATCGCGAACGGATGGGTGCGGCCGCCAGCCCACTTGTCGCGCGGCGCGGGGTGAATATAGGGCCAGTGTCGCGGGCTGCTCTGGCCGACCGCGTACTCGACGGGCTCGGGAAACTTCTGCAAGTAGGCCGTGTAGCCTTCGCCCGGCCCGGTGAGCCCGAACTCCGCGGCCCGCCCGTCGGGCGTGCCGATGCAGAATAGCAGGGGCGACGAAGCCTGCGGTTGCGGCGCCGGCTGGCCCGCCCAGCCGACGCTGGCCAGGCTGATCGCCCACGCGAGGGCTTTGATCGGAGTGCCGCTCGCTGTAACCCGAAGCGCCAGCAAGAGGGCCGCCTCCCAGTGTCGGGCCGCCTCCCACTCGCTGGCGCTTCGGGTTACGGTTGGCACCGCGACAACGGGGAGGCGTGAACGGCTTGCTGTCTTCATGGCTGGTTAAGCCCCAGGCCAAACAAGGAGGGGCACGCGGTTTACGGCGGATCGGGGGGTAAGTCAGGGGGGCTGGTCACGATCCAGCAGCTCCAGGCAGACGATTCTCGACGTGTCGCGGAGAAAGAGCCGGCTGCCGACCAGCGCGGGATGGCTGAGTACCTCGGCCCCCTCCCCCAGGACTTGGCACCGGGAGACGATCTTGCATTCCCCGGCCGTCGCGTCGACCAACAATAGCTCGCCGCGGTCGGAGATCACCAGGACGCGGTCGGTTGAGGCGATCAGACTGGCGTAGTTGCCGAAGGCGTCATCCTCGCCGGACCAGAGGGTCTGCAGCTGCGCGTCGGCTTGCAGGCAGTGCAGCGAATACCAGCAGCCGAACAGCTGGCCGCCGGCCAGGACCGGCGTGCTCGAGTCCGGGCTCAGATCCTCGTTGGCCGCAAGCGGCTCGACTCGGATGCAACCGTTCGCGTCAAAGTCGTAGCTCCGCGTCCCGTTATTCTCCGATGCGAGAATCAGCTTCCCGCCGGCGTCGATCGGCGTGGGCACGTTGAAATCGCCGCTTGTCGGCGGCACGAGCGTCCAGATTCGCCGGCCTGTTGCCGGCTCCCAACCGCCCAGCGATTTCTGGTCGTACCCGATGATCTGCCGGATTCCGCCGAAGGTCCCCACGATGAACGAGGCATAGGCGGCCGGGAGTCCTGGGCAGCGCCAGACTTCCTGGCCCGAGGCGAGATCCAAGGCCACGAGCGAAGCCGCCTTTCCGCCGGGGTTGACGATCAGCTTGCCGTCCACGGCCAGCGGCGACGAACAGTAACCCCAGATGGGCACGGCGGCGCCGAAGTCGCGGGCCAGGTGCTTCGACCAAACGACCTTACCGTCCGCCAGTGTGACGCAATGGAGATCACCCAGGGCGCCGAGCGTAATCACTCGACCCTGGTCGATCAGCGGCGTCGCGCGGGGTGAATTCCCGTAGTCCTTGATCCGCCCCGAGGTGGCGTACTCCAGCGTCCACAGCGTCTGACCGGTGCGGGCGTCGAGACACCGGAAGACATCGCCCGTGTCGGTCGCATCCCGGTCGGCAACGATGACACAGCGCTCGGTGGCCGCGACCCCAGCCAAGCCGCGTCCGGTCAACGATGTGGACCACAAGACCTGCGGTGCCTGGGGCAAGCGGGCCGGCAGACGCGCCACGCGGCCGTCGCGCCGGACGCCCCGCCAACCCGGCCACGCCTGTTCGTCGGGGGGCGCAACGTTGCTTTGCGCCTCAGCGTCCCGGTCCGCCATCGGAGCTGGGGCCGCACCTGCGGTCGGTTCGGCCACCGGCACAAACCCTAACGGAGTCTCCAAGGCGCTCAGCAGATCGGCACGCTGTCTTACGGCCGCCAGGGCCGGGCAGATCTGGACGCCGAGGGATTCCTCCGCGGCAGCCGTGAGGAAGACCGTGACAAACGGCACCGGCTGCGTCTGGCCGATGATGCGGATCGCGCCTTTCTCGACCGTCCCGCAGCCTTCCAGCAGCGCCGCGGCGTAGCTGGAGATCACTGCGGCGGTCGGCCGCTGGGCATTTTCCAGCATCTCGGTCACGGAATCGCTGCAGCCCGGCCGGGTCTCGAGCTTCGCCGGCAGTTGGACACCCGCCTGTTCCAGCGCCGCGGCGGCTGCCCGGAACTTTTCGTCACAGTCGGGCGGACCGAAGAGAATCGTGTAGCCCTTGAGGTCCGCCAAGGTCCGGGCTGGATCGTCCTTCCGCACCGTGAACAGCCCGGTCAGCGTCGTCTTGCCGTCCTTGCCGGTCAGCATCATCACCGGCCGCACGGCCAGATCGTTGATCCGGGCATCGGACAGTACGGACGACCGCTTGCCGATGATCAGATGGATGACCTTGCCAGGCTGACCGCGGCGGACCTTCGCGAGATCGTCCGTAAACAACAGTTCCACACGCCGCTGCAACCGGTTTTCCAGAAAAGCCGTCAGCTGGTCATAGCGGCGTTGGGCGTGGCCCTGGACACACGGGCAGGACAGGGGCAACGCCAACGGGTCCATCACGACTACGGTCAGCGGCGGCTCGGCGGCGGAACAGGGGTACGTCCCCAGACACGCGGCCACTGTGCAGCAATACGCAAGAACTCGCCAAGTCATACTCTCGCGTCCCCGGAGGTTGAGTTGACCGCAGGCCCCTCTTCTCGAACGGTGCTCACTTGGCGGCCGCATCCGCCGGTTTTCGGCCGAACACGTGAATCGCATTCTCGTCGCTGTTGAGCACGAAGAACTGGTCCGAGTCGCCGTGCAACTCGGTCGTCACGCGGACACAGCCGGAGTTCCAAGGCGCGATGACCGCCACGCCGCGGAATTCACCGGAGGTGCTGAACCGCTTGACGCACGTGGGTGGTCCGGATTCGGCAGCGAACACCTCGCCCGCCACCGCGAACCGCAGGTTCTTCGGTTCGCAGCAGCCGCCGAAGCCGTCGGCGCTCGTGCGATCCCGCTTGCCGAACGACGACAGTCTCTTGCCGTCGCGGTCGTAGTGCTCGGCCTTGTGCCGTGCATTATGAGCCACCCACAACTCGCCTTCGTTCGCCTGGATGTCCATCTGCCCACAGCAACCGGCCAGGTTCTCCACAACCTTCTTCGGATTCTGAAACTCGCGATCCGTCCGCCACACCGCGTATCCGTAGCCCCGGGCGGACCTGCTGGCCAGGAACACATCCCGGTCGGTGACCGCCAGGCCGG
>CAIYOB010000101.1 GCA_903927685.1 uncultured Planctomycetaceae bacterium
CAGCCGGCCAAAGTGATTTCGGCGGCCTCGGAGGACGTGTTCTTGAGACGGAACTGAAGGATCGTCGCGGGCAGCGCCGAATCGGCGGCGTCCAAGGGAATGAACGGCGAGAACGCTTCCAGCCGGACCTGGATCGGCAGTTCCTCGTCCACGTACTCGACACATCCAAGCGGATACTCGCCGCAAAACCGCAGGCCGGGGAAGCCGGTACAGTCCAGGCGCCGAACGGTGGTCTTGCCGGCCGCTTGGACCCGCAGCGCGAAGCCCTGCTCCAAGCCCCGTTCCGGCTGCCGGCCGACTTCGTAGTTGGTCGCTCCGTAGCCGGTGAAATTTGGCTCGTTAAACAAGTCCCAGTGGACCAGTCGCCCGTCGCCCGCCAAGTACAATTGGCCGGCGCAGATCCCGCCGACCGGCATGCCGATCGTTTCGAGGTCCCGGCCGCTATACCACGTACGCTCGCCGCGGGCGGTTAACTGGGCGAGCCATGCCGGCGCGAGCTTCTTGTCGGCGGGCACGAAATGGTCGCGCACGTCTTCGGCGGCGAACGGCCCCGCAAACGGGCTGAGACTCGCGACCGAGGCCGCCGCAGTCGCCGCGCCGGTCCATTTCAAGAACGTGCGCCGGTCGATGGGACCGCAACAACCGCGGAGCGGAGTGCAGCAAGCGGTCTCGGGGATGGAAAGCAGCACGGGCTGACTGGGAGGGGTAGGTTTGCTCATCAGGCCATCTCACGGGGATCGAGGGAATTGTCTGGGGACCACAGGTGTGCAAGATTGTAGGAAATCCCAGCTGGCAACTGGAGTGGGCACAGCCTGCTAGCAGTGCTTACGCCCGTTGTGTCTGAACCGAGCGCGCGGATGCACCGTATAGAGAGCAGGCCGCGGATCTGCCGGCAGCGCGAGCCAAGCTTCGGCGGTCCGCGACGAAGATCAAGGAAGTTGCCCTCGCACGTCTTTTCGAAAGGAGTCCTCGATGGCCAAGTACTATGTTGAATCCGGCACCGTGCAGATGATCACGGAAGCCGAAGACGCCCGCGGCGCGGCGCTATGGGCGGTGCACACCGCGATGGAACAGATCCTGCCGGTCTGCCCCGACGATCCGTTGACTCCGGCGGAAAAGAACGAGCGGATCCGGCAGCGTGGCTGCAGCGTGCTCGACAGCACGCTCCGAATCAGCGAACAGGGCTTCGGCCGCGCGGACGCCGAGACGTTCGACACGGTCGAGGTGTTTGTCGAGTGGAACCAGCTGCTGCTGGCCGTAACCAAGCTGGAACGGCGCCTGCAACTGGCCAGCGTCTAGTCGAGCCAACGTCAGACTCAGACCTTTCCATGAACCCACTCACCGCCAACACGATTTCGCACCTCGCTTTGTTCCCCCGGCTCGGCGTCTTGCCGAACTAAGCTGCACGGGCTGGACGCCCGTCTCTCGCGCCCTCCGCGCCGACCGCACAGGCAGGATGCCTGTGCCGCCTTGGCCATCCTTCCGCGGATTTCTCGCGCAGCACGCACGCGATCGCCCCGATTCGTCACCGATCCGACACCGACGGAGTACAGCTTCCCCGGACGCTGGTCTGGGCTATACTGGCCCCATGTCGCACCGTCTGCTGGAAATTGCCGGTCTGTTCTTTAAGCTGGGGTCCATCGGCTTCGGAGGTCCGGCCACGCACCTGGCGTTGCTGGAGGACGAGGTCGTCGAACGCCGTGGCTGGCTATCGAGGCAGTATTTCCTGGACCTCGTCGGCGCCACCAACCTGATCCCCGGCCCGAACTCGACCGAGATGGCGATCCACGTCGGTTTTGTCCGCGGCGGCTGGGCGGGCCTCGTGGTCGCGGGTACGGCCTTCATTTTGCCCGCGGTCTTGATCACCACCGTGCTGGCCTGGCTGTACGTCGAGCAGGGGCGGCAACCGCAGGTCGCTCCGATCATAGCCGGGATCAAGCCGGCCGTGCTGGCCGTCATTTTTTCGGCCGGCTGGAGGCTGGGACGCAAAGCCTTGGCCGGCCGGATGGTGGTCCTGGTCTTCGCCGCCGCCTCGGTGGCTTCGCTGTGTGGCGTGGGGGAAATCGCCGTCCTGTTTTCCTGTAGCCTGCTGGGCATGCTGGGGCTGTTGTGGCAGCGCCGCGAGCCGAGCGTACCAACGAGCGGAGCGGCCATCGGCGTCGCCGCACTCGCCGCAGCGCCGGGCCATACCGCGCACGCCGCGCCGCCGCTGACCGCGGCCGCCACGGCGACGGCAGTCGCGGCCGTCACCGCCTCGACGAGCGCCACGCTGGGGCAATTGGCTTGGTTCTTCCTGAAAGTCGGTTCCGTCCTGTACGGCACAGGCTACGTCCTGATCGCGTACCTGCAGGGCGGGCTGGTTCGCGAGTTTGGGTGGTTGACCGACCAGCAGTTGTTGGACGCGATTGCGATCGGCCAATTCACCCCGGGGCCGATGTTGTCCACGGCAACGTTCATCGGCTACGTCGTGGCCAGCGGCGGCGGTCCGTGGCACGCGTTGGCGGGCGCGGCCGTGGCGACGGTGGCGATCTTCCTGCCCTCGTTCGTCCTCGTCGCGGCGACCAATCCGCTGGTGCCGCGGTTGCGCCGCAGCCGTTGGACAGCCGCGTTCCTGGACGCCGTCAACGCCGCCTCGCTGGGCCTGATGGCCGCCGTCACGGTCAAGTTGGCGGGCGGGATCTTCTGCCTCGGCGCGGGGCGGCCCAACCTGCCCGCGATCGCGATCGCGGGGGCCGCGACCGGGGCCGCGCTGCGCTGGAAGCTCAGCCCGGTCTGGCTGGTCCTGGGCGGCGCCGCCGCCGGTTGGCTCGGCTGGTCGCTCGGCTGGCCGGCGGCGTAAGACGCCGGGCCAACCGGAAACGGCGCGGAACCGCCGGCCGCGGCGATCGCTCCACGCGGTGGAAACGTCCCCGATGTCCATTGGAAATGGGGCAAGAATGGGTGGGGGAGGAGTGGGTGGCTGGGGTCGAGCCGCGAGCGGCGAGCCCCCAGGTCTTGCCACTGGGGGCTCGCTGCACTCGACCCCAGGCACCCCGCCGGCGAGACTCGCCGGAGCCGGACCCGCCGCCGATGGCCCTTCGCCCGCGGCGGCCTCACGCCCCCGGCTCGGCCGCTTGACACTTCGGACACCAATACGTGGTGCGTCCCAAGTCGCCTTGCCGGACCAACTGGATCCGCTGTCCGCAGACCAGGCACGGCTGTCCGCTGCGGCCGTAGACCCACAGCGGCGAGCCGCGGAGCGCCGAGCGGGTGCGGCGCGGATAGCCGCTCAGGTTCTTGGCCAACCACTGCCGGGCCGTCTGGGCGA
>CAIYOB010000102.1 GCA_903927685.1 uncultured Planctomycetaceae bacterium
CACGCGCTGTCCGATCGCCATCATCCAGAACGGCGGCGAGTACGGACTGAACGTGTGCGGCTGGGCCCAGAAGTACTGGGAGCAGGATCCACGCGTGGTCGCGGCCAAGGGCGACCTCAGCTGGTATCGGTACATTTCCCGCCAGAAGGCTCGCGAACAGAAGGCCGTCGCCGATGCGATCTGCGCCGCGGTCCCTGACCGCCTGCTGTACGTGTTCTACACCTGCGGCGGAGACACGCACCGGCACGGCACGCTCGAGACGTTTTCCGATGATTGGGCTTGGGACTATGCCGACATGCGAGTCTGCGCGGACATCGCTACGAACGAGTACTACTACCACGACTTCAACTCCGGCTGGATCGGCAAAGACGATATGCTGACCGCCGCCTTGGGCGCCAAGGGCTACGAACTGCGGTTTGGCATGAAGAACAGTTACGACTACGTGTGTCCCGGCTACAAGCAGGATCCCAAGGAGCCCGCCGCGGCGGAGTGGGACGTGTCCCAGCCGATCGACAACGACGCGAAAGCATTTGGCGACCTGCGATTGTACGAGGGCTTCCTCAAGTGCCTGTACACGGAAGGCATGCTCGGCGGCGTCGCCGGCTATTTTTCGTATCCCCAGGGCGGATTCGACACGGCATTTTCGCCGGACAAGCCGCCGCAGTACTTGATGCAGATGGTGATCTTGGGGCGAGTCCATGCGTTGTTCTCGCATCAGGAGGCATTACTGCGGCATGGCGACTTGCTGCCCGGCCCGAATCCACATGCCAAGGTCAAGGACCAGCCGGCCTATGAGTTCCCGACGGGCAAGCCAAACCAGCGAGTGCTGGCCCGCAGACTGCCCGGGGAGCCGAAGTGGCTGGTCACCGCCTGGGCCGCGGACGGCGTCGAGGCCCCGGCGACGGTCGAGATCCCCGACCTGGGACGGATCACCCTGCAAGCCCGGGCCATCGGCAGCGTTTACGCCGCCACGCTGCAGGACGGCAAGTCGGTGCTGCGGCAGTTGGACGCCATTTGAATTCACCCGGACCGAGATCACACCCAACTCACCTCGCGTATCACTTTCCGCAGATAAGGAATGCCTTCGATGCATCGAGCAAACGTCGTACTCGCCGCCGTGGCGGCCTGGGGAATTCTCGTCGGAGCGACCCCGGGCGCAGAACCGGCGGCACCCGCTGAGCCCATGAGTGTCTGGTTCGTCAGCCCGGCCAAGTCGTTTCACGAATCGTGCCCGCTGGGCAACGGCCGACTGGGGGCGATGGACTTTGGAGGCGTGGGGCGACTGCGGATCGCACTGAACGAATCGTCCCTCTGGTCCGGAGGGTACTATGACGGCAACAAGTACGACGCCTACCAATGCCTGCCGGAAGTGCGAGAAAAGCTGTTCGCGGGCGACATCTCGGGGGCCGGCAACGTGTTGAGCGGAAGCTTCCGCTATGCCGACGGTGTTCGCGGTTGGGCCGACGCGAACCAATTCGGCTGTTACCAGACGCTGGGCGATCTGCTCGTCGACTTTGACAACAGCCCGGAGCCAAGACTCTCGTCGCCCAGCGGACATGGCCCCGGCGACGGCAAGGGCATCGAGAACACCGTGGATGAGAATCCAGGCTCGAAGTGGTGCGTGAACAACGGCAACGCGCCCGTCGTTTGGCAAATGCAGTTTCCCGAGCCGCAGACGGTGACGGGCTACGCCTTGACGAGCGGCGATGACATGCCGGACCGGGACCCTCGCGACTGGAAGCTCGAGGGATCGACGGACGGCCAGGACTGGGCCGAGGTGGACCAGCGAACCCTCGACGCGCCGTTCGAGCAGCGGCACCAACTGAAGACCTTCGAGATCCCGCGTCCCGCAGCTTTCCGCTTCTACCGCTTCACCTTTGCCCCGCGGCCGATCGGCAGCTTTCAAGTCGCGGAGATCACGCTCGCCGGCG
>CAIYOB010000103.1 GCA_903927685.1 uncultured Planctomycetaceae bacterium
AGACGTACATGAACGGCCAGACGCCGGGCAAGCGGGCGATGGGGATCCGCGTGCTGACCGTGGACGGCCAGCCGATCAACGGCTTGCAGGCCGTCCTGCGAAACATTCTCCGCACGGTCGATCTGTACCCGATGCTGTCGCTGGAGATGTTCGGCGTGCCGGCGCCGCTGTACATCCTGCCCACGTACATGGTCGGCCTGGTGACGATGATGCTGAATCACCGCTTCCAGCGCGTGGGTGATCTGGTCTGCGGGACCTTGGTGGTGATCGAGGAGCGATCCTGGCTGACAGGGGTGGTCAAATTGGAGGATGAGCGGGCCGCGAAGCTCGCCGAGTACATCCCGCCCGACTTCCGTGTCAGCCGCAGCTTGGCGCGAAGCCTGGCCATGTACGTCGAGCGGCGGCGGTTCTTTGCGCCGGCCAGACGCGGGGAGGTTGCCAAGCACCTGGCGCAACCGCTGTTGACCCAATTCGGCATGAAAGGCGACACCAGCTGCGACTTGCTGTTGTGTGCCCTGTATTACCGCACCTTCGTCACCGACCGGGCCGCCGACACCGTGCCGACAGGCCTCCGCGGAGAATCGCCGTTCAGGAACTGACCACTGACCAGTGACAACTGCTGGGAGCCGTACGAGTGAAAGTTGCCGAACTGCTGGATCTGCGACGCAAGAATTGGGCCGAACTCGAACGGTTGTGCGACCGGCTGGGAGCTGGTCGCGCCAAGGGGCTGCGCGCGGCGGACGTATCCCGGTTTGCGGCCCTGTACCGGGCCGCGTGTGCCGATCTGGCATTGGCCGATGCGTATCAGTTGCCTCCCAACACCGTCCAGTACCTGCATCGACTGGTCGGCCGGTCGCACAACCAACTGTACCGGACGCGGCGGTTTGAATATGCCACCTGGAGTCGCGTGTTGTTGGAGGATGTGCCGCAGCGGATCTTTCGCGATCGCTGCGTGCAGGCCGCCTTCTGCCTGTTCTGGGGGATCTTCCTGTTGTCCGCGTTCCTGGCGTACTCGAAAGACACTTGGCCGCACTACGCCGAGACGGTGATGACGCGGGAAGCGATCGACGGCTTGGAGGAGAGTTTTGAGAATCCGATCGACGGCCGAAATCCCGAAGCCAGCGTGATGATGGCCGGGTTTTACATCCAGCACAACACGGGGATCGGCCTGAAGTGCTTTGCCGGTGGCTTGGCGGTCTTGCCGGGAATCGTCGTGACGGCGTTCAACGCGGCGTTTCTGGGAGCGTCCTTCGGCTACATGGCTCGGCCGGACGTCCCCCAAGGCGTGAACTTCTTTCATTTCGTGACGGCGCATGGGCCGTTCGAGTTGACGGCGATCGTGCTGTCGGCGGGCGCCGGCTTGCGACTGGGATTGGCTTGGCTGCTGCCCGGCCATTGGAGCCGGCTGGCATCGCTGCGGCGAACGGCCGTGCAGACCATGCCGTTGATGGGCGCCGCCATGGCGATGTTTTTCCTGGCCGCACTGATCGAAGGCTTCGTCTCGCCGTCGGG
>CAIYOB010000104.1 GCA_903927685.1 uncultured Planctomycetaceae bacterium
CCGACGTCAGCGACCGCCCGGCGCTGGAGGAGTTGGCGATCGCGGATTTTGACATCGTCGCCGTGTGCGTGGGCGAGCGGTTGGAAACGGCCGTGCTGCTCGTACATCACTTGCACCAGATGCGTGTGCCGCGGATCATCGTCAAAGTGGCCAACGTCGAGCAGGCCGAGATCGTCAAGCTGGTGGGCGCCAGCGAGGTCATCCAGCCGGACCAGAGCGCCGCCCGCAAGGCGGCGCTCCTGATCCATCATCCCCGGACCTCCGACTATCTGGAACTGGGGGGCGGGCACATGGTCATCGCCGGACATCCGCCCAGCAGCATCGTCGGCAGGACGGCCGGCGAACTGGGTTGGCAGGAGCGTTACGGCGTGTCCCTGCTCGCGGTCTGGCAGCCCGGCCAACCGGGCCCCCCCACGCCGCCCCCTCCCGATCGTCCCATCGCGGAGACCGACGTTTTCGTTCTGGCTGGGCACATCGACCGCCTGCGGGAGCTGAGAAGGGTGAAATAAGCTCCCGCGGCGTACGAGCAGAGAAAGGGCTCCGGCCCCTAGAACATATATTGGAGAATTAGCCCGACCACAACGTCGGCGCCTGCTATCCGGCAGGACGCGTCGATCATATTCTGAGGATGGGATGATTGGCATGGATTGGACAGGCGGCCTGTGGTGAAAGCACGGATTCGATGACTCCGGTTGACGTTAACCTGCGCTCGGAACTCGACGAACGACTCGGATTCGAGACGCTGATCGCGGACCTTTCGGTCAAGTTCATCAACGTACCCGCCGAGCACGTGGACCGCGAGATCGTCGCTGCACAGCGGCGCGTCTGCGAGTTCCTCGGGCTGGACCTGTCTGCGCTCTGGCAAGCTTCCACTGAGCCCCCGGGGCTGCTGACGTTGACCAACCTGTATCGCGCCCTGGAAGGGCCTCCGCTTCCGGAGCGGATGGATGCCCGCGAGTATTTTCCTTGGTGCCAACAACTGCTGCTGGCCGGCAAGGTCGTGGCGGTCTCGTCCCTCGCGCAACTGCCGCCGGAAGCAGCCCGCGACGGGCAGACTTGGCGTCAATACGGCGTCCGCACCTCGCTGACGATTCCGTTGTCGGTCGGCGGGGAGCGACCGTTCGGCGCGTTGTCATTCAATACCGTGCGGGAAGAACGTGAGTGGCCCGAGGCCCTGGTGAACCGGCTGCAATTGATCGCGCAGATCTTCGCCAATGCGCTCGCTCGGAAACACTCGGACGAGCGGTTGCGGGAGAGCGAGGAGCGATTGAATCTCGCAGCCGATTCCGCTAGCGCCGGCCTGTGGAGCTTGAACCTTGCCACGGAGTGTTTTTGGATGACGACCAGAACCCGCGAGCTGTTTGGCTTCGCGGCGGATGAGCAGGTGACCTTCGGCCGGTTCCTGGATATGGTCCATCCCGAGGATCGAGACCGGATCCGCCAGACCGTGCAGGCGATCGTCGAGTCGCGGAATGAAGGCCGAGTCGAATATCGCGTCCCGGGCCCGGACGGGAGCCTGAACTGGTTTGCCTCGCGCGGCCGCGTTCGTTGTCGGGGAACCGGAGACCCCGACTGCCTGATGGGCGTGTCCGTGGACGTTACGGAGCGTAAGCGGGCAGAACTGGCGATCGAGGATCGGTTGCGGTTTGAACGGCTGCTGGCGGATCTGTCGGCGACTTTCGTCAACCAGCCGACCGAGCAGGTCGACCGCCTGATCGATGGCGCTTTGCAGACGCTCGTCGAATTCCTAGGCAACGACCGCAGCACCCTGTTCGAGTTTGGCGAAGACCCGCGGCACATCCAGGTCACGCACTCGTACGCGCTGCCGGGTTGCGAACCGTTTCCCGTGGGAGCGTTTCCCATCAACCGGCTTCCCTGGTTCATCGGGCAATTCCGCCACGGGAAAAGTGTCTTCGTCAGGTCTGTGCCGGATGAACTGCCTCCGGAGGCGATCAAGGAGCGGGAATACTGCCGGACGCATGGGATCCAGTCCGATGTCGCCGTACCCCTGAACGTCGGCGGTTCGGTGTTGGGCGCCATCACGTTCGCCTTCTTGCGGCAGCGGTGCGCGTGGCCCGCCGAAATCCTGGCCCGCCTGCAGCTGATCGGTGAGGTATTCGCCAATGCGATCTTGCGGCGGCGGGCGGAGGAAGCGTTGCGCAAAGCCTTGGCCGAGAACCAGCAACTGCGTCAGCGTTTGGAGCAGGAGAACCTGTATCTTCGCGAGCAAGCCGTTCTGAAGCACCAGCACGGGCGGATCATCGGCCGCAGCGAGGCGATTATGCGTGTGCTGTCCGAGGCGGAACGGGTCGCCGCCACCGACGCGCCGGTCCTGCTGTTGGGCGAAACGGGGACCGGCAAGGAACTGCTGGCCCAGACGATCCATGAACTGAGCGGGCGCAAGGGCCAGCCGATGGTCATCGTCAATTGCGCCTCGTTGCCGGCCACGCTGGTCGAAAGTGAACTGTTCGGGCGCGAGGCCGGAGCCTACACGGGGGCCGCCTCCGCCCAGGTGGGCCGCTTTGTGGTAGCCGACGGCTCGACCCTGTTCCTGGACGAAGTCGGTGAGTTCCCGGTCGAGTTGCAGGCGAAACTGCTGCGTGTGCTGCAGGATGGCCGCTTCGAACGGCTGGGGAGCCCGAAGACCGTGACGGTCAACGTGCGGATCATCGCCGCGACCAACCGGGACCTGGAACAAGCGGTCCGCGAGGGCAAGTTCCGCGCCGATCTGTACCACCGCCTGAATGTCTTTCCGATCCGCATCCCGCCACTCCGCGAGCGGCGTGAAGATATCCCGCCGCTGGCCTGGGCCTTTGTCGAGTCCTTGGGCCGCCGCATGGGCAAGTCGATCAAGAGCATCCCGCGCAAGACGATGCGCCAGCTGCAGCAGTACGCGTGGCCCGGCAACGTCCGCGAACTGAGCAACGTCATCGAGCGCGCCATGATCCTGGCCACGGGCGATGCGCTGCAGGTCCAGTTGCCCTCGGATCCCGATCCCGCCGCAGCTCCCCGCATGACGCTTCGGGAGACCGAGCGGGAGCAGATCCTCCGGGCGCTCCAGGACACGGGCTGGCGAATTCGCGGCGTGGGCGGCGCCGCGGAACTCCTGCAGATCAAACCGACGACGCTGGAAGCCCGCATGGCGAAGCTGGGGATCATGCGGCCCAAGCGACGCCCCAGTCCTCCGTAGTCGTCCGCAGTGGGCACAACCTGGAAGTCCACGTCAATTGGCCGAGATCCGGCCTGTACCAGGGATCTCGCAGCCCGACCGAGGGCAGTCACCCCACGCAGATTGATTCCTCCAATATATCGTAGAATCTCCAGTCGATAGCGAGGGAGACGCCTAACGCTCGGCTCGCGCTGCCCAGCGCAAGTCTTGTTGGCGATTCAACTAAGGCGATCCACCTGGTCACTGCTCGATTCGGTACGCTGGTTGCATCTACTCGCGGCAACACGAGGCGGAAAACGTGGTGGTGACTCGGCCGCGGCTGGCGGAAGGTGCCACTCCGTGGCTCCTCACATTCTCCGCCGCCGCCAGGCCCAAGGATAAGGAGCGATTGCATGATACAAGTTTCCTTGCGGATCGTCGCTCCGGCGGAGAAGCGGGCGGAGGTGTTGGACGTGCTCCGCGGGCTGAAAGGACCGACGGAGGTTTCCCGCGGTTGCCACGCCTGCCGGATTCTCCAGGACGCCGAAGACGCGGGTGTCTTCACTTATCTGGTCCAATGGGACACCCGGGACGAAGTCGTCGAGCATTTTCGCGGCGAGCGGTTTCGCAGGCTGCTTCCCTATATCGACATGTCGCTCGAGCCGCCCGAGGTCGATGTGAGCGCCATGGATCGAGTGGGAGGAATGGACTTCCTGGTGGCCGTGCTGGGCTCCCAGCCGGCCTGAGCTGGAACGTGAATGCGGACGCGGTGCGTGCCAAGTCCGCGGCAAGTAGTCAGGCATTAGCAGTAGGCAAGAGACCTCTCAACAACAAGGAGCAAGGTATGAAACGGGGGATGCTGGTGGTGGCAGTGTTCGCAGGCTGGCTGGCGTCGGCGTGCGGGGCCGAAGCGGACCGCCAAGCCGCGGACGAAGCGACGATTCGCAAGGCCGTCGAGTCCTACGTGGCGGCGTTCAACCAAGGCGATGCGAAAGCGCTGGCGGCGCTGTGGTCGCCCGAAGCGGTCTACACGAACCCGGCCAGCGGCGAGCAGGCGGTCGGCCGCGAGGCCATTGAAAAGCAGTTTGCCGGCGTGTTTGCCGACGCGAAAGGCGCCAAGCTGGAGGCGAAGACGGATTCCGTGCGGTTCGTCTCGCCGAACGTCGCCGTCGAACAGGGGACGGCCAAAGTGATTCGCCCGGATCAGGCCCCGGAGGAATCCGACTACACGGCCGTCTACGTCAAACACGAAGGCCAATGGCTGTTGGACCGCGTGTCCGAGGAAGACGTGCCGGCGCCCGCGCCGTCGCACTACGAGCAGTTGAAGGAACTGGAGTGGATGATCGGCAAGTGGGTCGATCAAGACGAACAAGCTACGGTGGTCACCGAGTGCAGTTGGGCGAAGAACAACAACTTCATCACCCGCTCGTTCACGATCCAAATCCGCGACCGGATCGACATGGCCGGGATGCAGATCATCGGCTGGGACCCGTCGACCAAGCAGATCCGCTCGTGGGTCTTCGACTCGGACGGCGGCTTCGGCCAGGCGACATGGAAGAAAAAGGACAACCGCTGGTACATCCAGCAGAGCGGCGTGTTGCCCGACGGGCGAAAGTCCTCGGCGGTGAATATCATCACCTGCCTGGACGACAACACGTGCACGCTGCAGTCCGTCAACCGCACGGTGGACGGCGAACTGTTGCCGAATATCGACGAAGTCAAGATCACGAAGGAATGAATCGTGTGCTGAACGCTGAATGCTGAACGCTAACAAAACCCCACAAGGTGAAGTCATGAAGAAGCTCTCTCTCTTGGTTGTCTTGCTCTCGCTGTGCCTGATGGCAACGGGTGAACTGCTGGCCCGCGGCGGCGGTGGCGGTCGCGGCGGCGGTGGCGGTGGCGGCGTTTCCCGAGGCGGTGGAGGCGGGGGCTATTCTCGTCCTTCGGTTTCCCGCTCGCCTGCGGTCAGTCGTCCGTCGCCCTCCGTCAGCCGGCCCTCGACGCCGAGTGTATCACGCCCCAGCGCGGCGCGGCCCAGTGTCTCACCGCCCAGGCCTTCGCAACCGATTGCCGGCGCGCGGCCCGGCACCGGCACCAGGCCCGGCGCCGGAACCAGGCCCGGCGCCGGCACCGGCGCCAGGCCGGGCACGGGCGTCGCGACTCGACCTTCGGCGGGGGACCTGCAGAACTTCCTGGACATCAAGCCGTCGACCGGCGCAGGGCGGCCCGGCACATTGCCAGCCACGCGACCGGGCAGTTTACCGGGTGCGGTGGCCGGAGGGGTCGCAGGTGGCGCCGCCGCCGAGTTCTTGCAGAACCGCGGCGGCACCGGACGTCCCGCGGCCGGACAGTTGCCTGCCGGAGATCGGCCGGGCGCCTCGGGACGGGCCGATAACCGCACGGATCGTAGCGATGCCCGCTCGGATCGCGTCGACTCCCGCACGGACGCACGCAGCGACCGCGTGGCCAGTCGG
>CAIYOB010000105.1 GCA_903927685.1 uncultured Planctomycetaceae bacterium
CTGGGCTACGCTTTCGAGATGCTTCGCTTCTGGGCCCATTACCTCTGGTTCAGCGCAGACGACCAGACGCCGCTACCTGCGTTGCTCGAAGCCTACGCTGGTCCTGTTGTGCACGGACTCGTCGCTTTGACGGCCGGCGAAAACACCGACGACGCCAAGCAGGCACTGGCCGCAGCAGAACGCGATTTCACCGCGGCGTGGACGCACTTCAAGGCGCAGTGGCTTGGGGACGAGCACTGCCGACAGCTGCGATTCCTGCAGGACAGCGACGCTGAGTGCATAGCGGACGATTGGGACCAGCAGCATAGCCCGTTGAACTGGGACTGTTTCGCTGCGGCGACCGACTCGCTGCGAGAAGCCGCGGCGCTGCTACCAGAGCCGTTGCCGGCCTGTTACCGCACCGGCCTGCTCTGCGCCCGCGTAGAGTGCCTGTCGCGAGACTCGGCATGCCAGACGGCGATTCCTGGCGAACTGTACCCGATTACGGCCGCTCAGCACGCGCTGATCCAGCTCAAGGGTGCCTGCCCCCTGCTGGCCGATGTCGACGTCGATCTTGGGCATGCCGCTGGCGGCGGTGGTCCCCAGGAAGCCAAACGGCGTTGCAGGACGCTGTACGCGGAGATCCGCCATCGTTTCGCCAATGCTGCGCCGAGCGCGGATCGGCAATCGGCTGCGCTGCCTGACGGCACTGCAATGCAAGCAGCCGAAGAAGTGGCCGTGAAGCCCGCCCGGCAATCCGCTGCCGTTGCGAAGACCCACTACACGCCTCCGGAGCTTGCCAAGCAGTGGAACGTCTCGCCTGACAAGGTTCGAGCCTGGATTGCGTCTGGCGAGCTGGAGGCGTTCGATGCCTCCACGACGCAAGGCGGCCGGCCAAGGTACCTGATCCGGCGCGAAGCGGTCGAGGCGTTTGAGGCCCGGCGGTCAATTCAGAAGCCGCCAGAGCCAGCGCCACGCCGCAGCCGGCGAGCCGACGACGACGTGATCGAGTTCTACTAAGAATCGTCATATCGGCGAACTCACGCCGCCATAGTCGCCTGTTGCAGCTTGTCCGGTCACGTCGCGTGCCACCAATTTGCGGCAGACAGAAATTCGTAAATTTGGAACAGGGATCGTCTTCAAACGCTTGACTAAATTTCGACGGACGACACAATATCTAGTGGCTCACGAGGGGAGCAGCCACAATATGTTGTGCATGGAGGCAAGTGCCGTGCGATTCGCTAACTGCTCAGGCACCGTTGATTTCCTGTCCCGCCAGACCTTCCTAGCGATCGATAGCGAGGGTCTTTCCATCTGTCCTCAGGTCCCAGTTCACCGGCGTTGACGCACACTGGCCGCCGGTTGTTTCGCAACGAAATCGTACCCCGTCGGCGCACAAGCGAGGATCTTCGTCGACGTTTTGGAAACCACTGTCTCTTGGGAAAGGAATCCGTGTGAGCGACAACCCTGTTCCGCAAATCGAAGGCGACGATTTGGCCATCTCACCTCGGCGGGATCATCGCCGGATGTTGGCCCGATAACGCACTTGAGCACGGAGGCTGAAATGCAGTTTCTGCTCACACAAATACGAGCCCGGCCACCGCCGCCAGTTCGTCGGCAATGGACGTACATGCCGACATGGATCGACCGGAGGCAGCGTGGCATGCTGAAGTCTTCTTCGGCGTCGCGAGCGGGCGCAGTGCCCGACGCATGGCTCCGGCGATCAAACGGAGCTTTTTTGGGAAAGGATTTTGAGAACGTGTTAACATCGAATTCAGTTCCTGGGCATCGCGCAACCGAGGAACCGCCGCCGGAAGTCAATGACCAGCTGACGGTCGGCCCGCGCGACGCGAGGCGTCGCTGCGTCGTGGAGTACCGCAACGGCGTGGTCCTGCATCGAGATGTTTTTGATCCAGACAGCGCTCGCAGACGGACGCAGTTCATTCGCGGCGTGGCGAAGAAGCATGGCTGTGACCCCGATGAACTGGCCCGGCTCGACGACCATATCATCGCGCAGACACAACACGCCGAAACACCGTCTCCGGCAACGTCTGGACAATCGGTTGGTGGCGACGCATCCGTCCCAGAAGTGTCACCGCAGAGCCAAACCACGGAAACGGACTCCAATGTTCAGGAAGCAGCGGAGAAGTTCCTGGGAAGTCCGTGCCTCTTCGACGAACTCGCCAGCGACTTTGCTGAACTGGGCATCGTCGGCGAAAAGCAACTGGCGACGCTGCTATACGTGCTGGGGACCAGCCGACTGGCCAATACTCCGCTGCATGGCATTATTCAGTCGCCCAGCTCGAGCGGCAAGTCCTTCGTGGCCGAACAGGTAATCGGGCTGATGCCGCCAGCTGAGGTCCTGTCCGCGACGGCCATCAGCCCTAACGCGTTGTACAACCTCGGCGAAGATGGCCTCAAGCACAAAGTAGTGTTCCTGGCAGAGCGGCAGCATGCGCAAGTCAGGCCGGGTTCGCCCGCGGCCAACGGCACACTGGCCTTGCGAGAACTGCTGAGCAAAGGCGAAATCACCAAGAAGGTCACCGTCGGTGGCAAGACCCGCAGCATCCACCAGAAGGGACCGATCGCGTACCTCGAAACGACGACGCTGGGCAAGATCTTCGCCGAGGACGCCAGTCGAATGTTGTCGCTCTCCACCGACGCATCTCGAGAGCAGACGCGTCGGATCATGCGCGAAACGGCCGAACGGGCGGCCGGCAACGGGCCGGACGAAGCACGCCTTGCCTTCATCCGCCAAAAGCACCACGCGGCTCAGAGGATGCTGGAACCGTTGAAAGTGCGGATCCCCTATGCGGAGTTGCTTTCGTTGCCCAGCACCAACCCGACCGCGCGACGCGCCTTCGATCACCTGCTGGCGTGCATCAAAGCGGTCGCGCTGCTTTGTCAGAAAGACCGACCAGTTATCGACGGAGCGATCGACGCCACGCCGGCCGATTACGGGATTGTCTATGAGCTGCTGGTCCCCGTGCTGCGTCGGTCGCTGAGCCCGGAGTGCCAAAGCCAATTCGAACTGGCCAAGCTACTGGAGACAGAGTCAAAGGGGCAGCCTTTCACGATGGCCGACATGAAAGAGTGGACGCACAAACGCCGCACGACGCTGAACGACCTGCTGAAGCCTTTGCGAGGGTCGGGGCTGATCGAGGAAGTCAAGACGGGCAATCGCCGCAAGAAGACCTATCGTGTCGCGAGTTCCGTCACCGCAACCTCAATCGGAGTGGAAGGGCTGATCACGCCGGCTGACCTGGAAAAGCAGGTTGGTGACGCTGGCAGTCTTCCGACGCCGACAAATGCGAC
>CAIYOB010000106.1 GCA_903927685.1 uncultured Planctomycetaceae bacterium
AGCATCACTCTCCCGCTGGCCTCCAAGCGGTCGGCCAAGGACAGCGGACCAACGCGGTCGGCGTAGTAGCCGTAATCGCCGCTGCGCCAGATCACGCCGCCCAGTTCGCCCGCCAGTCCGCCAACGTAGTTCGTCTGCGGGCTGAAACCGAAGTCGTGCTTGCCTCCCTCTTCCCGGCGCTGGTAGCTGGCCTGGTTGCCCAGGCCAATCCAGTCGGGATCGGTAGACAATTCCTCCTTCTTGCCGTCGACCATGAGATCATCGAAGAAAATGGTCAGTGAGTTGCCAGGTCTCTCGGAATTCATCAGGCCGAAACGATCAAACGTGGTGCCCTGTTCCTTGTACCCCGGGGGGAGGGCGACGGTGAACGTCTTCATCTCGAATTCTTCGGGGCTCGGGCTGTTGCTGCGGACGGTGCAGCGAAATTGGCCTGCGCCGTCGGCGGCCAGTGGATCGTAATCCAGCGACCACCTGTATCGCGTGCCGTCGTTCTTCACCGCTGGAGGCCTGAACTTTCGTCCCTGCCCACGCGGTTTGGTTTTATCCACGATCCAGGGGGTCGCCTTCGTACCGCAGGCTTGGTTCGCGCCAGTGACGAGTTGCAATGTCAGGCGTGCACCGCTGCCTTCGCCGGCGAAACGCAGGCCGAGGGAGTTCTGCCGTCCACCGCCGGGCCGCTCAGCATGAAACCAGCCAATAAACAGGCCGCTGGAGCCGGACGAGGCGGTCAACGCGAATGTGCCCGAAGCAGCCAACCTGTCGTTCAGCGTCTTCACGGGAATCTTGGCGGCATACGAAGCCAGTGTCGGCGAGCGCCAGATCGTCCCGCCGATCTCGCCTTTCGCGTCGCCGGCGAAACGGGTCGCGCGGTAGCCAAAATCCTGCTGGACGGTCTTGCCAACCTCGGGCGTGAGCCGGTTGTTGTGCCCCTCCCAACCCGGTTCGCTGTCGAACGTTTCGCTCTTGAATGATGTCTTCGGCCGCTGCTCGCTTCCAGCATTCCCGGCACCTACCGCTGCGGCTGGCCATTGGCTGCCTGCCACAGCGAGCGATCCGATAGTTAATACCCAGCGGACAACCACCCTCGTAGTTTTCTGTGACATCATCGACATGCTCTCCTTACCGACGGAAATCCGGTGACCGTACCAAGTCTTTTCGCTCCGGCCAAGAACTCCCGCTTCAGCCAGTGGGGAAATCGGCTCGCTGCGACGGCGATTGGGCTTCCGCTTCCGCACCGTCCTCGCATTGTACCGTGTAGCATCAAGGCGCGGTGCTCAGTGGCGGACGCCTACGGCTGGCCGGTGGACTTGACCGACGAGCAGATCCTGGAACGGCTGGTGGCTTTGAATCAGCAGCGGGCCGAAGAAGAGCGTCGCGGCCTGATCCGCTGGTTGCGCCCCGAGTTCCAAAACCCGGAAGGCCGCACGCAACAAGCCATCGCCGCCGGGGAGACCGAGACGCCCACGACCGCGAAAAAAGCCGAGGCAGCCAAGCGGCCCTGGCCCAAGTCGCTGTCCGCCCAAGCCGCCGCGGTCCAAACCGCGCTGGCCGAACTCGCCGCGCCCGCCGACGAGGTCCAAATCGCCAAACGCTTCACCGCCGCCAACAAGGACCGCATCGCCGAACTGCTCGAAACCCTGTCGTCGCTAGGCAAAGCCCGCCAATTGAACGACGGTCGCTACGTCTCCGTGTAAGCGAGAAGCAACAGGAACAAAACCATGCCGGAGTAAGGCCAGACGCCAACGAACAAGCACAACACGCCGCCCGACGAGGCAGCGGCCAAGCGGCCAGCAGCGACTTCAGTTTCGCTCGACCGTGTTTCCAGGGATCACTCCCAGAATTCCACGCTGAGTCCGTTGAGCTGCTCGAAATCCCGGCGATTTCGGGGGATTATTGCGGCGGAGGCGACACAGATGGCGGCGATCCGCAGATCATGCGTTGAACCGCGCACCTTGACCTGCCGCCAGGCCTGGAACTGGGCTTCGGGGATCCTCGTGTAGGCATCCGTGTCGTACGCAATCATGGGTTCCGCTCCGCATCCCGTTGCCGGTACGCTTCTTGGCAGATCTCATCCAGCGTCGGGTCATCCTGGAAGATGCCGATGAAGTCGGTTACGGAACACGGCGGGATCTCCAGGGAAGCGATTTGTCCGTGGGTCACCCGTTCTGAGACGACTTTGCGGAGTTCCGTGATCGCCACGTCTCTGGTGGCCGCGCTCGCACGAACTTCTGGCGCACCCAGCAACGGGGCCGCGAACCGACCTCCGACTGATTCAATGGAAACAGGGAAATTCATCGCTTCGCCCCTTCATCTCGAATACCTCCGTGCTCCTGTCGCCGATGCGAATCGCAGTCAGTCCCACCGTCGGGATTTCTGGCCAGCGTGGGTCTTGCGACCATGCGGGCCAGTGGGGTTGTTTATGAAGCCCACGGGTTGATCCTCTGCACGATCACCCACGTACCATCTTTCTTCTCCAGGATGAGTGTATAGCCACCGGCCGCCAGCGCCCCGTGACATAAGCTCTGGGCCACACGGAGGCGCGTGCCCCCGTGCCAAGTGATGGCGTCGATGGAATACACCCATGCTTGCTTCCCAGTTGTTTTGTGAATCAGCGATTCTCTTTGACCATCTTTCCACTCCACATCTGTCGGTGACACCAATTGCGACGGATCAACCTTCTTGGCTTTGAGTCGCGCAGCAAGTTTCGTCCACATCGCTTCCGGCACCGGAATGTACTTTCCTCGCGATTCCCCCATCGCGACGGCGTAAACCCTGTCCGGGGCGTCGTGGACGGACACGCTGTCAGCCAAGACAGTCAGATAGACCTCTTCAAGTTCGGCGAACAGAGCGTCTGCGGCAAACGACGGAGCCACGGCGAATAAAATCGCCCCAACACATGCGCAGCGTGCCTTCATCTGCCTCTCCTCTCGGCGAACGACCATCGTCACCGGGCCGCGCCGGACGACGTTCCCATTTTTCCAAGGCCGGATCGCGGCTCCGGTGCACGAATTGGTTCGCCGAGCTTCAGTTCAGACACCAGCATGTAATGGTCCGATCCGTCGCGCCGGATGATCTCCGATTTCGTCGTCTGGAAGTGCCCACTATGGAAAATGTAGTCAATGCGCAGCGAGAGGGGCAGTGGCCGAGTTGGCCAATACCACGTCGGGTGCGTGTCGGCATCCGCCGTCACCGAGGCGAAGGAATCGACGAACCCGAGTTGAACGAGGCGTTTCGGGGCCTTGAATGTGGATACGCTGTTGAAGTCGCCCAGTACAATCGTTGGCTGATTGGCGTTCACAGTCTTTACGATCGCCTCGATTTCTGCAGCGTGGACGTCTTCTGTTGTCGAGAGGGCTTTCATCGCGTCGCGGAACCCTCCGCCGGATCTCATTTGCAACGGTGTCAAGTGGACGTTTACGAGACGTACATCGCGGTTCCC
Organism: uncultured Planctomycetaceae bacterium; assembly: GCA_903927685.1. Next base: position 3,440 of record CAIYOB010000106.1, read on the forward strand.
GATCCGGAACAGTGCGGTGTAGAATCCGAACAAGCCGCGACCAGGCGGATGAAAGGCCAAATCACGAAGTCGGATCGTTGACGCAATCACAAACCGTTCAGCAGCGTATTGCCCGTTGTGCCCCACGGAGTGGAACTCCGGATAGCGACCGGCCAAGTGTCTATTCAGAAACGGCTCGGATTGAACGGTTGTCTCCTGCAGGCACAAAATGTCGGCCTTGGCTGTCGTGATCGCATCGAGCACCTGATCGCCGCTTCGATTGCCCCAGTTGAGGTTGTACGTCGCGACGCGTACCGATTGTCCGTGCGCCGGTGACGCGACGAGGAACGCGACGACCAGGAGTGTTGCGAGTGACTTCATCGGTTTCGGCGATACTAATTATCGCTGGCAAACCACCGGGATAACGTGATTGTTACCCGTAAGCCCGGCGGAAATCGCCAATCTAACCCGCAAAACACGGGCTATTTTGCGTTTCTTTGGGTTCCGTTGCCGTAGTCTGTACAACCTTTTGCACAACTGCTATCATGTTGGCCGTGGCAACCAGCATTGTGCTGGGCCAAAAGTGGCCCCGAGCGGCAGGCACCGCTCGGGACCGAGGCATTACCTGTAATGGAGGTAACACCCGTGCGCAAGTCTACCCGCTCCCGTCCCGCCCGCAAAGCCGACTTCCCCCTGGGCCAGCACAAGGCCCGCGGCTACTGGATCAAAAAGGTCCGCGGGAAGATCCACTACTTCGGAAAAATCGCGGACGATCCAGATGGTAAAGCCGCGCTGGAGCGATGGCTCCGGGAGAAAGACTATCTGCTGAACGGCCTGACGCCCCCTGACGATCCATCGGGGCTAACGGTCCGCGAGCTGGCCAATCGGTTCCTGACCGCCAAGACGGCGCTGATCCGCAGCGGGGAGCTGACCAGGCCGACGTTCTACACGTATCACGCTGCTTGCGGACGGCTGGTTGACGCGCTGGGCGAGCGGCGACTCGTGGCCGATCTGACGCCTACCGACTTCGGGAACCTGCGCGAGAAGCTGGCCGAGGGCCGAGGCCCCGCGGCGTTGGGACACGAAATCGCCATCATCCGCATGGTGCTGAAATTCGCCTGGGACTCGGGTTTCCTTGAACGGCCTGTGCGATTCGGGCAATCGTTCGACAAGCCAAGCCGAAAGACCATGCGGATCGAGCGGGCCAAGCGGGGGGAAAAGATGTTTGAGGCGGCCGAGCTGCGGACGATCTTGGATGCGGCCAATGTCCCGATGCGGGCGTTCGTGCTGCTGGGGCTGAACTGTGCCTTTGGCGCGAGCGACCTTGCGCGGTTGCCGAAAGCGGCCATCGACCTGGGGACCGGCTGGATCGTCTTTCCCCGCGGAAAGACGGGAATCAAGCGGCGTTGTTCGCTGTGGCCTGAGACTGCGGCAGCCATCAAGGAAGCCATCGAGCAACGGCCGGATGCAAAGGTCAAGGCCGATGACGCGATTGCGTTTCTGACCCCAGATGGAAAGCGTTGGATGCGACTTCGACAAGTCGAGGGGCAGGACTGGGCGACGTCCAATGACCTGTTGGGGCGCGAGTTCTCCAGTCTGCTGGCCGCGCTGGGCCTGACCAGGAACGGACGGGGATTCTACACGCTGCGGCACGTGTTCCGCA
>CAIYOB010000107.1 GCA_903927685.1 uncultured Planctomycetaceae bacterium
CAGTGTCCACCGCGAGAGCACGCCGAGGATCGAGTCATGCAGCTCGGCGCACGCCTGATGAAACGCGCAGGTCTTGGCGAGATCCGGCGCTTCGTCGCAGAAGTCGGCCAGGATCGTGCCTTGGCACGCCTCGACAATCGCCAGCAAGGTGATTGTCTCGGGGTTCCGGTTCAGAATCATCCCGCCCGCCACGCCGCGATGCGACTGGACAATTCCGGCCCGGACGAGATGCCCGGCCACCTTGGCCAAATAGGTAGGAGATTCCCCCAGTTGCTCGGCCAGGGCCCGCGGCGAAATGGGCTCGCTGCTGCGGAGTTGCCCCAGGTAGGTGAGCAAGCGGATCGCGGATCGCGAGGTCTTGGTAAGCATGGCCGTTGGCGGACTCCCGGACGGAAAAACGACAAGCAATGCCAGGATTTTCCTAGCGGGGCCTGGAATGTCAAGCCGCGGAAGACGGAATCGAGCCTTGGCCGGCCGCGCTGGTCCAATCCCACTGCCTTTGGAAACACGGGTGGCGTTCTTGTTAGCGGAGCGGCGCGAGCCGCCCGGTTTTCGGACGGTGATATCGGACGGCTCGCGCCGTGCCGCTGCCAAGCCAGCGGCATTGACCGCTGGCCGGGCGAGCTGCAGCCAGTTTCAGCCTCCGCGGCGGCGCCGACATCAGCATGGGCGGCCTCGCAAGAAAGTCGCCTCCGGCCAGCGTCCTCCCCTTGACGCAAGACAACTAAGATATATGATATCCGCTTTACGGAACGGGAGTTGAGGAAGGTCTCGGCCAGAGCGGCGCGTTGCCAGGGCGTGCCGTGGTTGACAACGACCGCTGGCAGCGGTAAAAGTGAAAGTGCCACGCGGTTGATGGATCTGCAGCTCTGACAGTTCGATTGTCTGCTTACAGGCGGGGCGGGCTGACCGATAGAAGGCAGCTCGTCGAAAGCATGACAGCCAACACTGGGGTTTTAGGCACCGAGCGAGCGAGGGCGATGTGGGTCCCCGCGGCGCTGCTGGCGTTCGCGGCCGGGCTCGCGCTGCAGCCCTTTCCCTTCACCAGCCCGGTCTCCGACGCCACCCCGGTTCCTGCGTGGGCCACGGACACGACGCCGGTGCGCACGCCGCGACTGGAGCCCCTCTACACCCAAGCGGTCTATACGTACCGCTGCAACGACTGTCACAAGATCATCCCTTCTCCGGCCGAGACCAGTCGGACGCTGACCCAGCACCGGGAGATCGATCTCCAGCACGGCATCAATACGCGGTGCTTCAACTGTCATCACCGCACCAACCGCAACGCGTTCGTCGACGACTATGGCGACGAGATTCCTTGGAATCAGCCGCAACTATTGTGCGCCAAGTGCCACGGTCCCGTATACCGGGATTGGCAGCACGGTTCACATGGCCGGACGAACGGCTACTGGGACGTCACCCGCGGCGAGCAGACTCGGCGGCGCTGCATCGAATGCCATGACCCGCATCACCCGCCGTTCCCGTCGCTGGCTCCCGCGCCGGGGCCGCACACCCTGCGGATGGGAGATCAGTCGCCCGGCGAGCATGGCGGCAGCCACGATCCTTTGCGGCTCAGCAGTCACCGGCATGGCGCAGGCTTGGCCACCGCGTCTCAGGAAAAGGATTGACGTATGGCCGATACCGATCCACGTTCCGCGCCCGAGTCATCCTCCGAAGCTCTCGCGACCGACGTCTCCCGGCGCGGGTTCCTGACGACAGGCCTGGCAGCTTTGGCTGGCGTCTCCGCCGTGGCGGCTGCCCTGTCGCCTTTGCGCAACCTGCCGTCGGGCGATCTGCCGTCGCTGGACGAGTTCTTGCAGAAGCATTACAAGGAGCTGACGCCGGAGGACAAGGAGCAGGTCTTCGCCCGCATTCGACAGCAAGTCGAGCAGCGGTTTCATGTGCAGGCTCAAGTGTCGGATCCGCCGCCGCTGACCGGCGTGGAATTCGTCTACGGCTTGAACCTCAGCCGCTGCATCGGCTGCCGCCGCTGCGTTCATGCCTGTGTCAAGGAAAACAACCAATCGCGGTCGCCCGAGATCCAGTACATTCGCGTGCTGGAGATGGAAAAGGGCAGCATCGATGTGGAGACCTCGGACCACCACTACGATCCCGCGACGGTGCCGAACCCGGACAAGTATTACATGCCGGTTCAGTGCCACCAGTGCGTCAATCCGCCGTGCGTGAAAGTCTGCCCGGTCGAGGCCACTTGGCAGGAGCCGGACGGGATCACCGTCATCGATTACGATTGGTGCATCGGCTGCCGGTACTGCGAAGCGGCTTGCCCCTATTGGGCCCGCCGGTTCAATTTCGCCCAGCCGCAACTGCCCGATTCGGAACTCAATCCGAATATGGCTTACCTGTCCAATCGGCCGCGGGAGAAAGGCGTGATGGAGAAGTGCACCTACTGCCTGCACCGCACTCGCGTGGGCCGTTTGCCGGCCTGTCTGGAAGTCTGCCCGACGGGCTCACGCAAGTTCGGCAACGTCCTGGATCCGAACAGCGAAGTGGCCTACATCCTGGCGCACAAGCGGGTCTACGTGTTCAAGGAGGACGTGGGCACGATTCCGCGGTTCTTCTACTACTTTGACGAACGCGGCAGCCGGTACCGCGAGCCGATTACGTCGGACTCGCCGGCTGCCGCGGACGCCGCCGCCGGGCCGGGAGACGCCGCATGAAGAAATACGCCACCTTCCTGTGGGACTGTTTCCGACTGAGCTTCGTCGGCGACTGGCGGTATCACCTGTGGATGCTCGTCCTGACGCTGGTTGCGTTGGGCGGCGTGTACGCCTACTGCCAACAGCTCGTCAATGGCCTGGTCACGACCGGCATGACGGATCAGGTTTCCTGGGGACTGTATATTGCGAATTTCACGTACCTGGTCGGTTTGGCGGCGGCGGCCGCGATGCTGGTGATTCCGGTGTACGTCTACCGCAACCTGCATCTGCACGACGTGGTGATCTTCGGCGAATTGCTCGCCGTGGCGGTGATCGTCATGTGCCTGCTGTTCGTGACGGTGGACTTGGGGCGTCCGGACCGTTTCATGCACCTGCTGTGGCGATTCAATTTTCCCCTCTCGATGCTGACCTGGGACGTGATCGCCCTGAACGGCTACCTGCTGTTGAATCTGCACATCTGCGGGTACTTGATCTACTGCGCTTACCTCGGCCGGTCTCCCTCCAAGTTGTTCTACGTGCCGTTTGTGTTCATCGCCATCGTGTGGGCGATCAGCATCCACACGGTCACGGCGTTCCTGTATGTCGGCTTGGGCGGGCGGCCGTTCTGGAATTCGGCGATCATCGCGCCGCGGTTCTTGGCCAGTGCCTTTGCCGCCGGTCCCGCGTTCATCATTTTGACCTTGCAGATCGTGCGGCGAGTCACCACGCACCAGGTCAGCGACGACGCCTTGTTGACGCTTCGCCGGATCGTGCAAGTGGCGATGATCATCAACATGTTCCTGCTGGCCTGCGAGGTGTTCACCGAGTTCTATACGGGCTCGGCGCATGTGGCCTCGGCCCGCTATCTGTACTTCGGCCTGCACGGTCGGCAGGCCCTGGTTCCCTGGATCTGGACGGCGATCGGGATGAACATCGTGGCCACCGCGCTGTGGGTTCTGCCCGCCTCGCGCAGCTTGCGTTGGCTGAACACGGCCTGTGTGCTGTCGATCGTGGCCATTTGGATCGAGAAGGGGATGGGCCTGATCGTGCCCGCCTTTGTGCCCACGCCGCTGGGCGAGATTGTCGAGTATGTGCCCACGGCTCGCGAGATCGTGATCTGCCTGGGCATCTGGGCTGTGGGCTTGCTGCTGTACACCATTTTCGTCCGCATCTCCGTGCCGGTGCTCGCGGGCGAAGTCACCTACGAGAGACGTTTCGGCCAATCGCCGCCCGGGCACCAGGGCGGCCTAGCGAAAGAGTGAGACTGCCATGATCCGACGTTCCGCGATCAACACCTGTTGTGGGCTGATCTCCGCCTTGCTGCTCAGTTCGGTCGGCGGCCTTGCCTCCGAGGTCCGTGCGCAAGCGTGGGGTCTGCCGGCGATGTCCCCGGAAACCAAGGCTTGCGTCGACTGCCACAAGACGGAGAACACGCCGATCTTCCAGCAGTGGGGCAACAGCAAACACTACCGGGCCAACGTCGGCTGCTACGAATGCCACATGGCCCAGGAAGGTGAACCGGATGCCTTCCTGCACGAAGGGGCGTGGATCGCCACGATCGTGTCCCCCAAGGACTGTACCCGCTGCCATGCCGCGGAAGGAGCCGAGTTTGCCCAGTCGCACCACTCGAAAGGCGCTCGGATCCTCGGCTCGCTAGACAACACGCTGGCCGAGGTGATTGAAGGCAACCGGGGCATGGTCACGACGGCGTTTCCCAAGGGCGTCAGTTCGGCGGCGGTCAGCGGCTGCTGGCAGTGCCACGGCAGCGAGGTCAAGGTCTTGCCGGGCGGCAAACTGGATCCGGCCACTTGGCCCAATACGGGGATCGGCCGCATCAACCCGGACGGTTCCGAGGGCTCCTGCTCCGCCTGCCACAGCCGGCACTCGTTTTCGGCCGAGCAGGCCCGGCATCCCGACAACTGCGGCAAATGCCACATGGGGCCCGACCATCCGCAAATGGAGATCTACTACGAGTCGAAACACGGCATCGCGTTCCGGGCGTTCCACGACAAGCTGAACATGGATTCGGCGAAGTGGGTGGTGGGCGAGGACTATCATTTGGCGCCGACCTGTGCCACGTGCCATATGAGCGCCACGCCGGATCGGCCCGCCACCAAGGACCGGGCCGCCAAGCCGGGCTTGCGGGTCACCCATGACGTCGGCCTGCGCATCAGCTGGAACAACCGCCCCGAGATCTCGGTCCGGCCGGAAGTCAGCGACAAGAAGATGGGCCTGCCGGGCGCGGAGGTCAATTGGGAGACGCGGCGGAACAACATGAAAATGGTCTGCCTGAACTGCCACGGCCAGCAGTGGGTGGACAACTTCTACGTCCAGTACGACAGCCTGCTGGAGCAATACCACACCAAGTTCGCCAGTCCCGGCAAGGAACTGTACGACTTGGCCAAGCCGCTGATGAAGCCGGTTCAGTTCAGCAACGACCTGGATTGGATCTGGTACGAGTTGTGGCACCACGAAGGCCGCCGCGCGCGGCATGGCGCATCCATGATGGGCCCCGATTACACCCATTGGCACGGGACCTATGAAGTGGCCAA
>CAIYOB010000108.1 GCA_903927685.1 uncultured Planctomycetaceae bacterium
CACGCGAGCCCGCAGCGTTTGTCGTGCTGGCGGTCTGCCCCGACCGATCGTTCGGCCTCACTCTGCTACCGAATTGTCAATGAACAATCTCCGGCGGCGCTCGCCGCCGTACACCTTCCATCCAGCTTCCACCACTCTTATTCACAGTCCATCCGCCCACCTAAGCCATCCGGAAGTCGCTGGACCCACACCACCTGCCGCGCTGGGCATCCTGTCGTAGCCCCATCATTCATGCATCGCAACACCACCCAGTAGTAGCGCCTAGCCGCGAGCGAAAGTCGCTGGACTAGCGCACCCCTTCGGCAAGTCGGCTACCCCGATCTCACCGTAGATTCGTTTGCTCTTCCTCCCTTCGGAGCAGGGCCAGACACTTTGCTGGCAATCCATAGCCAGACTCGCACCAGCCAAATCGGAACGCTTGCCAGTCCCAACGCAATCCCAAAGCGAACAACGACCGGATACGTCCGGAGGGTCTGTGCGATCGGACCGATGAGTTCTTTTGCTTCCAGTCTCGCGTTTGCTGCATCGTACTCTACCCACGGGATTGTCATGGGAGCACCTGTCGGGAACGGCACAGAGACAAAAATCGCACCGGCCAAGGCGATTACGACCATAAGCCCACCTAGGCGGAACTGCAATCGAGGGGAAAAGCCCGTCGCAATACTCCAAACCACTGTGGCCGCGGAAATGAGGACGATGGCAGCCACCGCAACGTCAATGGCAAGTAGTCCATTAGCCTGAACTTCGAGCTCCCCAAGTACCTGGCGGAACACGAACGGCCAGCCGAACGCCAGCACATCACAGCCCATGTGATCAGTCCCGATTCGCGCCGGAGTCAGGAACGCATAGAATAGCGGTGCGCAGACGACAACGGTGGAGACCAGCACAAGCACCACGCGAATGCGGTAGGCCGGCAATTCACACTCCTTCCATTTCTGAACTTTCGCAGATTTTTGATCGATTTTGGCGATGCAAAGAGGGCGGGGTTCCTTGTACACTTCGCGTGGTTACAAGCGTCGGAGACGCGCGCGAAAGGCAAGGAGGTCCCCGCCCATGTTTACGAGCATACCCTCTCTCGACTCCGTTGTTCAATGCCTGCTGCCCGCATTTACCCAACCATCGTTCCAGACGCAGATCGAGGTGTTGCTCGGTTGGGTGATGTGCTTGGGCAAGCGAACCGAGTACGGAGTGTTCCAGGCCACCCAGGCCGAGACGCCCGCATCCCGGAACGAGCGGCACCCTTTCGACCGCTTCTACAATTTCTTCAGTCGCTCTGCCTGGACCGTGCATGACTTGGCCCACGAAGTAGCCGTGGCTGTCGTCGTCGCGCTCAATCCGATCGGAGGTTTGTACTTGGTCGTGGACGATACCTTGCTGCACAAACGCGGCAAGAGTGTGTACGGTTTGGGTTGGTTTCGCGACGCCGTGGCATCGACCGCCAAACGCGTCGCGACCGCCAGCGGCAATCACTGGGTTGTGGTGGGCTTGGCGATTCGCATTCCCCGAACCAGCAAGATGTACTGCCTGCCGATCCATGCGATGCTTCATCTGGCGGGCAAGGAGAACAAGAGCGAAGCGACACTGGCCAAGGAAATGCTCCAGGACATTTTGCAGTGGTTCCCCGAGCGAAAACTGGTCTTGGTTGGCGACGGAGCCTATTCGGTGAACAACTTGCTGGGAGACCTCAACGAGCGGGTGACGTACGTCGGGGTCATGCGTGCCGATGCGGCCATTTACGATGTGACCGTGCGAAAGCAGTCCAAGAGCAAACGGGGACCGAAGCCAAAGAAGGGGCCTCGTCTTCCGAACCCCAAGGAGGCGGTCAAGAAGGCGGACCGCAACCCAGGCGGAACAGGACCGTGGACGTGGCAGACGGTCAAAGCCGAGGCCTACGGCGTGACCCGCAAATTGCAGGTGCTTTCCTTTCAGGCGATCTGGCCCGAAGTGCGTGGATTGGTGCCGATACTCGTGGTCCTCGTTCGTGACCCACTGGGCAAATTCGACGACAAGTATCTGTTCACCACCGATGTGGATGCCAAGTTGAGCTGGGTGATCACGACCTTCTCCCGGAGATGGTCGATTGAGGTCGTCTTCCAGGCGAGCAAGCAGGTGATGAAGATCCAAGCCCCGCAGCACTGGTGCCAACAGAGCATCGAGAAGCTCTCGCCATGGGTCTGGCTGATGCAAAGCGTCATCAGCTTGTGGTATTTCACCGAAGGCCAAAAACTGCCCGAAGCAGAGGCCGCTCGCCAACGCTTTGGTGAATGGGATACGGAATGGTCTCTGGCTCATATGCTACGCATGCTGCGTGCGGAAATCCTGGCTCAGACAATTAGACCGAAGTCGGCAACTAAGGCCGACCTATACCAATTACTCGGAGC
>CAIYOB010000109.1 GCA_903927685.1 uncultured Planctomycetaceae bacterium
AAGCCGGCAGGCGACGGCTTGGGTGGCCGCATCCGGCTGATCCGCCGTCGCCTGCCGGTTCGGCGTTCAACGAACTGAGCCGAAATGGGGCAGTTATTTCGTGAGCGTTGCTATCGTGAAGTCGTCAGCAGCGGCTGGCTGGTTCCCCAGTGAGCCGCTTGGACCGCCATGTATTGCATCGGCCCATCGGCAGGGCTAGATTGCGAGGATCGAGGAACTCCGCGGGGGGCGGACGAACCGGCTGTGCGACGGTTTCTCGGCACTACGGACTTGCGAGGTGGCTGCGTGGCACTGGACCGTTGGCGTGAGACGCAGGTCTCTACCAGGGCGGAAGCGGCCTGAGAAACGAAGTCGCAGTGTTCGTGGTGGTGAAAGCGGACTGAGTAAGGGTGGGATCGATGCTGATCTTGTGGATCTTCCCGATTGTCGCGTTCACTTTGTTGATCGCCGCATTCACTTTACAGCAGCGTCGGCGGAGCCCGGTCAGACCCAAGTTTCTTCTCGACTACGGGCTGGGATTGCTGGTCTTGACCACGGTCTGCTTTCTGCCCGCGTTCTTGCTGGTCTGGCTCGTCGATTCTTATGTGATCCCAATTCCCATGGCGCTTGACGCGATCTGGCGATTCGACCCGGATCCGGACAAGTTTGAGGACAATATTGAGAACGGGGAAGGCGGAGACATTTCTCTCGAACATCGGAGATTACTTGAGAATCGCGGCGTACCGGGGGATACGATTCGTCGAATCCAGGAAATACTGTGGAGGGGTTGGCCGATCATCGTTGTTGCGACGCTGCTGTTTCTGTTCATCGGCATTCGGGCTTTGGCGCACGGCAACGTCGCGCTTCTGAGGGACGTCGAGGCCAACGCTAACGGCCCTCCAGGCAGAGCCGTCTCCTGCGTCGGCGTTGGAACGTTTGGCAGCCCGCAAGAGTATGCGACAGGTGCCCTGTCGGGCGAGCGACGTCAAGCGAGGTCCCACTCCAGGCGGCGACTCGAGAACCGATCGAGTCATGAGATCCACCAACGGAGCGGCCTGTACGAACAGATCGCGGTGGCGAGCGATGACTTCGCGCGGCCGATCTTGTTATCGATTATCGAGCGGGGGCCGGCCTACGTCATCGAATGTCTCGCCGAAGATTTCCATGAACCGGGCCACCATGAGATTCGAAAATCGCCCTCAGGAGTCTTCGCGCACGACGACGAGACCTACGAAGAGCGGGGATACGTCCTCGTCTGGAATCGAAGACGTTGTTACGTCAGTTTGGCTTGTGAAGTCAAGCCTGACGCACGGTCGAATTCGTGAGGCCGGTTCGGCAGCCCACCGAACCAGAGAAACGGGCCGGTGTCGAGGTTGCGGGGATCAAATTGCAGGACCACGACACAGCCGCCAGGCTTCGTCGCCAAGGCGGTGCTGACCGTGAAACGCTTCACCATCAAGCCCCGGAATGTCGACTTCAACTGGACGTGGCGTACCACGGTGTTGGCTTCCAACACGAGGTCGTAACCTCCATCGTCAACTTGTGGCTTCAGCACTTCAAGCCGCTTGATGCCGGACAGCCAGATGTGACGCATCACCTCGCCACTGAAAAAGTGTTCGAGCACCATCTTGCGGTACGAAGACAGCAGGCTGTGGTCTCTGACGGGCATGTCTTTACCCAAGCTCGTCAGCAACCTCCAGTCGATCGGATTCGGCGAGGCTAGCGGGGGAGCACGACCGATGCGACTGCCGTTCGCCGACGAATTCCGCAGCCTCGATATGCTGCGGGAGGCCAGCGAATCCGTTGGTCTGCCCGCAGTCCAGCTATTGGCCCTGTGTTTCGTGGCCGCGACCCAGGAAGCCGAATCGGCTTTGGGCGCCGCCCGCGACGAAAGCCCAAAAGGCGGCAAAGCGGCGGGCACCCCGACGTCAGTCCGAAAGCGAGCCAGAGCGGACAAGGACTCGGCGGGCCAGGACGCGAGTTGAGCAAGCCTAGCGTCCGGAAGGGTTTGCGGGCGGTTCTTCGGATGGCCGCGCCGGAGAATCGCCTCCGCCTGCCGCCAGACCGCCAATCCGCAAGTTACCAACCAATTCCGCCGCTGCAACAACCCGGCGGAATTCGGCGATCACCCAGTCGTCCTTTCCCCTGGGGGTGCGAGTCGGTCCGACACATCGACGAGCGTTCGAGATCCGAGCCGGTGTGGGCCTCGGGAACTTGGTGCGGGCGGGATGGGCCGGGAAACCAACCGTGATTGGAACGTCGCAATTGATATCGCGCAGGCCGCCAGAATCGTGTGTCGTCGCAGAGTCGCTGGCCGACGGGCTGGTCCAACGCGGGCCGGTTGAGTAGGATCATCAACAACCTCGAAGCCGGAACCATGAAACCCACTCTCCCACTCCGTACCATCCTCCTGCTGGCGCCGCTGGCTGCGCTGCACGCTGCCGATCTTCCTGTCGGGAACGACGGGCTGTCCGATAGGCAGGCCGGTCAGTGGATGCAGGATTCGAGTTTTGAAGCGTGTCCATCCGGCTGGTTGGTGGGCACGGGCGCGGGGTCGGCCTGGGAAATCCAGCGCAGCGGCCGTGAGGCGATACGCAACCGGCTGGCCGTCGTCTGCATTCAGGACGAAGCCAAGGCCAAGACGGGCGAAAAATGCCTTGCACTCTCGATTCCGCAAGAGACGGTTGGCTTTGAGTTTGTGACGGTGGGCCAGCGTCTCCGGCTCGCTGCCGGCAGGGAATATACGGCCTCCGTCTGGGTGCGCTGGCTCGGCGGCCCGGACGAGCCGCCGGCTGGGGCGAGTGCCGCCTCGCGGGACCGTTCGGCGATTGTCTCGTTCTGGGCGCGGCATCGGGATGGCCAGGGAGCGTTTGCGGGCCGCGACGAGTGGCTGTTCGACAACCGCTGGCACCAGCTGACGTTCCGGTTCTGCGCGACGGACCCTGACCAGCGCACGCTCGTCTATGTCTCCCTGTTGCCGAACCAGAAACCGGCTGAGACCGCCGTGCTGGTGGATGATTTTGAACTGGCCGTTTCGGACGCGCCGGCAGAACCCG
>CAIYOB010000110.1 GCA_903927685.1 uncultured Planctomycetaceae bacterium
GGTCAGGATCGGATTGTTCTGCCGGCGGCGTGTCAGGATATCGATGATCTGGCGGATTTCCGGATCGCGGCCCAAGACGGGATCGATGTCCCCGTGGCGGGCCCGGGCCGTCAGATCGACGGTGTACTGGTCGAGCGCCGGTGTCTTCGTCGAGCCGACCGGCTGGCCCGGAGGCGCAGGGCCTGCCTCCGCTGCCGCTGCGGCTGCCCCGGCCTGGCCCGCTTCGTCCGTCGTCGCCACCCGCGTGGGCAAGTCCCTGCGCAAGGCCTCCGGCGAGATCCGCTGAAACTCGCCGGACGCTTCGCGGGCCACGCGGGCCAGCATTTCGTCGGTCAGGAGCGCGCACAGCAGATGCCCGGAGCGGACCTGGGAACTGCCGTATTCGACCGACGCGATCACCCAGGCTTCGCGGATCAGGTCCACGATCTGCGGCGCCAACGCCGGCGGGCGGGCATTGCCCGTCTTCAAGCGGTCGATTGCCCCCGTCACCGCGCGGATCAGCCGCGACGGATCAACCTCGAATTGGCGCAACAAGGCCGCCAGATCGGTGTTGGGGATCTCCAGCAGCTTGAGCAGCCAGTGCTCGATCTCGACGTTATAGTTCGTCCGCGACAGGCACAGGCCCGCCGCGCTCTCCAGCGAGCGGCGGCAGGTGTCATTCAGTTTTCCAATCAGCGATTTGAGATTGACGGATACCATGGTTAGGCTCCAGGCTGCGACGGTCAGTGGTCATTGGTCAGTGGTCGTTTCCTTGGGAACGAATACGGCGTCATCGGCATCCCGTGACAGCGGTCGATTGCGGAGCCAGGTGTTCCAACCCAGCCGGGATGGATCCTGGCGGTCGCCGCCCAAGCGGCACCAAGGGGCCTCGGCGGCCCGCACCACGGGCTGGACTTCGAAATCCCATTGCGGTCCGACGTACGTCCTGACCAACTGCCCCAGGGTCGGCAGCGACGGGCCACTGGGCAGGAACTGCCGGAAGCCGGCATAGTCGAGCGGACCGAGACGGATGCGAAACTTGCTCTGCACATCCCACACCCGTTCGCCGATCACCACATTGCCGCCCAAGCGGTTGTTCTGCCCGCGCAGGTCGTGCGCGGCCGGCAGCAAGGACCGGTCCTCCTGGCTCAAGGCCAGCCATTGGCCCTGGAACTGCCGGAGGGTGACGGGCACAGCGAAGTAGTCGGCGAGCAGTGTTTCCAGGGATACGGCCGAAGGCGGCCGCTGAGCGAACAGCCCGGCATAGTACAGCAACGCTTCGTCGTCGTAGCGTGACCGCCGGCGAAGTGCGGTCGGGCCCAGTCCGACCAGGCAATACAGGGACCGCGTGAACCGATCCTCCCCCCGCGCCAGGCTCTGGCTTTTCTCGTAGCAGAGGGGAAAGCGGTATTTTTCCCACGCTCGAAAGAACAGCGACACCGTGCGATGCTGGAACATGTCCAGGAAATCCCGCAGGGTGTAGTCCTTGAAGCGGACGCGCTCGATGACCAGCGATGTGTAGTGTTCCGGCAGGACGCCGTGCGGTCCAATCAGGCCCAGGAACGTGACCAGCATCTCCCACGGCCGCCCGCCCGGGGCTGCGGCCGACGCATCCTCCGCGGCCGGGCGCTTGACCCGGGCGACCGGACTGGCGGGAAAGGCCAGCCCGACTTGAGCGCGGAACCGGACCGCTTCCTGACGCGGGGCCGAGTCCTCGCCGACCGGCTGGCCGGCGCCTGCGGGCCGCGACTCCGCCGCGCGGGCCGCAGCTCGCTCCAGGATCCGCACCGCCTGAAAGAAGTCAAAGCGATACGCTTCCTCCAGCAACCGGTCGATCAGA
>CAIYOB010000111.1 GCA_903927685.1 uncultured Planctomycetaceae bacterium
ACCGCCGCTTGTAGGTAAGCCTTTCTTCCAAACAGCATAATGGTTATGACGAAGGAGACGAGCGCGAGGACAGCACTCGCATTCTTCGCGCTACCAACAGCTGCGAGCCACGATAGACCAAATTGCCCAGGAAGCGTCGCCTCCCAAGGACCGGGATGCCAGTGCCAATGACCATACAGAGAGAAAAGCGCCAGCGAAAGTGCGGATGCCGCTAGTGAAATCGTGGACCAAAGCCAGAGTCGGCGGCGACGCGGGGCATCCGGCGCATTCCCCGAAGACTCAGGTGACTGGTACGGATTTGTCTCACTCATTGTCAGTCCAGCCCGTCACTCGTCTCAGCCGACGTAACGACCCGATCAATAGTCACGATCCTCCAGCCAGTCCTGGGGTGGATTGCCGTCCACTGCGCCAAGGGCGACCCCGCGGGCGACGGTTCTTCTGTTCGTGCCCATCAGTACGAACGACGCCCTGACGAGCGACGATCCCGGGATTTCATCCCATTGCCCACTGCCCCGCCGACCGGCGATCTCCTCGTCGGAGCTTCCATCCGTCGACCGGTCGCGCCATGAGCGGCCGTTCGTTTTCTCATGCAGGCTTCAACCTGGCGGAGTGTTTCCCACGCGCGCGAGAATCCCGTCAAGTGCGGCGCCGGCACGCATCGTAATGTCGAGATCAGGAGCGGCGGTCAGCCGTCGCCTGCGTCGACTTGTGCAGGTTCATCTTCATTGGCCTTGGCCCTGGTACGGCGAAGCAACAGGCCCGACACGATTGCCATGCCCCCCATGATCTGCATCGTCACGATCGCAAAACGGAGGCACCCCTCGAGTTTCCACCAATCGAACCAAGAGACGGTTCCGGTCATGAGGACAACTGTCACGATGAAGATCCCAACACCAATCAGCGCGATTGGGTGACAGTCCGCCTTCATGCCGTTGTTCTCCCAGGCGTTGGGTTCCTCGCGGCGCCGCCACCGATCGTAACTTTCCGATTCAACCGGCGGCGGCCAAAACGGCTTGCCATCAGGACCGACCCGATCAGCCGCTCGGTCGCAATCGATGGTTCCGCGATGCGACCGCGGTGATCAGACCAGTTCCAGTTTCCTGTCCATTGCGGAGATCGCCTTGCCAGTGGCCTCCGCATAGAGCACATCTGGGCAGAAGTCGACACCGTTCGGCCAAACCACAGTGCCCGCCTCGCGGTCCACGGTGACCTCGCAAAAGTAGCCCACTTCCTCCAAAGCCCCAAAGACACCTCCACGACCAACGATCCGGCGTTCGAAATCCAGTTCCGCTACGATACCGTCCGAAAAGGTCAGCTCCAGTTTGTAGTCTTTGATGTGTCGAACGCCACGTACGCGGGGAAACATCTTTTGAACTCCTAGGTCAAGGGATCAATCCGGTTTGGTCCCTGGTCGTTGCGAATCAACTCCCAGTTGGCCATCAACTCGCTCTGATGTTCGGCGGCCCACTCCATCACCATCCCAAGTGCGCGGCGCGGGAACCGGCCGCCGAGCAGCGCAATCGGCTCGATGCCAAGTTCCGCTTCCGCGTCGCCATAAATCGCGTGGAAGTGGGGTGGATTGTGGTCGTCAAAGTACATCCGAATCGAGACCCCGAAAAAACGGCTTACGTGGCCTCCGTGGCACGTCCCGACACGTTAGCACCAAGCTTACGGGATTGCTTCGGCCAAAACAATGGAGCAGGACGAGTTGGACGTGCGGATACCCGGTTTCGTGGACGCGACCGCGACGCTCATCGCGGGACCGTTCGCTTGGCGCAAGCCATCGCCGTTTGTGCAAGGTGCTAGTCATGTCCGTCTCGCCTCCGGGACCTTCACTTCGTACCCGCGGAGACCGGTGAGGTTGCAGTTGGCATGCTCCTCTCGCGTAAGACCCGATTCAACCGGCGGCTACAGGGTGGCTTTCCATCTTGACGGATCGCTCCGATCTCCCCCGTCGTGTTTGGCCCACGGATGGCAGAGCGGACCCACGGATAACAAATCCCGAGGGGACCATCCGTGGGTCCGCTTTGCC
>CAIYOB010000112.1 GCA_903927685.1 uncultured Planctomycetaceae bacterium
AAACCTGATCGGCAACGCGCTCAAGTTCTGCAGGCTGGAGACGCCGTGCGTGCATGTCTCGGCCGCGCGCGTGGAAGCGGGGTGGGAGTTCGCCGTCCGCGACAATGGAATCGGCATCGAGAACGCCAACCTGGACAAGATCTTCAAGCCCTTTCAGCGGCTGCACTCGCAGGAGGTGTTTCCGGGAACCGGGCTCGGCCTGACGATCTGCCGGACGATCGTGGAACGGCATGGTGGCCGCATCTGGGTGGAATCGGAGAAAGGACGCGGTAGCGTGTTCCGCTTCCTGCTGCCAGCGGGCTGATGCGGACGGACGGCGACGCAGGCCTTCGACGTTGGGCAGTTTCCGGCCGTGACGAGCCCCTTCGAATCTGCTGACATTGGCTTTCGCACGTACGACATCGTGCACATCGCGTCGGCGCGAGCTTTGGGTTGCTCGCGCTTTCTGACTTTCGACGCCCAGGCGCGAATGCTCGCGCAACTGGTCGGGTTGCAGACGGACTGACCGGTGCGGAGCCGATACGAGTACGCCTGACCGCTGGGACGGACGGGGACTCCTTTCCGCAGCGTCTTGCCCAGTCGTCATGATCCCGCAGCCCTGGCCGCTTGGCGGACCAGAGCGCGGAATCAGAACCGCAGCCGCCGCAGGGCGACGTCGGGGATGAACAGCAGGAGAGCGGCCAGCAGGAGCCAGGGCCACAGCGGGGCGACGCGCTGGACCGTCCGGCCGTCGGGCGCGAAGACCGCGGCCGGTTCGGGGCGGAAGGCGCCGCCGGTCGTCTCGGCCACGCGGCGCAGCGTGTCTTCGTCGACCGCTTGCAGGCGGAGTTCATCGGGATAGTCGAGGAATACGGTCCGCGTGGCCGACAGCGGGGCCGCATGGCCGGCCGAGCCGGTCACGCGGACTTCGTATTCGACAGGCGGCAGCGACGGGGCAGGGAAGCTGGCCGCGTACCGCCCGGGGGCGACGGCTTCGAGCGGCTGCGTCTGGGGTTCGCCGCCGGCGGCGGCGACGCTGGCCGTCAGGGAGGCCGCGGCGGCGTAGCGGCCGTCGGCCGGCGCCACGTCGGCGGTGACGACGATCGTCCCGCCGCGAAATTCGGCGGACAGGGCCAGCGGATTGGGCTGCGGCGGCCGCGCGGCGTGGCGGACCAGGCGTTTCCAAAAGGCTCCGTAGCCGGGCCACGACCGCCAACGCTCTGTCCACGAGCCCTTGCTATCGGTGGTCAGGGCCACCGTCACCCCCGCGCCGTGCCGGCCCCAGCACAGCAGCGGATCGCCCGCCGCCGCAAACAACAACGGCTCGGCATCCGGCTTGGGATTCGTCCTGGCGTAACCCAGCAACGGCGGTGCCGATGCGATGTCCAGGCCGGGCAGGGTCCGCAAAGCGAACGGACGGAATTCGCGCGCGGCTTGGTCCGCAGCGGCCTGCCTGGTTTCCTGCACCAGGATCCGCGGGACGTCAGTCGGGTCGTCGCAGTGCTGATGCCGACCTCCGGCGATCGCCGCCATTTCCTGCAGCAGGTCCTGCTCCGCGCCCTTGCTGATCGAGACGGTCGACAGCGTGATCCGGCTGGCCGCCATCCGCCGGGCGAGCTCGCGATAGTCGCCCGGGGCCGGAACGCCGTCGGTCAACAGGATCACGTGCCGCCGGTCGGCGGCGGTCTGCTCCAGGGCCAGCACAGCCCGCACGACGCTGGGGTACATGTTGGTTTGGCCCGAGGGCCTGAGCGTTTCGATGCGTTTCAGCAGATCTGCCTTGTCGGCTGCCGGAGCAAGAGCCGCGATCCACTCGGCGTCGTCCGAAAAGGCGAGCACACCGGCCTTGTCGTGCGGCTCCAGGACTTGCACCGATTGCTTGGCCGCCTCCTTGGCCAGATCCAAGCGGCGGTCTTCCTCCATCGATTGGGAACGGTCGATGACCAGGACCATCGCCAGCACGCTCTGTTCCGCTTCTTCCAGCGCCGCCGCCGCCGTGACCGGCAGAAGTCGTTCCAGCGGCGTGTCGCGAAACGCGGCCTCGCCGAACACACGGTCGTCGCCTAGGGCGATCACGCCTCCGCCGTGGACCCGAACGTAGGCGTCGATCGCCCGCAGCTGGTCCGCGTTCAAGTCGCTCGAGGCCACCGCAGAGAGAATGAGCAGGTCAAAGCCGTTCAGCGCCGCTACGTCGGACGCCAGTTCGGCGGGCGGCTGGACGGTGACGTCGAACCCCTGCCCAGCCAGGACAGCGCGGAATTCGCCCGGAGTCGCCCCGGCCGCTTCGGCCAGCAGGATGCGCAGCCGCCGGCCGGCAACGACGCTGGCGCGGCGCTCGTTATTCTCCGCGAGCGTGTCTTGCGTCGCCACAATGCGCGCCGTAAAGGTCGCGGCAGGTGCGGTCGGGCCGGCGACACGCCCGCCGAGCGGCGTCTGCAAGCCGAAGCGATTCTCGCCCGGACGCAGCGCGACGGTGGAGCGAGCGGCCAGTTCGCCGTCGCGGTACAACTCCAGCGTGCCGATGGTGGTCACATTCGATTGGATCAAGACGTCCCAGGAAACCTCGGTGTCCGGAGCGACTTCGGCCGGCGCATGCAAATCCACAACGCAGACTTCGGGACTGGCAAACGCCGGCAAGGGAACCACCGAGACGGGCACGCCGGCGCCGAGTGCGGCCCGGGCCAGATCACCGCGGGTCTGGTTCCCGTCGGTCAGCAGGACGACCTGGGGAACGTACTCCGCGGGGATGGTGGCGGCCGCCACCTGCAAGGCCGCCGCGGGATCGCTGGCCCGGGCGTCCAGCTTGTCGCCGTCGGCTGGCGGCTCGGCGGTCACGGCGCCGGGCTGGTCCGCAAACGCGAGGAACGCCGCTCGGTGCCCGCCTTGATGCGGCAGGGCCGCCTGCAGGAACTGGTCCGCCGCCTGCCGGCCCTGGCCAGCCACGCTGAGGCTGACATCGCTCGCGAACACCACAAACCGCTGCGAGCTGGAACCACGCCAAGCGAGTCCGGCATAGGCCGCGACCGCCAGCGTCAGAATCAACAGTCGGCAGGCCGCGCTGGCGGCGCGGCGGCGCGGCGCGGCGGAGGTCCGACTGCGGATGGCGAAGTACACGACGACCGGCGCGATCGCCAGCCAACAGATCAGCCGCAGCGGATGCTCGAATTCAAAGGCAGCCAACAGAGGAACCATGCTACACAACCACTCGGCGATGAAACAAACACCACTCGATGAACAACAGGGCGACGGCCAGACCGGCCAGCAGCATCCACAGCGGCTGCTCGCGAGTTGGCGCCGAAACCGGCAAGTCCCGCGAGGGCACGTGCATCCCGGCGCGAAGTTCGCTCTCCTCGCGGCGCAGCAAGTTGCCCTGTTCCCGGGGCGATTCGTCGCCGAGGGGCGTCGCCGCCGACGGGGCGCCGCCGACCGCCAGCGTCACGCGATCTTCCGTCCCGCTGAGCCAGCGCACGGCTTGCTCGATCAGTCGGGGAAAATCCCTGCGCAAGGCCAAATCGCTCTTCTCTTTCCGCAAGTCCACGTGCAGGACCAGCACGGGATCGGCCCCGGCCCGAATCACCTGGCTGTACAAGGGGTCGCCCGAACTTGCCACAGCCAGCGTCTGGGACGGTTGTTTGAACTGCAACTTGACGGCTTGTTCGACCACCACATCCTCGAACCGCACGCCCGCCAACAGGGGCGAATCCCGCCGGACGGTCTTGACGGCGGCCGCGCCTTCACCCACCGTACCCGCCAACTCCCACAGGTCGCACGCGCCTTGCGGCGTGACGACCAGCAGAGGGCAGGCCGGCAGGGTGGGAGGCACGTTTCCGTCAAGCACGACGACTGACTTCGGCGGCAGCGTCGCCGGCAGTTGGGCCACGACCTGCAGGTCGATCCCCGAAAGCGGTTTCAGCGCGTCGCGCACCGCTTGCACATCCGGCGGCAGCGGCTCGGCACCGACCAGGAAGACGCTGGCGCGCTGGCGGCTGGTGACCGGGACGCGAGCCTGGTTGTCGGCGGCCAGATCATCGTCGCCGTTCAGTTGCACCGTCAGGACGCCGTCTCGGTTGACGGGCACGGCCAGCACGAGTTGGGCGACAGCGCCGGCGGCCGACTCCACCGTCGCGATCTGCGGCGGGGCGTCCGGGAGCGCAATCTTCGCGGTCGCCTTGGCCGGCGAATCCAGCGAGTTCGCGGTCTCCACCAAGACGAACTGCTGGGCCGGGTCCCGGGGGTTGGGACGCACGGCCAATCGCGTGAGGCCCAGGTTCCGGCCGCCTGCGCCCAGCCGTTTCAGAACCACCAGTTCGTCCCCGGCGATGGCTTCGGCCTGCGGAAAACAACCATCGGTCAAGACGAGGATGCGGGGATTCGGCTGGCCCGCGAGCATTCGCCGAGCCAGCGCGACCGCTTCCGGCACACAGGTGCCGCCCAGGGTCGGCACAATCGCATCGATCGCGGTCTGCAGGACGCGCAATTCATCCGTCGGACGGCACTCGATCCGGATGTCGCTGCCGGCACTCAGAATGGCCATTCGTTCGCCCGGTTGCAATCCCTGCACGACCCGCTTGGCTTCCGCCCGGGCGGCCGCCAACCGCGACGGATTCACGTCGGTCGCCGACATGCTGGCCGACGCATCGAGGATCACCACCAGCGTGCGGCGTCCGGCCAGGGTCGCTGTCCAATACGGTTCGGCCAGTGCCCCGACCAGCAGCAAGAGAATGGCGATCTGCGCGGCCAGAGACAGCCAGAACCGCAGCCGGAACCAGGCGGGCCGCCGAGCCAGGGCGCGTTCCCACAGCCAGTACGTCGCGACCTCGTGCCGGCCCCGGGTAAAATGCCAGAGATACAGGAGCCCGATCACGGCGGCCAGACCGGCCCAGCACCACGCTCCTGGATGAAAGAAACCCATGTCAGCTTCCCGTTTCCTCGGTCACGTCGCGTACATGCGACTGGTCGCCGTCCGGATCACACGCAGCACGGACTCGTGCACCGGCGTGCCCGTCGTGGTCTGCAGGATGCCGATCGAGCGTCGAGCGCAGTAGCCGCGGCACGCCGCGCTGAACTCCTGGAACACGCGGCGGTAATTCACCACATCGATGTCCTCCAAGTAGGTGCGGCGCGAGCGGCCGGTGGCGACGTCGACCAGCAGTACACCCCCGGACCAGGACGGATCGATCTCGGACTCGTCGACCACTTGCAGCAAGTACGGCGGAAACCCCCGTTTGGCCAGGAGGTCGATCGCCGGTTCGAAGCCGGCCGGGTCGAACAAGTCGCTGAGCACGACGGTCGTGCCGCGCTGCGGACGCTGCTGGACGAACGCCTGGACGGCGGACTGGAGCCGGGCCGGTACGTCGACCGGCCGCAGGCTGTCCAGGAATTGGTACAGCCGATGGGCCTGCTGGCGGCCGCGAACGGGCGGCAACTCGGCCACGATCCGATCGGCCACGGCGACGATCCCCACGCGATCCAGATTCGCCAACGCCAGGTAGCCCAGCGTGCCGGCCAGTTGCCGGACGACGTCGAACTTGGGCGGAGCGCCCAGCCGCATCCCCGGCGAGCAATCGACCAACAGGTAGACCACGCGATCCTCGCTGCCGCGGTACTGGCGAGTCAGCAGCTCGTCGTGCCGGGCGCAAATCTGCCAGTCGATATGGCGAAAATCGTCGCCGCAGGCATAGTCCGAATGCCCCACGAACTCGCTGCCGCCCGCCCACCGCCGATCCAGACGCCGGCCCAGGAACCGGCTGCCCCAGCTGCGCCGGGCTGCCTGATCCAGA
>CAIYOB010000113.1 GCA_903927685.1 uncultured Planctomycetaceae bacterium
ACTGGACTTACGGTGGGCAGTTGATGAGCAAGGTCTACGATCCCAACGAAACCTTCGACCCGGAGGCCTGGGCCGCCGAGGCGATTCAGATGATGCGCGACGAAGTTGCCAAGCTGAAATAAGCCGGCGACTACGAACTCCAGCCCAAGCTGCGGATCATGGGGGACGAAATCACCAGCGGCTCGGATATCCTGGGCGCCTTGGTGATGGGCCACGCCTACAATTCGTGGTGGACCGGCTCCGATCTGAGCATCGCCGAGTCGCGCCGCCTGGTGCCGCACCAGAACGCCACGACGATGCAGGTCGCCATCGCGGTCGTGGCTGCGGTGCTGTGGATGATCGAGAACCCTGCCCGGGGCGTCTGCGTGCCAGACGATCTGCCTCACGACTTTGTGCTCCGGATTGCCAAGCCCTACCTGGGCAAGTTCATTTCCACGCCTTCCGACTGGACGCCGCTGAAGCACTTTGTGAACGTCTTCGAGGACTACGCCCCGGTCTCGCTGGATCTGGCCGATCCCTGGCAGTTCAAGAACTTCCTGGTGCAAGACCGAAACTGAGGAGGCCCGCGATGGTAACACCGAGAGCGTTAAAGCAATTGGCCGCCGAGCATGGCACTCCGCTGTTCGTGGTCGACCACGACGCGTTGCGAAAGAACTATCGGCTGTTCAAGAAGCACTTGCCCCGCGTGCAGGCGTACTACGCCGTCAAGGCGAACGCCGACCCGGCCATCATCAAGACGCTGTACGACGAAGGCGCCAGCTTTGACGTCGCCAGTATGCCGGAGTTCATGCTGGTCCACGAGAACATCAAGGACCTGCCGGCCAAACAGCGGCAGGACTTTATCTGGGACAAGATCATCTACGCCAATCCCATCAAGACGCCCTCGGCCCTGGAACAGTTGAATCCGTACAAACCGCTGGTGACCTACGACAACGAGGAGGAAATCGGCAAGATCCAGCGGCATGCGCCCCAGGCGGGACTGGTCCTGCGAGTCAAGGTTCCCAACACGGGTTCGGTCGTGGAGCTGTCGTCCAAGTTCGGGGCTCCGGCGGGCGCGGCCGTGGACTTGATCGAAGCCGCTTATCGCGCCGGGCTCACGGTCGAAGGGTTGAGCTTTCACGTGGGCAGCCAGTGCACGAATTTCACCAACTACATCCAGGCGCTGCAGATGGCGGCCGGGATCTTCCGGGAAGCCTGGGATCGCGGCCACCGCGAGACGAAGATCCTGGACATCGGCGGCGGATTCCCCGTGGCTTACGACAAGCACGTCAAGCCGTTCCGGAACCTGGCCAAGATCTTGAACTCGGAATTCGACCGCCTGTTCCCCCCGGAGATGGAAATCCTGGCCGAACCAGGCCGGTTCCTGGTGGCCACCGCCGCAACGGTTGTGGTGGAAATCGTCGGCAAGGCGATCCGCGACGGCAAACTGTGTTACTATATCAACGACGGGGTGTACCACACGTTTTCCGGCGTAATTTTCGACCACATCCAGTATCACCTGCAGAGCTTCCGCGACGGCCCGCGACAGATCTGCTCGGTGTTCGGGCCGACCTGCGACGCCTTGGACACCGTGTCCTTGGCTGAGGATCTGCCCGAAGACCTGCGGATCGGCGATCTGCTGTACAGCGAGAACATCGGTGCGTACAGCCACGCGTCGTCGACCAGCTTCAACGGCTTCCCGCCAGCCAAGGTGATCCACATCAATCAGTAGGTACGATGAGAGGCATGAACGATACGCCCCCGGATTTTCGTGGATTGCAGGTCGCTGCGTTTGAGAGCCGGCGGGCGGAGGATGTCGCCCGCTTGATCGAAAAACACGGCGGAGTTCCCCATGTCAGCCCGTCCCTGCGCGAAACTCCGCTGGACGACCACCGCTCGGCGATCGATTTCGCACATCGGCTGATCACCGGCGATGTCGATATCGTCGTGTTTATGACCGGTGTCGGATTCCAGGAACTGCTGGCGATTGTCCGCCGCCACGTGGACCAGCAACGGTACCTCGATACGCTGTCGGACATCATCACCATCGCCCGCGGGCCGAAACCGGCGGCCGCGATGAAAGAGGTCGGTCTGACGCCGACGTTTCGCGTGCCCGAGCCGAACACGTGGCGGCAAGTGCTGCAGACGATCGACGCTTCGGTGCCCGTGGCCAACCAGGTCGTCGCCCTGCAGGAATACGGCCAGACGAACGCCAGCCTGATCGCCGGCTTGGAAGCCCGCGGAGCCGCGGTGCTTCGCGTCCAGGTCTACCGCTGGGACTTGCCCGCAGACATCGGCCCGCTGGCGCAGAACGTCCGCGATCTGGCCGACGGCCGGCTGGATGTGCTCCT
>CAIYOB010000114.1 GCA_903927685.1 uncultured Planctomycetaceae bacterium
CCTCGATTTGCGCCGCATCCACGATCTGCGCCACGGTCAGCGCGTTGCGGAGCAGTTCTTCGCGCAACTCCCGGTCGATCCGCCACGCCATCCCGCCGACCACCCCGACTGCGACCAGCGCCAAGGCCGCAATCTGCCACACCGCACGGCGGTTCTTTGTCGTCAGGGCGAGCATAGGGTACCAGTTCAGAAAAGCGAACGCGGCGGGGCGATTCCGGCCCCGTCTACTCTCTGACACGATGGTACACCGTGGGCCGTGTCCGAGCGATACCCCGGGCCGGGTTTTGGAGCGTACGAACCGCCGTAACTGGCTTCACCGACGCCGGGTCGGGTGGCGGCCGCCGATGCGGAACTGCACAGCTTCGATCACGGTCCGAGCAACAGCACCTACGCTATGACGCGAATGTGCGACTGGTGATACCGATTCGATGGCGTACACATCATCCAGGGCAACTTGATAGCCTGTGTTTGCGTTGGCGACCTCAACAATGCGCTCGGCAATCGCCTGCTTCCAAGACCAGTCCGACATTTCGTTCACCTCACCATCCACACGCCAGTTACACAAAGACTACCAAGCATCTCGGCACCAAGCGTCAATTACGGATCTTCCCCGACAAGAACGACTGTCCGGAACGAAAGTTGCAGGATGTCAGACGCTCACTGTCAGCCAGAGAGACACTCGATAAGTGGGCCGCCTACGCCACGATGCTCCGAGTGCACTCGCCTCGGCAGCGGCTGAGTTCAGTTCGCGCGTGACAGCGCCGCTCCTCAAGGCCCGCCCGTGACGTCGATCACGTAGACCTGGCGCGTGCCTTCGTGGACCGAATTGAACGCCAGTTGCTTGCCGTCCAGACGCCAGCGGGGATGCAGATCGCAGCGCCAGTAGGTCTCGCGGTACGTCTCAGGCACGAAAAACGTGCCCAGCGGCAGGATGGCCTGGTCCGACATGCGGACGACCATCAGCTTGCGCTCGCTCAGGCGGTCCGGATAGCTGTCCGTCGCCATCCATTTCCCGTCGCCGGAAAAGACGCCGTGGCCGTCGAAGTCCAAGACCCCGCGGCCGATTCGCGTATAGTCGGTCTTGCCGACGGTGAACAACACGTGGCTGTAGACCGCGTCGTTGTACTTGGCGGTGACCATCAGCCGCTCGCCGTCCAGCCAGTTGAAGTGTGAGCCGCCCCAGCCGTCCGGGAAACACCGCTGCACGTTGCTGCCGTCGCCGCTGCAGGTAAAGGCCGTCGTCTCCCACTTGCGGACCGTCTGCTGTCCGGCCAGATCCTCGACGCTCCGCGCCAGCCAGAAGATCTTGGAGCCATCACGGCTGATTACGGTGTGGCAGAAGTACGCCAGGGCCCTGGGATCCTTGACCTGCGGCATGCGGTCCCGCACGGCGGCGATCGGCACGATCAGCTGTGCCGCGCCGGTTTGCAGGTTCACCCGCCACAGCCCGTCGTCGGCCGGCCAAGTCACGGCGACGCGGGCGTCCTGGCCGTTGCCGCCGTAGCCGTAATCGGGACGCGTCAGGCGGAGACGCGCATAGTTGATGCTCACGGCCCACTGGCCGTCCGGGGAGACGGCGCTGACGGGGTGCGGCACGACACGCCGGGTCTTGGTTGCCATGTCGAAGATCACCGACACGAACTTGCCGTCCACCAGGTCGTTGAAGATGAACTGCGTCTGCGGCGCCGTGCCCAGCCAGTGGGCCATGGTCGCTTCCTGGAAGTTCCAGCAGCGTGTCTCGGTCAGAGGCAGGAAGCGGTTGTCGTCTTGCGTGTCGACCACTCCCAGCACCGCGACATCGGCCTCGGTCGGCAAGCGGTTCTTGATGTCCGTCTCCAGCACCATGGCGTAACGCCCGTCGGCACTCCAGGCGTTGATCGCGTAGTAGCTCGCGAACAGGTGCTCCTTCGGCCCGGACGTGATCGGCCGGGGCGGCGAATAGGACGGAAACTCGTCCCCAGCAGCGGTTCCCGCCGTCACGACTGCGATCATCAGGACAAGGCTCTTCATGTCGGCTGCTCCTCGGGCGTTGCGTGGTTGCGAATCGAAGACCGATTGGAACTCCAGCGGCCGTCCAGCATACCAGAACAACCGCTTGCAATCTGCCGCCGGGAACCGCAAGATGGTGGCTGGCCGGCGGCGGCGTGTCGCCGGCCGCAGGCTCGAGAATCCCCCCCTCCTTTCCCACCGAGAAGCAAGATGAACCGTCTCAGCCGCCGCCGCTTTCTGGAACAGTCGATGCTGGCCACGGCCGCCGCCATGGCGGCTCCCGCCGCTCGTCCCGTGGCCGCTCAACAACAGGAATCCGCCAGCCCGAATGAACGTCTGAGCGTGGCCGTGATCGGCGTGCGCGGCCGTGGCGGTGACCATGCCCGGGCACTGGCCGCCCGCAAGGACTGTTTCATCAGTTACCTCTGCGATTGCGACCGGGCGGTCGGGCCCGGCCTCGCCGCCAAGTTCGACAGCAAGCCCAAGTTCGTCGAGGACATGCGGCGAGTCTTCGACGACCCGTCGGTCGACGTCGTCACCGTCGCCACGCCCAACCACTGGCACGCGCTGGCGGCCATCTGGGCCATGCAAGCCGGCAAGGACGTCTATGTCGAGAAGCCCGTCAGCCACAACGTCTCGGAAGGCCGCCGCATGGTTCAAGTCATGCACAAGTACAAGCGGATCTGCCAGGCCGGAACCCAGCACCGTTCGACCGGGCAGGCCAAGGCCGCCGCTGAATACGTCAAGCAAGGCAAGCTCGGCCAGATCAAGCTGGCGAAGTGCTACATGTACCGCGCACGAAACCACAGCGGCCCGTTGGGCACGTACGACGTGCCGGCGAGCGTCGACTACAATCTGTGGGCGGGCCCCGCGCCGCTGGAGATCCCGCTCACGCGACCGAACTTCCATTACGATTGGCATTGGATCTGGAAATACGGGAACGGCGAGCTGGGAAACAACAGCGTTCACGTCGTCGACCTGATGCGGAAGATCACGGGCCTGACGGGCCTGGGACGCGGCGTGATCAGCTACGGCGCG
>CAIYOB010000115.1 GCA_903927685.1 uncultured Planctomycetaceae bacterium
GCCGCCAGTTTCTGATCCAACGAAAAGAGAGCCGCCCAAAAAGCCACCCGCTGCAGCAAGCGATGATCCATAATTCAGTACTCCGAGGTCTGGCAAAAACTCTACGGAGTACATCCCTCGCGGACTTTGATCCAGTGATCAGCTTTCGCGGGGGAATTTTTTCGCGCCCATCAGGCAGCTTGCGCAGATCCTGCCGGTTATCCCGCCCTGATCTCGCGCACGCTCAGCTATCAGGTCAATGATTTCCGGAACTACCGTCTGAAGGTCGAGCGGTTTGTCTGGGAGCATCAGACGCACGTCACGATTCACCGGATGAAGCACAACCAGCCGATCCATGCGGCCGACATCGCGGCTTTGGAGTCGATCCTGTTTTCGGAAGGCGGCCCCTGCAGCCGGATCGAATTCGTGTCCGCCTACGGCACGGACACGCCGCTGGGCAAGCTGGTCCGTGAGATCGTGGGTCTGGACCGGAGTGCGGCCCAGGAAGCCTTTGCGGAGTTCCTGACGCGCGGCAACCTGACGGCGGACCAGATGACGTTCCTCGGCCAGATCGTCGACCACTTGGTCCACAACGGCACGATGGACCCGAACCTCCTGTTCGGCCCGCCCTTCACGGATTTCCACGACAACGGTGTTGTCGGTGTCTTGCCGCAGGACGCCCAAGCTATCGTGCGGACGATTCAGGCGATCAACGGCAACGCGTTGGTGGCGTAGGGGGCGGGGTCAACATGCGGCGTCTGGCCGCACATCAACTCGGCCATCAGCCGGCCGGTTGCCGGGGACAGCGAGACTCCCAGCATCCCGTGCCCGGCGGCCAGGTAGACGTTCCCGAGCGCCGGCAACGGCCCGAGGCACGGCAGGCTATCGGGCGTCATCGGCCGCCAGCCATACCAGGATTCGAGGACGGGCTCGACCGTCGGCTCGTGCAGGTACAGGGCGGCGCCGTCGCGCAGCAGCCGCAGGCGGTCCGGATTCAGGCTGGTGTCAAAGCCGGCGAACTCCATCGTCGAACCGATGCGATAGGCGCTGTGCAGGGGCGTGACCGCGACCCGATGCTCCTCGAAGATCATCGCATACCGCGGACACCGCGCCGGCCGAGGCATGGTCAGCGAGTAGCCTTTGCCCGGCTGGATCGGCAGGCGGGTTCGCAACAGCCGGTGCAGCCGCGCGGTCGCCGCGCCGGCGGCGATGACCACCTGGTCCGCCGCCAAGTCGCCCTGGCTGGTGATCACCCGCCGCGCCAGCCCGCCGGTGACGGCCAGATCGAGCAGCTCGCAATGCTCGCGGATCGCAACGCCTTGGTCCTCCAGGACGCGCCGCCAAGCCCGCATCAGTTTTTCAGGATGCAGTTGGGCGTCGGTCGTGTAATGCCACGCGCCCGCGCTGCCAGGCTTCAAAGCCGGCTCCAGCTCCAGCAGTTCCGGGCCGTCGTAACGCGTCGCTCCCAGGCCGAATTCGCTCCGCAACAGGCGGTCGGTCTGAGCATAGTGGTCCATCTCCTTGGCCGTGCGGAACACGAACAGCAGGCCCGTCGTTTCCCATTCGAGGTCCCGCAGCGTGGTCTGCACCAGCTCGTCGTACAGGGATCGCGAGGAGACGAGCAGCGCTTGAAGCGCGTGGCCGGCCGCCAGCATGTCGCGCTGGTTGCACCGGCGGGCAAACTGCCAAAACCAGCTCCACATCGCCGGATCCAACCGCCAGCGGACTTTGAGGGGCGAGTTCCGCGACAGCAGCGTCTTCAGGGTCTTGCCGAGCGCACCGGGCCCCGCCAGCGGCAGGACGTGACTGGGGCACACATAGCCGCAATTCCCGTGCGAACAGCCGCGCCCGAACTCGCCGCGATCGATCAGCGTCACCGGACGCCCCGCCCGGCGCAGGTAGTAGGCACAGGCCGCGCCAATCACGCCGCCGCCGACCACCACGACCTGGTCCGAAGCTGATGTCATGGTTGGATGCCCCAGGCCAATGGGTCGTGCTCGTCAATCAACAGCGTGGCTTCGGCCGTGAGGTAGGCCTGTCCGGTGATCTGCGGAATGATCGGGCCATCCGGCAGACGATGTCCGTCCGGCAGGCGATACGAGCCTTGGAACACGCTGCCCAGAATGCTCTCCTGTCGCCAGTGTTCGCCCGGCTTCAGCCGGCCGTCCGCGGCCAGGCAGGCGAGCTTGGCGCTCGTCCCCGTCCCGCATGGCGACCGGTCATACGCCCCGCCGGGGCAGAGGACAAAGTTGCGGCTGTGGTTGGCCGGGTCGCGCGGCGGCCCAAACAGCTCGATGTGATCGATCTCGGCGCCCCCGGCGCCCGTGATGCCGTCCCGGTGCAAGGCCAGCTTGATTCGCTGAGTCAGATCGACCAGCCGAGCAACCCGGGCCAATTCCAGTACCTCCGCAGGCTCGCGCACGAGGAAGAACCAGTTGCCGCCCCACGCCACGTCTCCCGTTACGTCGCCGATCCCCGCGACGCTGACCGTGACGCCGGCCGCCAGGCGATAGCTGGGGACGTTGTCCAGCGTCACCGTGTTCCGGCCGTCGTAAACGAAGGCAATTTGGCCTACGGGCGTGTCCAGCCGATGGCGGCCGGCGGCGATCCGCCCCAAGTGCCCCAACGTCACGGCGACGCCGATCGTGCCGTGACCGCACATGCCGAGATAGCCGACGTTGTTGAAGAAGATCACGCCGGCGACACACGCGGGATCCTCGGGCGGGCAGAGCAGGGCTCCGACCAGCACGTCGGAGCCGCGCGGCTCGCAGATGACCGCCCGCCGGACCTCGTCGTGGGCCGCTCGAAATCGCTCCCGCCGCTGGGCCAAGCTTCCCGTTCCCAGGTCCGGCCCGCCCGCGCTGACAACCCGCGTGGGCTCGCCGCCCGTATGCGAATCGATGATCTGAATCCGATGCATCAGTGGGCCTGCAGCGAAGGACGGTGAGCGATCCCGTGACGAATGATGCCCAGCACCCGCTCGCGCTCGGCGCCTGCCAGCGGCAACCGCGGCTCGCGGACCCATTCCCGGCCCAGGCCGGCTTCCTGCACGGCCAGCTTGATGTACTGCACGAACTTGACGTGCGTGTCCAGCTTGAGCAGCGGATGGAACCAGCGGAGCAAGTCTCGAGCCTCGTCCCAGCGCCCGGCCCGGGTCAAGTCCCACAGGTGCTGGTTCTCGCGGGGAAAAGCGATGCCCGACCCGGCGACCCAGCCGTCGATGCCCAGGATCGAAGTCTCCAAGATCAGGTCATCGACGCCGACAAACAGCGCGTAGCGGTCGCCGACTTCGATCCGCAGCTCGGTGATCCGCCGCGGATCCGCCGAACTCTCCTTGATCGCCACCAGGTTGGGAATATCGGCCAATTCGGCAAACTGAGCCGGCGTGATGTCGACCGGATAGCCG
Source organism: uncultured Planctomycetaceae bacterium (assembly GCA_903927685.1). Next base: position 3,386 of record CAIYOB010000115.1, read on the forward strand.
ACGGGGTTGTTGTACAGCATCCAAGGCAGATCCGTAGCAGCACCGACGCGGCGAAAGTGATTCAGCGCCTCACGGTCATCGGCCTTGTACACCATAGCCGGCATAACCATGAACCCGCTGGCGCCCAGTCGCGCGCAGTCCCGCACGTACTGACAGGCGACGGCGGTGCTCGTCTCCGCCACGCCGCTGAGCACCGGCACGCGGCCCGCGGCGACCCGGACGGCCTCGGCCACCACGGCCCGTTTTTCCGCGGGTTCGAGCGTTTGGTTCTCGCCCAGCGAACCGGCCATGATCAGGCCGCGGACACCCGAGGCGATCAGGGCCTCGCAATGCCGGGCCGTGCCGGCCAAGTCCAACGATTGGTCCGGGTGAAACTGGGTCGTGACGGCGGGGAAGACCCCGTGCCAAGGCTGAGCGGGCATCGAAGTAGATCCTCGGGATGATGGTGCGAAACGCCGAGAACATTACCCGATTTCGGGCCCAGTGTCGAGGGTCGGAGCACGGCCCAGTTGTCGAGATCTACGACTTGAATCTGCCGCGGACTCGCGTTACCGACGCAGGCTTGGCGCATGGGCAGAGACTGTCCAAGCTGAACGCCCCGACTCGCCCCCAAGATCTCGATTGACGCTAGCGCGGCCGTTCCGTTTCGAGCACGCTGCCGACGTACCGCAGGAACTCCGCATCCAGCGACGCCAGGTCGTCGCCAAACGCCTCACGAAACGCGGCCACCCGTTCTTCCGGCGAGTCAAAGACCTGCCCGGGTTTGGCGGAAAGCTGTTGCTGGTAGCGAACGTAGTCCTTCAGTCGCGTGGAAATCAGGAAGTGATGCAGCGCCCAGGCTTCGGCGTAGGCGTCCGGGGCCGTGCTGGTCTGGCGAAACCGGCTGTCGTCCGCGACCAGCGTGCGCAGCGAGTCTTGCGGCCTGGCCGTCCGATACCGGCGGAATTGGGCCAAGCGACCGGCTTGCACACCGCCGATACTCCGCCAACCCTGGGAGCTGCGCAAGTCGGGCGTCTCGAAGAACACCGCCAACCCTTCGCTGACCCACAACGGGATGTCGGCGTAACGCGCGTGCAAGCCGCAATTGAAGGCGATCTGATGCGTGGCCTCGTGAACGATCGTGGCCACCATCCGCTCGGCTCCGGGTTGCGCGAGCAAGCTGTTGATCTGGGCGGTTGACGTCAGCCGGCGGTCGGCGCCCTGCAGACCTCGATTGCCTGTCAAATCGTGCATCGTCACGCGGTTGGTTTGCAGGCTGTAAAATCCGACGACGCTCCGGGTGGCGTCTCCCAGTTCGGTGCGGGCATAGTTCTCGTACGATGCCTGGTCGGCGAACACCAACGCGACCAGCGGCAGTGGCGGCAGCTTCAGTTCCAGGCCGCGGTGCTCCCAGTAGTTGTAGAAAGCTCGAAACAGCCGTTCATAGAGCGCCCCGCACCATTGGGCGTAAACCGGCGAGGTGTTGTAGCAGATCAGGTAGCGTGCGGTGGTGTGAACACGAAACCCGGACGGCAATTGCGTCAAGAGCTGCGACTGCAGTTCCGCCGACGACAAGTACTCGAACGGCGTGTCATCGCGAGTGCGGTCGGCCAGTTCCTGCGGCTGAACCGGCCACAGGACCCCGGCGCGATCCTGAACAAGCAAGCCCCCGTCCTGGGCTTCGGCCAAGACTTGGCCGGACACGACCCGGGACTTGCCGTCCCGCGTGACGGTCACATGGTCCAGGGCCGACGCGGAAGTCGCCGAGCCCGCGAACAACAGTCCGCCGATCAAAAACAGGGCCAGAGTCCAGCACATCCGAAAGCCCCGGCCCCGCCGAAAACTATCGAGATATAATTGCCCTAAACTCACCGGGCGACGGATTAGTTGGTTCATGCGGGCGCCGGCAAGCCGGTTCCGGGAAATAATCAAGACATCCCCTCCCTAGTGGCATTCTCGCTCCAACTTCGATTTTGGAGAATACCAAGAATCAATGTAGCGAGACTTCTTAAGCTAGGTAGTTTTGCTTTTGCCGCCGCGATTTTACCGGAGAAGGTGCCAGTCGTGAATCCAAATCGAAGGACACTCTGGTGGACGTTCTGCGCGTTCGCGACTGCGGCGGGGGTCTGGGGGGCCGAAGCCCCGCGTGTGGTCATCCCGCGCGAACATCATGCCTGGGCCAGGTTCATGCCGGGTTCGTGGAGCAAAGTGAAGAAGTGGACCGAAGAGTTGGACGAGCAGGGCAAGGTCAAGTCGGCGAGCACGACCGAGACGAAGACCACCCTGGTCGAGGTCGACGACACCGGCTGCACCTTGCAGATGGACGTGACGGTTGAGATGGCGGGCAAACGGTTCAATGCGGCGCCCCGGCAAATCCGTGTCGGGTTCGACGGTTCGACGAATGGTGCCATCACCGAATTCCGCAAGGTGGGCGAGGCGGCGCTGGATTTGGGCGGCAAGGCCGTCAGTTGTGCGACGCTGGAAAATATCACGACCAACGCAGACACGCGCACGGTCAGTCGCCTGCATTACAGCGCGACGGTGCCCCCTTTTATCCTGCGTCGCGAACTCGTCACGACCGGCGCTGACGGCAAGCAAGTTCTGGAACAGATCACGATGGATGCGGTGGCTTTGGAGATGCCGCAAAAGGTTTTGACGGAACTGCTGCCCGCGGCGCATGTCCGCACGGTGCAGAAGCAGCCGAATTCGTCGACGTTTACACTGGAGGTGATTTGCGTGGACGTTCCCGGAGGCGTCGTAGCGCACGCGTCCAAGGACATGGATCCGTCCGGCAAGCTGGTGCGCCGCAGTACGCTGGAGCTGCTCGATTACGGTGTCGCGACCTCCGCGGAAGCCGCGCGCCGGGGTTACATCTTTCAGCACTCGCGGATGCGGCGAACCCAGGTTCCGACCCGCACGAGGACAAGTGGCGGGCGGTAAGGATCCAGGACGGTGGGGAGCGCTGATGCAGCGGGGCGTGGTAGCAGTGATTCCTCGCGGCGACCGGCTGCTGGTCATTCGCCGGTCCCAGCACGTCAAGGCCCCCGGGACGTTCTGTTTTCCGGGCGGGGCGATCGAACAGGGGGAAACCGAATCCGCAGCGTTGTGCCGCGAACTGTGGGAAGAGTTGGGCTGCGAGGTAATTCCGCGGGAGCGGCTCTGGGAAAGCGTCACCGCGTGGCAGGTTGCGCTGTCTTGGTGGCTCGCGGAGCTGCCCACCGACGCCCTGTTAGCGCCAAACCCCGCCGAGGTCGAGTCGATCCACTGGTTCACCGTGGACGAGTTGCGGGAACTGCCGCAGTTGTTGTCGAGCAATCGGGCGTTTCTGGAGTATTGGCAGGAACGCGGGGCGCCGGTGCGGCGGGAGGCACTTGAAACTGGCGATTGAACCGCTCGGGATCGAAGGGATCGCGAAAATCCACGGTCGCCGAATCGGCTTCGCCGACTTCCAGGCTGGCTGGCCGCACGCGAAGCCCTGTCGGGGAGTTCGCGGAGGCATCGCTCGGATTTGCCCCGGCGGCCGCTTGGCGAAGCGAACTCGGAGTCGCCCGGGCCGCTGGCCCTGCGACGGCGGTCGGCTGGGCCGAACTCTTGGCCGTGCTTGTCCGCTTGACCCACGCATTGAGCAGATCCCACTGGGCCTGGTCCCGTTCCCCAAACACGCCGGATTTCATGCCGCCGTGCGGACCCTTGGGGGCCGTGAGCAGCGGGGATGTCTCCGGCTCGGCAGCATTCACCTGCTGGTACGCAGCCAGCAGATTCCGTTGGGTGTATCGCAGGGTAATTGTCTTGCCCCAACCCGGGCTAAGCAGTTGGAAGGCCGTCCCGGACCGGCCGCCATGACAGCCGTTGGAACCACACCGGTTCAGCAGCAGCGGCTGGATGCGCGAGGCAAAGCCCTCGACGGCATCGCTCGGCAACGAAGCCATCACGCGTTCCATGTCGTCTTTGGGCAGCGGTGGCGGGGCCGGCGCCGGAGCCGCCGGTTGGGCCGTCTGAGGATGGACGGCTGTTTGCAGACGGCGCTCCAACCCGGCAATCCGTGGATCCCGCGGCGCGAGGGACATGGCAACCAGCAGCTCGTCCGCGGCGCGAGCGTTCAGGCCGCACCGCAGGCACCAATCGGCTAGTTGCAGGTGCGCCGATACATCCCGAGCGCCGACCGTCTGGCGCCGCCGCAGATACGCCTCGTCCAGGTCCAGGCAATGCATCTCAACTTCGCGCGTGGGGATCCGCAACTCGCTTCCGTCGCTGTTCGCGACCACGTAGCGATCCCCGACCCGGGTCATTGTCCCGGTCAAGACCTGACCGTTGCGCAGCACCAAGACGCCACGTGCCGACTGGCCGATGGCTTCTGACGCCCACCCGGGAGCGGCCGTCCACAGAACACAGAGTATGAACCAGGATTGAAACGTCTGAAACATGGCGGGGCGGACAGTACCGCCGCGCGGCGCGGGCGTCAAGGTCGCCATGTCAATAAATCATGGTGAGTTGCGAACCGGCGTTTCGGACGTCACGGCTGCGGGGCTCGCGGTCTAAGCCATTCTTCGGCAACAGGTTGTGCCCGGCCACGCCCCTGGTACCCCAACGTGTTCCGGTGTAGACTCAAGAGGGTGGCAGCAGAGGAGAAACCTCGTGAGTGAAAGCGCGTCGCAGCGGCGGGAAGTTCTCTTTGCGGGAAACGTCCAGGGAGTCGGGTTTCGGTACACGGCCCGCAGGATCGCGGCCGGATACGCCGTGACCGGCTATGTGCGAAACCTTCGAGATGGACGTGTCCAGATTGTCGTGGAGGGAAATACGCAAGAAATCGACGGTTTTCTGGCTTCTCTTCTGGCACAAATGGAGGGTTACGTCAGCGATTGGACCGCCGAAGAACTAGCGCCCACCGGACAGTTCTTCAGTTTTGACATACGGTTTTGAATCGGCGCTGCTAAACTGGCCCCTCTCGCTGGCGCTTCGGGTTTCAGTCAGGACAGCCTTAGAAATGACGTGTCGCGGGGCGGCGACCCCGTTTCGAACTGAACCGAAACCAAGCCGTTTCCGTAAAACGTGTTGCGCTAGCAGAACGCAAGGCGGCGAGGGGTAGTCGAGCGGTGCGGCTGGCCGGTAAAACTGGATACTAAAGTCAGGATAGTGTAATAGGAAGAGCACATGACAGGTTGGGGAATTCTCGGTGCCGTCTCGCCTAATCTCAGCAACTGGCTGACCCCGTTGTGGCTGCTGGGCGTCGGTGCCCTGGGCGGCTTGGCTCTGCTTCTGGTTCTTTGGCTCTTTGCCTTCCTGGTATCCAGGGTTCTTTCGTCGGACGCGGACGAGACGGCGGGAGCTTCGGCGGACGAGACTTGGCTGCATCGCCTGGTCCGAATTCCGCTCATCCTGCTGTCCCGCAGGACGGTTCGCGAAGTGCCCGGCGCTGTCCGCGAAGGCGGCTTGTGGCCGATCCTGATGGCCACCGTCGGTTTGGCCGTTTTTGGGATCGTCGGCGCGCTATTTGTCCAGGAGCCGATGACGCTGCTGCGCGCGTTGGGGCGACTGTCAGAGTTTGGCACGACGACGGTCGAAGCCACCGTACCGGTATCCGAACCGGAGCGCGCCAACGACGAATTCGCCGAGCCGGTTGCCCACGAGGTGGCGGTGTCATTCCGCAAGGACGAAATCCGCCAGATCGTGTTTCGTTCGGATCAGAACCTGACGATCGCGACGCAGCCCTTCAACGTGGTGAAAGCGGGCGCGGAGATCGAACTGATCGCTGGCGAAGAGTACAAGTGGACGGCCGGAGTCGAGCAGGTCAATCCGTTTGTCGAGCAGGACGTCGACAAGTTCTATGTGCGCAACCTGGGCAGCAGTCCGGCGAAGCTGACGAGCGTGGTTTCCACGTCGCCGCCGCACCCGGAGGTCCTGACGATTCCCGCCACCGCGTTTGTGGTGCTCGCGATCTTCCTGATCTACCTGGTGCAACGGTTTGCCGCCCCGCGGTTGTCGGCCATTGCTCTGGCGGCGTACAAGTCGGAGATCGCCCAGCCCCTGTTCTCGATCATCGCGATCTTGGGGGCGGTGCTGGTCGTGTTCTTTCTCTGGATCCCCTACAACACGTTCGGCGAAGACATCAAGATGCTGAAGGATTCGGGGCTGACCCTGATTATGATCCTGAGCATTGTGTTAGCGGTCTGGTCGGCCAGCAGTTCGATCAGCGAAGAAATCGAAGGCCGGACGGCGTTGACCGTGTTGTCCAAGCCCATTGGCCGGACGTCGTTCATCGTGGGCAAGTTCGTGGGGATCGTGTGGACCGTCATGGTCCTGTTTGTCATCCTGGGACTGTTGTTGCTGGTCGTGGTGGCCTACAAGCCAATCTATGACGCCCGCGAGTCGTCGACCCAGGACGTGACTTGGCAACTCTGCCATTTGGAGATGGCCAGCGTGATCCCGGGTCTGGCGTTGGCGTTCATGGAAACCATCGTGCTGGCGGCCCTGAGCGTGGCGATCTCGACCCGTCTGCCCTGGCTGGCCAATCTGGTGATCTGCTTCACCATCTACGCCTTGGGACATCTGACGCCCTTGATCGTTCAATCGTCGTACGGCCAACTGGGGCCGGTGCAGTTCATCGGCCAGTTGATTGCCACGATTTTTCCGAACCTGGATCACTTTAACATCCAAGCCGCAGTGGCTGCCGGCGTGCCGGTGCCGCCGCTGTATCTGGCTTGGGCCCTGGTGTATTGCTTGATCTACAGCCTCATTGCGATGCTGTTGGCCCTGGTCTTGTTTGAGGATCGAGATTTGGCATAACACGGACAGACGCAGTGAAGGAGCGCGATTCCTGGCAGCCAGCGAAAGCGTTTCGGGCCAGGCTGCCGCAGGCGTGCAGGCCTGTCGGGCGGGAGTCACACGCGGCCATTGAACGCGGAGGACGTGGTCATGCGGGGGGCTTCGATTCGCAGAGCGGCTGGCGTGGGCGGCAGTCGGCGGCAATGGTGGTGCTACCTGTTGGGTTTTGCATCGGCCCTGCTGACCGTGCTGGTGGTCGCGGATGTGGGCCTGATCCTGGATCTGGTGCACGGTGTGCGCGGCACGGAGGCGGCGGGGGCCCCGTGGCGATTCGCCGCTTGGCTGGGCATGCCCGGCGATCCGGGCGGATGGTTGGATGGCTACGAGAGCTGGCTGTTGGTCCTGCTCGCCGCGTTAGTGATTCTGGCGACCAGCGAGGCCCTGTCTCTGCTGCTCCTGTTCCGGGCCGGGGAGTTCGCCTCCTGGGAGGCTGTCGCCCAGTTGCAGGTCGCGGTCTACGAGCAGGTGCGGCGACTGGGAGTCCCGGATTGGTTCGAGCGCGAGGGGCGGCAGGCCGAGCAACGGGTGTTGGCCGATTGCCTGACCGTCCGCGAGGGACTGGCGGCCCGCTGGACGACGGTTCCGCGGAGTTGCTCGACCGTGGTTCTGCTGCTGGGACTGGCCGCGTACCTGGACTTCTTCCTGTCCCTGCTGGCGATCCTCCTGGTGCTGTTCATTTGGCGGTTGTACGAGCGGATGCGAGCCCGTTCGGAAGCGGCCCGGCGGAATGCCCAGGCGCAGTTGAACACCCGGGAGAATGCCGTGCTGGATGCGTTTCGCACGGCGAGAATTGTCGAAGGCGTGACGGCGGCGGCCAGCGAAGATCCGTCGTTCGCAGCGGCTTTCGACCGCTACCGCCGCGACACGCGCCACGATTTGACAATCCGCGTCGCCTTGGGGCCTTGGCTGGTCTGGCTGTTGGGACTGGGCGCGGCCTTGCTGCTGCTGGTGGTCGGCCTATCTCCGCGTGCGACTCCGGCCGGATTGGGAGTCCTCGCCCTCACGCTGGCCCGGCTGGCACTGCCTGTGATTCGCCTGCGGCGCGCCATCCATATCCTGCGTCGTGCCGACGAAGCCGCGGCGGAAGTGTTTGCCTACCTGGATCGGCAGCCCGAGGTGGGGCAGATGGCCGGTGCCTTGGCGTTGCCCGGCATCGCTCGTGAAATCCGCTGGGACGGCGTCTGTGTGGCGGGACATGCCGGCCAGTCGCTGCTGGCGGACCTGTCCCTGGACATTCCGGCCGGGGCCTTGACGGCGCTGGTCGCTTCGGATTGCCACGCTCCGCTGACCATGGTCGGCCTGTTCCTGCGGCATCGAGATCCCGGCGCCGGACGGATTCTCGTCGACGGCACGGACCTCCGTTCGGTGCTCGTCGGCTCGCTGCGCCAGCAGATCGCCTTTGCTGCGGCCGACGGCATGCTGTTTTCCGGGACGATTGCCGACAACATTCGCTGTGGCCGGATGAACCTGTCGACAGATCAGATCGACGACGCCGCACGCCAGTGCGAGGCCTATGAAGCGATCCGGGACCTGCCGGAAGCGTTTGCCACGGCGGTCGGCCCGAGGGGAACCAACATCCCGGCTTCCCTGGCGTTCCGCATCGGCCTGGCCCGGGCCGTCGCCGGCAATCCCTCGGTGCTGATCCTGCAGGAGCCGCCCGAGCCCGAGGAGGAGAAGCCCGCTCAGGCGATCGCAGCCGCGTTGCAGCGCATCCGCAACGGCCGGACCGTCGTCGTCATCCCCTCGCGACTGGCGACGCTCCGGGCCGCGGACCGGGTCTTGTTGATTCACCAGGGACGGCTGCAGGCCGTAGGCACGCACACCGAATTGCTGCAGGGCAACGCCCTGTATCGGCACTTGAATTATGTTCTGTTCACGCCGTTCCGCGACGTTGCGCCGTGCAGTCCGCAGGAGGGACGTTGACCCACGGGACGGTCCGCGCCACCGACAGGAAGCACGGAGGATCGAGATGGCTGACCTGGCAGACGCCGATTTGCATCTGGTCGAACGCGGCAGCGGATTGCCGCTGCTCTTGGTACACGGATTCCCGCTTGACCACTCCATGTGGGCGGGCCAGTTGGACGGACTGGCCGGCGACGCGCGGATTCTGGCACCCGATCTGCGCGGGTTCGGTCGCAGTCCTCCCGGCGCCGACGTGATGCCGATGGAGCGATTTGCGGACGACCTGGCGGCTCTGCTGGACGCCCGCGGAATTCGCGAGCCCGTCGTGTTCTGCGGCTTGTCGATGGGGGGCTACATCGGCTGGCAATTCTGCCGCCGGCACCGAGCGCGGCTGCGGGGACTGATCCTGTGCGACACGCGTGCCGCGGCGGACAGCCCGGCGGCGGCCGACGCGCGCTTGGCGAACGCGAATCGCGTCCTGGCCGAGGGGATGGGTTTTCTGGCCGACGGGATGTTGGACAAGCTGTTCGCGGCCCAAACGCGGCAGCACCAGCCGGAACTGGTCGAAGCGACGCGACGTGTCATGCTGGCCGCTGCGCCCCGCGGCGTGGCGGCCGCGCTGCGCGGAATGGCGGTCCGCCCCGATGCGTCGGCCTGGTTGCCGCAGATCGATCTGCCGACGCTGATCGTGTGCGGCCGCGAAGACGCCATTTCGACCGTGGATGAAATGCGAGGCATCGCGCGCAGCCTGCCGCAGGCTCGGTTCGTCGAGGTGGCTGCGGCAGGGCACATGTCGCCGTTGGAGCAACCGGAACCCGTCAATCAGGCGATTCGTGAGTTCCTGACCGCCTGAGGTCAGGATTTGGGCGCCTCGGCGGGCGGCGCGGCGGCAGGCGCTGCCTCGGTGGGCGGTGCGACTGCGGGCGCTGCCTCGGCGGGCGGCGCGGTTGCGGGCGCTGCCTCGGCAGGCGGCGCGGCAGGCGTCCCTGCGTCGCCAGGTGCCGTCTCGCCGCCGACCTTTTGCCGCAAGTTCTTCAGCGCCGCCGCATTCGTCTCGTCCTGGAACGGATTTGCGGGCGGAGCCGGCGGCGGGCCGCCGGGACTGCCGCCGCCCGCGCCACGCTGTGGCCGGGGCAGGCCAATCGCATCCAATTGAGCCTTCTGGCCGTCATCCAGCAGCGCCAGGATCTGATCGTTCTTGGCCTTGGCGTCATCGTCGGACAGTTCGTCAGCTTTCTCGACGTCGGCCAGCGCGGCGGAGACGCCCTGGGCCTGCTCCGGGCTGAGTTTCAAGGCGATGTCGCCGGTCAGGAGGGCGATCTTGCGGACCAACGTCGTCAGATCGCGTTTGGGGTTGGGGCCACCCATGCCACCCATGCCACCCCCCATGCCCCCCATACCGCCGCCCATGCCGCCGCCCATGCCGCCCATCGCAGATCCGCTGCCGCCCATCGCGGATCCCATCCCGCCCATACTGCCCGCCGGCGCAGCGCCCGCTCCGCCTCCGGCGGGAGGTGTCACCGCGACGCCTTGCATACTCTTGTAGCCGGCCAGGCGCAATGCACCCAGCGTAAGGGCGCTGCCCAGCAGCAGACCGATCACGCCGGCCCCCAGCCAGACCGCGATCGCCTTCTGGGTGCGCTGCCGCTGCATGATCAGCACGGCGAACAGCAACGTCACGAGCATGACCAACATGATGCCCAAGCCAATGAGATCCAAGCCGATCCGGTACATGAACACACCCTTTCAGTGGAGAAGCTCGCCGTGCCAGGGATGCAGACCGCGCCGCAAACCGACGGCGGGCACAGCGTCAATGGGAAACCTGTCGTCCCCTTGACGCGCCGCCAGCCTACCGCAGCGCTGGGACCGATGCCAGTGGGCGCCCACGAGTGGCGAGTCTCCAGTCTTGTCGCTGGGGGCTCGCTGCACTCGCCCCCAGGCACCCACTTCGGCTTGACGGCACACTACCCCGCTGCTTCGCCCAGCAGCGACTGCAGGGTCGCATCCCCGGCGACGTTTTTCTGTGCGGCGCGCAGCTGGTCCAGCCACCGCGCGGCCGGCGCGGCGCCGATTTCGCGGTCCACCGCGGCAAACGCAAAGTCCAGCAGTTGCCCCAGCCGGATCTGGTCCGGCGGGCGGCTGAGCGCGAATTGCGATTCCACATCCGCCACGCGATGCAGCAGGCGGGCCTGGACCAATCCGTCCACCAATCGCTCGACCACCGGGTCGGGCAAGCGGGTGGCGCGAGCCAGTTGTTCGAGGCTCGCCGTCTGCCCCGCCAGGAACCGTTCGGCGATGCACTGCAGCAAGGCCACGACCACGCCCGGGTCGATCACCACCGCCTGGACCTGCTGGCGCAGTTCGGCCAACTGACGGCCGTGCAGGTGCTGCAACGTCGAGCTGACCTGCAGGCCGAACAGCACGGCCAGCCACATCAGGTAAACCCAGAACATGAACAGCGGAATCAGGCCCAACGAACCATACAACTGACTGAGCGACAGTGCGTTCTGCAGATACAGCCCCAGGGAGCGCTTGCCGATCTCCAACAGGATCGCCGCCACCAGGGCTCCGATGATCGCCGGCCGGCGCCGGACCACCGCGTTGGGGAACAGGCGATACAGCAGGATCATCAGCACCCAGATCGCGCCCACGCTCCACGCCAGTCCGCTGGCCACGGTTACTCCCGGGGGGACGTGCAAGCTCGCCAACTGCTGCTCGAACCAGTCGTTCACATACGTGCTGGCCACCACCACGACCGGACTGATCGTCAACACGAACCAGTACAGGGGCACGCGGCGGGACCACGGCCGCCCCTGCGGCGCCTGGTAGATGACGTTGAAGCAATCCTCGATCGTCACGACCAGGCTGATCGCGGCATAGACGGTCAGCCCCAGTCCAACCCAGCCGATCGCCGCCAGGCTGACGCTTTCGGCTTCGCGCACCCGCGCGCCCAGCCAGACCGCCAGCGTCTCCGTCGCTCCGCCGCTCTCGCCCGGCAGCAGGATCTGCACCTGGTCCAGGCCCCAGAAGGCGAACAGTTCGTTCAGCGGCCCCAGGAAATGCTGCTGCATGCCCATGGCTTTGACCAGCACCGTGGCGACGACCAGGACCGGCAGCAAGCCGAACAACGTGCGAAAGGCCAGCGCCGCGGCCATGTCCTGGGCCCGGTCCTGCCGCAACTGGCGCGCGCCGAAACGCCCCAGGTCATAGGCGAACCGGACTGCCATCTGCCAGCGATCAAGTTCCTGCAACGGTTGCGTGATGACGCGTTTCAGCCAGTGGGTCACCAGTTCGATCAGTCTGAACATGGCCGCAGGGTGCTCCTTCGCAGTCTGGGAGTTTAGCGAACGCTCGGAGTCAGGAGTCCCTCGGGGCGAAAGCCGAGCACGTTCGGGATGCCGCGCAGTTCGACGAAATGGTCTTCCAGCACGCCGACGTGCGGGCGCCGAAGTTCCAACCGCCACACCTCGTCGCGCTGTGCAGCCGGACGCTGGACCTGGTGCGACTGGGCCGTCGTGATGTCGTCTTGCTTCCAGACCGGCTGGCCAGCCGGATCGAAGACGGTCGCAGACACACGCTCCAAGTCGCCGGAGCCCCAGCAGCGGATCGCGAACTGCGGCACACTGGCCGGGACCAGGAAGTAGAACTCGCCCGCGCTGTTCAGCAGGTGAATCGGCCCGGAATCGGTCGCGACCAACGGCGCGTGACTGCTCGTCGCGATCCGGACCGTATGCGAACCGGCCTGGCATTCCACGCGATAGACACCCGTCTGGTCGGCGGTGAACTCGGTCGCGGCTTCCTGCTGAAACTCGACGGCGAGTTGTCTGACGGTCTGTCCGGAAGGGCCGACAATCCGCACCGCCACCGGGCTGCCGCCGCCGCGTCCGACCGGCTGCGACGCGAACTGCAGCGCCACCGTTTCGCCCTGCCGCGCGGGAACGAGAAACAAAGCGTCACCGCGCAGTCGATGCGCGGGGAGCGGGCCGCCAGCCACCGTGCCGGATTGGGCCACGGCCAGCGGCGTCTTGTTCAGCGGCCAGCGTGGAATCCGGGTGGCCGGATCCAGGGGAATCAGCTGGGCCAGCGTTGCGTCGTCCAGCCGATACTCGCGGCGTTGTCCGCCGCGTTCGACGGTGATCAGGCCGCGGATATCGGCCAGCGCCACGCCGGCCGGATCGTCGCACTTGAACACTGGCCGATCGACTCGCTCGCAAATGGTGACGCCGGAGAACTCGATGCCGCCCAGCGGCTCCAAGGTGTCCGGCCGGGTCTGCAACTGGAGCGGCGCCGCGACCGGGGTGTCCTCCGCCGGATCGGCCAGCGTACAGTCGGCCATTCGCACCCGCACGCCGCTGGGGGTGGTCGAGGTGATCGTGACCGCGGTGGCGCCGGCGTCCTCGAAGCGGCAGTTGACCAGTTCGATCAGGCCACGCTGGGGGCCCCGGGGACCGCTGTTGACGACAATGCTGGCCGAGCGGGCGTTGGTCCCGCGCGTGCGGCAGTTTTCGACGCGGAGCGACAGCGGCGGGGACGTGGCGTCGAGGTTCGGGGCGTAGATGTGCAAGGCGTAGCCCTGGTTGTCCTCGATGAGGCAATCGCGCAGTACGCAGTTGACCAGCCGCTCGTTGGCCGCGTTGGGTTCAAAGTCGATGCCGGCGGCGGGCGGCGTGCCGGCCGTACCCTTCAGCACACAGCGTTCGATCAGCAGATTTTCCGCACTGATCACGCTGATGCCTTGCCGGTAATTGCGGTCGCAGATCACGTCGCGAATCACCACGTCCCGGCAAGGCGCCCCGCCGGGACCGGCGCCCAGGTAGATCCCGTCGCCACCGCTTTCCGCCAGCGTGAGGCCTTCGATCGTAATCCCCGTGCAACCGTGGAACTTGAGCACGTGCCGCCATTCCGCATGCGTATAGTCCGGGCTGTCATAATCTGCGCGGCGCATACGCAACGTGGCCCCGGGCCCGATCAACTTGATATTCTCCTTGCCGGCGGCACTGAACAGCGAATCCGACGGACCGTGAAAAGCACCGCGTTTGGCCAGCACTTCCGCACCGGGTTCAAAGAACAATTCCTGGTCGCCGGCCAGTCGCAGCCGCTCGACGATCCAGGGCGAGGGCATCTTCTCGACGACAACTTTCTGGGCTCCCGAGTCGATGGCCGCCTGCAACGCCGCGGTTGCGTCCTCCGGCCGGAAACCCCACCACGAGGCTTGGGCCACAGTCCGTTTGCCCGCTCGCACTTCTGCGATCGCCTGCGGATCGGGCTCCGCGGCCAAGACGGCCTGGACGGCGGCGGTCAGGGCCAGCGCGGCGAATGTGACGGTGTAACAAGAAACTCGAATGTATCCGGGCATGACCTGTCTCCTCGTGGCTGGGCGAGCTGAACTCTGTCTTTCACCTAAACAACATACGCCGCGGCGGCGGTTTGGCGGGCAGGAACTGAATCATCTCACTGACGGGTGGATTCCACCCATAAATACTAA
>CAIYOB010000116.1 GCA_903927685.1 uncultured Planctomycetaceae bacterium
AGGACGGCGCGGCCCAGAAGGACGGCGCGGCCCAGAAGGACGGCGCGGCCCAGAAGGACGGCGCGGCCCAGAAGGACGGCGCGGCCCAGAAGGACGGCGCGGCCCAGAAGGACGGCGCGGCCCAGAAGAACGGCCACAAGCACGTGCAGAAGTAACTCGTAGCTCTGCCAAATCCTTCGTCTGGTCGAGGGCGTTACCATGGCCGCCCTCGGCGAAAAACGGACACCAGGAAAACGCCCTCGCACATTGTTGTGCGAGGGCGTTTTTTGTTTAATGGCCGCATTCGGATTCTGATTCCAGGAAGGAGTTCAAGCATGGCCGCGTTATCGATCGCCTTGGGGTTGTCCTTAGCGCTCAGCAGCGCTGCGGAAACCACTGAGGCCCAGCGGATGATCGTTGCCGAGGAAGCGTCCTGTCAGACTGAGGCTTATCAGCGGCGGTGGGGGCAGGAAATCGTCTGGCATTTTGACGATCTACCGACGCGTGGCGGCGTACCGGAGTCGCGTATTCCCTATTCCGGTCACGATTACCCGGATCGGGCTGGGGGAACGATTCAGGCCATGCGCAAATACGACTTGGCGTTTCATCAAGGGCAGCCTTTGGCAACGGAGTTCGAGCAGAAGGACACCAGCACGATCAAAGAGCCGACACTCGAACGCCGAGGCGTTCTGAAGCTGCGACGATCGATGGTCGCACGAACGCCCGGTTGGCACGGCCACTGCAACGGCTGGACAGCCGCCTCGATTCGGCATGCCGAGCCCCAGGCGAGTGTGCAACGCAACGGCGTCACTTTCACGCCGGCCGACATCAAGGCCCTGCTGGCGGAGATTTACATGTACTCGGAGGCCGAGTTCCTGGGGGGGGACGACGACGAGAGCGATCCGGATGACGACGCGATCAATCCCGGTCTGTTGCATGTTGTGCTCGCCAACTGGATCGGTCGCAGCTCGCATCCGGTCGCCATGGACTCGACGCTGGGCAAGGAAGTGTGGAACTACCCGATCTACGCGTTTTCGTCCACCTCCGCAAAACGGTCAGGCGGTCAGCAAGTCGAGGTGCGGACGAACGCCGCCTATGCGGCAAGCACGAATCAGGAGTACCCCCAGTCGCCCCGCTTAAAGCGGGTCAAGTCCTTCCACTACCTGCTCGACCTGGACTCGGAAGGCAAGGTCACGGGGGGCAGGTATTTCAGCGACAGCGAGCGAATCGACATGCTGTGGGCGCCGCTGGCACCGGCTCAGGGAGGCCAGGAGGGCAACGAACGGGGGAATCCGCACGTCGACGTCCAGGAGGTTTTCTCCGTCTGGCGCGAGTCCGTGCCGGAGGACATTCGCAAGAAATGGGTCAATATCGATCCGCTGGAAGAGGATCGGGGCGTCGCCGAAGCGCCAGGGATGGTTGAACGCAATCTCGCCGCTCCCGCGACGGGCAGTTAGCGCGGCGTCGAGGCGAACGGTTGGAGTGCCTGGGGGCGAGTGCGGCGAGCCCTCAGACGCAAGACTGCTGGTCCCGTTCTCCCTGATCGCGACCGAGCGTCCCAGGCGAGTTGCTGTCTGGCACGGGCCGACTATCATGGGAGCGTTGCCCCTGGGTTCACAATAACCGATTCCCGCGATTGTCTCGAGGCTCCCATGCACCAGCTTGCTGTCCGCTCTTGTTTTGTCTTCATCTGGGCTCTGGTTGGAATTGCACTGGCGGGCGAGGCTCCGGACCATTCGCTGCTGACCAACGAACGGATCTTCGATTCGCGTGACTTTGCCGGACAGTCGGTCTCGGCGCGGTGGGAGAAAGACGGTTCCGGATATCTGACTCTGGAAGCGTCCGGGTCCGCGGCTGGTGGCCGAGACATTGTCCTGCACGAGGTTTTGTCGGGCGACACCAAGGTGCTGGTGTCCGCGAGTCGCTTGGTTCCTCCTGGCGAATCCGCGCCGCTGGCCATCGACGACTACGCGTTTTCCGGCGACCAGAGCCTAGTACTGATCTACACGAACTCGAAACGCGTGTGGCGGGCCAACACGCGCGGCGACTATTGGGTACTGGACAGGGGCAGCCATGAGCTGCGAAAACTGGGTGGCGACGCGCCGCCAGCCTCGTTGATGTTCGCCAAGCTGTCGCCGACCGCTCGCCACGCCGCTTACGTCCGCGAGAACAACTTGTATGTCGAGGACTTGGCCACTCACCAGCGGACGGCCCTGACCGCGACCACCGATCGCCACCTCATCAACGGCACGTTCGACTGGGTCTACGAGGAGGAATTGGGGCTCCGGGATGGATTTGCTTGGAGCCCCGATGGATCGACAATCGCCTATTGGCAACTGGACACGACGGGGGTCCCCGAGTACACGCTGGTCAACAACACCGACGGACTGTATCCCAAGCTGACGACCTTTGCCTACCCCAAAGTCGGCCAACAGAACTCGGCGTGCCGCGTCGGTGTCATTTCGGCGACCGGCGGCGAAACCCGCTGGCTGGATGTGCCGGGCGACTCGCGCGAGCACTACATCGCCCGTTTGGCGTGGACGCCTGACTCCAAACAAGTCCTCCTTCAGCAGCTGAATCGACGGCAAAATGTGAATCGGGTTCTAATCGCGGACCGCGAGACGGGGAATGTCACCGAGGTGCTCGCCGAACAGGATGCCGCCTGGGTCGATGTCGACGACGAATTCCATTGGCTGGACGAGGGCCGGAAGTTCACTTGGATCAGCGACCGCGACGGCTGGCGGCACGTCTATCTGGCGTCCGTGCCGGGTGGCGAGCTCAAGCTGGCAACGCCTGGGGAATATGACGTGACGCAACTTCTGCACGTGGACGAGCGGAATGAATGCCTGTACTTCCAAGCGTCGCCGGAGAATCCGACCCAGCGTTATCTGTACAGGATCAAGTTCGATGGCACGCGACTCGAAAGGCTCACCCCCTCAGGCCAGAGTGGGTGGCACGACTATCAGGTTTCACCGGATGGTCTGCACGCGATTCATCAGGGCTCGACGGCCGACTCGCCACCGGTTTTCGAGTTGATCGATCTGCCCGAACATACCACGCGGCGAGTGCTCGCCGACAATGCCGACCTGCGCAAGCAATGTGGAGAGCTGAAGAAGAAACCTGTCGAGTTCTTTCGGGTGGAGATCGAGCCCGGCGTCGCCCTTGACGCTTGGTGCCTGGTCCCGCCAGATCTTGACACCGGCAAGAAATATCCCGTGCTCGTATACGTCTATGGCGAACCGGCAGGTCAGACCGTGGTTGACCGGTGGGGCGGACGTAGCTGGCTGTGGCACGTGATGCTCGCCCAGCGAGGCTATGTCGTCATCAGTGTCGACAATCGCGGCACGCCGGCGCCTCGGGGACGCGACTGGCGGAAAGCGATGTTCCACAAGCTCGGCATCTTGGGGCCCGCCGACCAAGCGAAAGCGTTGGAAAAAACGTTGGCAGAACGGCCGTACCTCGATCGCGAACGCGTGGCGATCTGGGGCTGGAGCGGGGGCGGTTCCACCAGCCTGCACGCGATTTTCAAGTTCCCCAAACTCTATCAGACCGCGATGGCTGTGGCCCCCGTACCCAACCGGCGTTTCTACGACACAATCTACGAAGAACGGTACATGGGCCTGCCCGGCGACAATCCGGAGGGCTATTCCGAGGGCTCGGCGATCAATTTCGCACATCAACTGCAGGGCGACCTGTTGATCGTTCACGGCACAGGCGACGACAATTGCCACTATCAAGGTGCGGAATCGCTCATTAACGAGCTGGTGCGGCTCAACAAGCCATTCACAATGATGGCCTATCCCAACCGCTCGCATTCCATCGGCGAAGGGCCGAACACGACGCGGCATCTGCGGGAATTGCTGACTCGCTACTTGACCGAGCACCTGCCCCCAGGTCCTCGGTGACGCCGGCCATGACCGTAATGTTGCCAAATGCTAGCAATTGTACGTGGGAGAAAATGGATGCCCACGGCTTGCCCGTGGGAGCTTCACGTTTGCCGCTACGCAGACGGACACCTCTTCATAGTCTTCCCCGTTCCCCAGCGGCGGCGAAGCCGCCGCTGGGGAACGGGGAAGAGGGTGTGAGGAGCGTTCGTGTGTAGCCACAAGCGTAACCATCCCACGGGCAAGCCGTGGGCATTCGCTCATGCTGGCAGTGACTGCATTTCGCAAGCTTGCGATCAAGGCCGACCCACGGATGAGAGCGAAACCGCGACCTTGGCCACCAAACGCTGCCGCGTCAAAGACAAAAGACTTGCACCGTTACATGTATTAAGAATTCCTTTCGGTGCCTGTGTGCGGCCGAGTTGCGGGGAACCGTCCAGGGACGCCCTGCGTCAAAGGCGGGTGAGTTTCCGTATTATGTTCGTGGGGGCGACTGTTGCGTCGTACTTCGCCTCCGCCGCTACATCCGGAAAACACGGCGTAAAGCGAAAAGATTACATTGTCAGTGGCTTAACTGTTAGTTGTGTTGGACCAGTCAGGGATTTTAATCCGCTTATTACGCCGCGGATGCCGACCTGAAGATTCCAGTCGGCTCATATTGCGTATATTTGCTTTACGTTCACTGCCGATGCTGCTGTTATTGGCCGCAATACTGCGCTGGCAGTGCGTAGGTCACTTTCCCGTACGAAACCATTGATCCTCAACGAGCGGGTCACACAAGGGGTTGGTTCATGGCCATCCGTCGATCGCGTAGTGTTTTGTCCAAGAAACGAAAGAACCGGCAGGAACTCCTCTCGTCTATGCATCGCAAGCCGCGATCCGGGATGCAGCTCGAACGGCTCGAGGATCGGCAGCTGATGGCCGGCGCCCAGCTGATTGGCATCCAGCCAAACGACGGTGCGCTGCTGCAGACTGGCGACATCCGCAATGTGGCACCTGCTGACTTGACATTCCGTTTCGACCAGAACCAAGTCATCGACCCGGACTCGTTAGGCAGCAGCACGGCGCCGGGAGGCATTCAAGTCACCCGCGCCAACCTGGACGGGGTGTTTGCCCCGGCGAGCGTCTCGAGCGATTTCGGCACCGGTTCCAGCGGGGTCCTGATCGAGTTCTCGGCGGTTCGTCTGGGCGACGATCAGAATGGCATTACACTGGCGATCACCAAGAGCAATTTCGGGGGCCCGGGCCTGCCTGGCGTCAGTGTCATCGGGCGGACCATCAACATCAGTCTGAACGTCAATACCAACAATCAAAGCACGGCCTTGGATCTGGTCAACGCGATCGCGAACAGCGCCGAGGCCAGCAATCTGATCTCGGCGCGGATCGTTCGCGGTTCGCCTTCACAGAACATTGCCGCCACGGCCGCCGGGAACACGTCGCTGGTGTTGACCGGAGCCAACGACGTCGTCGTGCGTCCCGGCTATATCGGGGTCGGGGCCGAACCCGCGTTGAACGAAGTCGTGTTCCGGTTTGCGGGTCAAGCGACGGACGATGTCTACCGGATCGACATCTTCGGGACGGGGGCGACGCCGTTGAAGAACGTCAATGGCGAGACGTACCTGGACGGCGAGAACTCGACCATCGTCTTCGAATTGGATTTGGCCCCCCAGATTGTCTCGGTGGTGCCTCAGCCCGTGATGCGTCTGACCAATGGCAGCCTGGTGCAGGAGCGCAACAAGATCGCCGTCTATTTCAACAACGACGATCTGAATGTGGCCAGCGCTCAGAATCCGCAGTTCTATCAGCTGGTCTACACCCGCGACACGCTGGAGAACACGGACGACCAGGTCTTCATCCCCGCGTCCGTCCAGTACGACGCCACCAAGGACATGGCGATTCTGACCTTTGCCGCGGACTTGGCGACCTTGGCGCCGCCGGGAGTGGGAACCTTCCGCCTGCGGATCGGGACCGACGAGACCCCCACGCCGGCCGTGCCGGTCACGGTGACGCCCGAGTCGACCGGACAGGGCGTCTACAACACCGTGCCCGTCAGTTACCTCGGGCTGACAGAGCAGTGGGGGCAGGCCACGCGGATCGAGGTCACGGAGAGCGATTTCGGCGTGGACGCTCTGCCCAAGGTGTCAGTGCTGGACAACGTCATCACCGTCCAACTGAACACGTACACGGCCTCCGGGAACATCTACAGTCCCTCCACGGCTCAGCAACTGGTCGATGCGATCAAGGGGCATTTCATCGCCGGCCAGCAGGTCTTGGCCAGCGTCGATCCGGCGCTTGGAGCGACGGTCATCACCGGCGTGAGCCACGATCCGGTCACCCTGATGGGGCTGGGGTCCAGCTACTCGACCGCCAGCAACCTGGGCACCTTGACCGCGCAGAACCAGATCGTGCGCGGCCTGATTGAGCCGCAGGTTTACCGGCTTGAGTTGCCGGGCAGCAATGACGAACCGGGGCATCGCGAAACGCCGGTCAGCCAGCACTTGGCAGACGGCAGCGCGGACACGGATACGGGCATCACCCGGATCGAATACAACTTCCGGTCCGACATCGGCTACATCCCCGATTCGCTGAATAACCCGCAACCGGCGTTCAACATCATCACGGAGACACAAAAGCGGCGGGCGCGCGAAGCCCTGCAGGTGTTGAACGACCTGATCGGCGTCGAATTCGTGGAAACCGAGCGGGATGGGCTGATCATCGCATCGGGCGACACGCGGGCGACCAACCCGAACCAACCGCTGTTGGTGATGAGCGTCGATTTGAACGATCGTTTCAACGGCAGCTGGTTCCGCTCAGCGATGAGCGGGGTCACCAGCCTGTTGGGGCTGGGCAGCTCGCCGGAATTGCCCGGCCTGGCGATCGGAGACCTGGACACCAACACGGCCACTGCGGGCTTCGAGGTTCGCTCCAGCGACGCCGACCTGGATTTCACCAACGTGCTTGAACCCACGGTGATGAGCGACCAGGATCTGCTGCATCTGCGGCACATGTACTTCCCCGAAAGCAAGGACATCGACCTGTTCCGGTTCGAACTGGCGGCGGTTCCCGGCCAGCCGAATGCCGACGGGCGGTTGACCATCGAGACGATGGCCGAGCGGCAGTTGCAGTCCAGCTTGCTGGACACGGTGCTGACCTTGTGGCGCGCCAAGCCCGACGGGACGTATGAACTGCTGGCGCGGAACGACAACTACTTCGGCCGCGATTCGTACCTGGAGTTGGACCTGGCCGCGGGCGTGTATTACGTTGGCGTGAGCGCCAGCGGCAACGATGAGTACGATCCGATCATCGAGGATTCGGGCTTTGGCGGCACGACCCAAGGTGAATACGAGTTGCGTCTCAATTACCGGCCGGACGCCGCCAAGTCGATTGCCGATGCCGACAATCCCAATAACCCCGCGACGTTCCTGGACGGCGACGGCGACGGGGTCCCGGGCGGCGTATACAACTTCTGGTTCCGGACGGCGCCGGCTCTGACGTCCGGCGTCCCGACCAGCGCCGCCGAGACGATCTTCGTCGACAAGTCCTACGTGCCGCCGACGGGCGTGACGCCGTCGGGGACTCTGACCGCACCCTACAACAATCTGGCGACGGCGATCAGCAAGGCCGGATTCGGCGATATCCTCCGCGTGGTCGGCAACGCCGGCGCGGACAAGAACCTGAGCACGCTGGCCGACAACCAGTCCTACCAGATCGGCTTCAACAGCCTCGGCGCGGCGTTGCCGGACGGCTCGACTCTGGAGATTCCCCGCGGCGTGACCATGATGGTCGACGCCAGCGCCGTGTTCCAGATGCGGCGGGCGCGGATCGGCGTGGGCAGCAGTGCCGCGGGCGTCGACCGCAGCGGGGGCGCGCTGCAAGTGCTTGGCGCTCCCCTCCTGCTGACGGACAGCAACGGGAACGGCAGTCTTGACATCGGCGACACGGCCGTGCAGAACGCCAACGGAACCCGAGCCGCCGGCAGCGTGTACTTCACCTCGTACAACGATCAGACGGTCGGCCTGGACACCAACCCGTTCGTGACGACGCCGGCCAACGGGGATTGGGGCGGACTCGAGTTCCGCAGCGACATCGACCGTACGCAGGGCTATTTCCAGTGGTCCGACGAAGGCATCTTCCTGAACTACGTCAACCACGCGGACGTCCGCTACGGCGGTGGCAGCGTGCTGATCAACTCGGTATCGCGGACCGTCAATCCGATCCATATCACCGACGCCCGGCCGACGGTGACGTACAACACGATCTCGCGGAGTGCGGACGCCTCGATGTCCGCCAGCCCGGACAGCTTTGAAGAGACGAATTTCCATGCGCCCCGTTATCAGCGGCTCGCCTTCACGTCGGATTATGCGCGGATCGGCCCGGAGATCCATCACAACCAGCTGGTCAACAACTCGGTCAACGGTCTGTTCGTGCGCGTCAGCACGGAGGCGGGCAGCAGCGCTCAAAAGCTGAACGTCTCCGGCCGCTGGAACGACACGGACATCGTGCACGTGATGAGTGAAAACCTGGCGATCGCGGCGCAGCCCGGCGGCGTCTTTGATCGCAGCACGGCCCCGCCGGTCGCCCTGGTGATCCAGACCGCCGTCAACGACGGCACCACGACCGGCGGTTCGCTGGGCAGCACGGGCGTCGACACCAAGTACACCTACAAGCTGACCTACGTCGACCGCTTTGGCTACGAAAGCCCGGCCTCGGTCGGGATGACGAAGACGATCACCGCTGCCAACGTGTCGGGCAAGTTGCGGTCGGTGAGATTCACCCAGTTGCCGGTGGCGGCCGATACGTACGTGGCGCGGCGACTGTACCGCAGCGTCAATGACGGGCCGTTTGTGCTGGTGACTCAGTTGAACCGGCAGGACACCGTGTTCGTGGACAGCGGCAAGGCCCGCGGCGGCGTGCTGGACGTGCCGCCCAGCGGCGCCGTCACGCTGGCGCCGCAGTTGGGCGGCGAATTGACGCCGGGCGATTACCGCTATCGCGTGACGTATGTCGACGCCTTGGGCAAGGAGTCTCGGCCCTCCGACGCCACCGTCAAGGTGACGCTGGACGGCAATCCAACAGCGCTCGGTCTGCCCGGACGGGGGACGGTGCTCTTGGAAAACTTGCCCGCGCCTCCGGCCACCAGCAACTATGTCGGCCGGCGGATCTACCGCAGCAGCGACACGGGGGCCGCGCCGTACCAGTTGGTCGCCGAGATCGACGCGACGTCCACGTCGTTCGTGGATGACGGTACGGCGGAGCCCGGAGCGGTCCTGGACGATTCCATTCCGCTGGGGCGTCCCGACGGCCGTCTGGAGGTTGACCCGTCGGTGGTGGTCAAGCTGGATGGCGCGCGAATCGAGTTGGAGCTGGGGGCCCAGCTGATCGCCGAAGGCGACGATGGGCGGGAGATCATCTTCACGTCGATCGCCGACGACCGCTACGGAGCCGGCGGCACCTTTGACACGGGCAACGACGGGGCGGTGATCGCCGGCTCGTCGAACGATCCGCAAGCCGGCGACTGGGGCGGCATTTACGGCGGGCACCTGTCGAGCCTGAATGTGGATCACGCCGTGTTCGCCTACGGCGGTGGCGTGACGCGCGTCGAAGGCACCTTCACGGCCTTCAACGTCGTCGAGATCATGGACAACGCCGAAGCTCGGATCGCCGACTCGGTGTTCGAATTCAACTCCCGCGGGCAGGGCGGACAGGGCGAGACCGACCGGTTCGGCCGCGGCTTCAACGAGCCCGGTGTGATCTTCGTCCGGCAGGCCCAACCGGTGATCTACAACAACATCTTCCGGAACAACCCGGATGACGATCCGACGACGAGCCAGCCCAATCCCAATCTGGCCACGCCGGCCATCAACATCAACGTCAATGCCTTGAACTACGTGTACAAGCGGGACACGGGCCGCACGACGGGCCTCCTGGACCGGGTCGAGGGCTACCGCGACAACCAGGGTCCGTTGATCCTGGACAACCAGCTGGACGACAACGAGATCAACGGGATGATCGTGCGCGGGCAGACGCTGACGACGCAGAGCGTCTGGGACGACGCGGATATCGTGCACGTCCTGTTCGACACCGTGTACGTGTCCGACTTCCACAGCTTCGGCGGGCTGATGCTGGCCAGCAGCCCGACGGAGAGCCTGGTGGTCAAGTTGCTGGGCACCGGGGCCGGTTTCGTCGCCAACGGCATCCCGCACGAGATCGACGACCGGATCGGCGGCATCATCCAGGTGCTCGGCCAACCGGGGTCGCCGGTGGTCTTGACCTCGTTCCGCGACGACCGCCACGCGGCGGGCACGCGGCCGGACGGCAACCCCCAGGGCGACACGAACAACGACGGCAGCCAGAGCACGGCGCGGCCGGGCGACTGGAACAGCATCCTGTTGGACAAGTACAGCCACGACCGCAACGTCGAGACGCTGGACGAAGACGAAGCCCGCGACGTGAACTCGCCGGGTCCGAACGGTTCGCCCGATTCGGCCCAAGTACTGGGAGCCTTGGCGCCCAGCGAGTATGCCGGAGACGAGAACCGGCGGCTCGGCTTCACCGTGCAGGGCTTCCTGGCGGACGCCAAGGACCTGGACGTCTACAGCTTCAAGGGCATTCCCGGCACCGAAGTCTGGATCGACCTCGACCGGACCACGATGGCCTTTGATCCGATCATCGAGCTGTTGGACAGCAACGGGCAGGTCGTGGCCCGCTCGCTCAGCTCCTTGTACGAGCAATTGAACCCGAACAATTATCTCGAGCCGCTGCAGCGGGACGAAGAGAACCTGACGCCGGAAGAACTGGCCGATCCGACCCTGCTGGACGGCGAAGGCCGGTTGATGCGGAAGACGCCGCAGATGCCGGTGACCGATTTCTACACCGCCAATCCGCGGGACCCCGGCTTGCGCGTGCTGCTGCCCGGCGTCGCCAATCCGGAAGACCCCGAGCGACCGCTGACGTACCACGTGCGGATCCGCAGCAACAGCCCGAATCTCGATGATCTGGCGGGCGGCCTGACCTCGGGCGCTTACCAGCTGCAGATCCGGCTCCGCGAACTGGACGAGCTTGGCGGCTCGACGGTCCGTTATGCCACCATCGCCTATGCCACCAACGGCGTCGAACTGCGCGGCTTGCCGGCGCATTCACCGCTGTCGGGCGAAGCCACCGAGGATAGCTCACAGAACGAGACATCCGCCAACGCCCAACGGCTGGGCAATCTGGTCAGCGCGGACCGGAACACCATCTCCGTGGGCGGCACGTTGAACTACCTGGAAGACGGCAATCCGAACACTCCGGACGTGGATTTCTACGAGTTCGACATCGCCTTCCTTGACCCCGACATCATCGCGCAATACCCGTCCCCGACTTATCCAACGGTCTTTGACCTGGACTATGCCAACGGTTTGACCGACCGGCCCAACGCGTCGATGCAGGTCTACCGGCTGTACGATATGAATGGGACTCCGGAGGATCGCACGGACGACATTTACCGGCTGGTCTACACGGCGCGGGACGGCAACGTCGCCGAGGATCTCTCGGCCACGCCTGGGGCGTCGGATGTGCAGGACCTGTTGCGGGGCAGCATCGGCGGCAGCGATCCGTTCCTGGGCGTGGTGGATCTGGCGATCGTGCAGCCCAATGGCGAACCGTTCAAGCCGTATCCGTATGCGACCTTCCGCGTGGCCGTCTCGCCCGACGTCTGGATGCCGGACGAAATGGACCAGTTCACCTCGGCGGTCGCCGCCAATCCCGATCTTCGCTTGGAGCCGATCGAAACCGTCCGCCGGATTGCGGAGGATCACATCGAGGTCGGCAACACCTCGACGAACGATGCGCCCCAGATTCCCGTGCTATGGGACAACACGTCGGAAGTGCCGTACCACTTGGGCGATGTCGTGCTGTATTTGACGCGCGATCGCGGCTTGCCCGGCGACGTGACGTCGACGACCGTGCTGACCGTGGATCCCTTTACCGGGAC
Source organism: uncultured Planctomycetaceae bacterium (assembly GCA_903927685.1). The sequence goes on from CAIYOB010000116.1 coordinate 11,836, forward strand.
GCAGGAGACGGTCATGACGGCCTTCGGCGACGAGACGGCCGACGTCGCGATGCATCCCAACGGCTGGTTGTACTCGTATCGGCTGTCCCAAAACGAACCAGCCCCGTGCTATCCGCGCGATGAAGCCTCGGGCAACTACCTGGCGATCAGTCCCCGCGACGGTTCCGCCGCCCGGGTCCAGGACGACGGCATCGAGACGTACGTCGAGGATGCGTTGAACCCCGGCGAGTCGATTCTGAGCCATTACTGCCAGCCGCTGGACACGGAAGTGGGCGACGGCATCGAGTTCAATGCGATCACGATCGTCAGCAATCAGGACGGCCTGGCGGTCGGCGACCGCGGCTGGTCGGATTTCGCGAACCTGCTGCCCGGCGTCGAGATCATCGAGAACATCCTGTACCGCTTCGTGGCGGACCCGCTGGACCCGGCCCTGGGCGAAGCGGTCAGCACGCCGCAGAGCAACAAAGTGGATTCGGCGACCACGGCGATCTTCACGGGCGCCGGGACGCAGGTCCAGGAGCGTGGCGAGGTGCTGACTGCGCCGCGTCTGGAACTGACGTATGCCTCCGGCGGCCTGCTGACCGCTCCGGCGCCGCCGCCGACCCGGCCGGCACAGCAGAACATCCAGGACGGCCAGTACTTCACGGTCGTTGACGGAGCCGACCAGACGACGTTCGAGTTCGACACCGGTCCGGAAGTGACCCAGGCGATCAATGTGGCCGGCGACGTCTCGATCCGGGACGGCAATTTCTTCCAACTGGACGACGACATTTTCCAGATGGATGTCGGCTCGGTCATCGAGGTCACCGGCAGCGGCACGACGGTCGACGGGGCCGTCGTGACGGTCAACGACGGCGTGGCCAGCGCCAGTTTCGAGTTCCAGTTGGCCCAGCAGAACCCGCCGCCACGGACCGACCCCAACGCGACGCTGATCGTGGTTGGGCCGGGCACGACCGCGCTGCAGATCGCCAGCGATCTGGCGACCGAGATCAATGCCAGCGGGTTGAACATTATCGCGCACGCCCCCGGCAGCCGGGTCTCGATGGAAGGCGATTTCCGAGCGTTCGTATCGCCCGGCGCCAACGGCTTGGCCATCCGCGGGACGGCCGGCGCGGCCCCCATCCTGCAAGGTGTCGACGGCTCGCAGATCGCCGATGGCGACAACTTCTACCTCAGCATGGCCGGGGTCTTCCAGAAGTTTGAGTTCGACACTGGCTATACCCTGATCACGCCGGTGCGGTACCTGCTCGAGATGCCCACGGTCGGCGGCCGCGGGATCAGCGACGGCGAGCGGTTCACGATCGGCAACACGGCGACTGGCGTCAACTTGACGTTCGAGTTCGATCGCGACGGGCGGGTCGCGGTGCCGGCGGCGCAGGTGATCAGCTACTCGTCCTCCGACACGGCGGACCAGTTGGCGGCCAAGATCGTGGCGGTCATCGGGAACCCCGTCTTGTCGCTGAACCTGGCCCCCACGGCCCAGCCGGGCGGCGTGGTGCACCTGGGCAGCACGCGAGTCAATTCGTTGAACGCCTCGAATGCGCCCAGCATCACCGCGCGGGGTGTCGCGGGCGGGATCACCGAAGGCGAGACGTTCCGGATCGGCGACGGCTTCCGGACGGTGGTCTTCGAGATGGACAGCGACGGTGTCGTGGCCGACCCCGCGTATGTCCCGATCGCGTTCTCGCAAGCTGCGACCCACGACGAGATCGGCGCCAATATTGCGGCGGCCATCGGCGCTCAACCGTTAGGCTTGACGCCGACGTACCTGGGCGAGGGCCTGGTCCACTTGGGCGGCGATGACGGGATTCCCGCGGGCAGCCGGAACCACGTCCTGGACACCTCGACGGCGGCCAATATCTCGGACGAGGGCCGTCCGGGCGTCAGCGACGCGACCGCCGTGCCCGTCGATTCCATCATTCCCGGCCCGGCGTTCACCGAGGCGCAGGTCATCAATCGGATCGACGTGGCGATTCAAACGGCGACGGCCAACAAGCAGGTCGTGCAGGCCTTTGCGGGCAACTTCCTGGGTGACGGGCGGACGTTCTCCATCGTCAATCATGGCCGGCGGTACACCTTCGAGTACAACGACGTCCGGTTTGGGCCGGCAGGTGTGACGCCGGGGAATTTCCGCATCGATTTCGACCCCGGGGACGCCAACGCGAATCCGGCCATCGCCCCGACCACCGCGGCGACGATGGCGACGCGGATTGCGGCCGCCATCCAGTCCGCCATCTCGACCGCCACGGTCACCCTCGGCATTCGCGACCGCGTGGTCGTCGAAGAGTACGGGATCAACTTCACGACCCAGCCGGTCAACGACCGGATCGTCGTCAACGGCGACCGGATCCAGTTCACGCCGGGCACCTCCGCGATTCGGGATATCACCAGTTATGGGCTCGGCTTCACGCTGATCACCGGCGTCGAGGAGTCGTACGACATCTACAATCCGGATGCGCGTCTGACGCCGTTCCTGCCGTCGGACTACACGGTTCAGCCGGCGGCTCCGCCGCCTCCGGGCCGCAACATGACCGACCACATCATCGCCACGCGGGTCGCCGCCGTGGTGGGGCCCGTGATCGACGTCGACACGACGGACGGGACCTGGGGAGCCGGCGGCTTCCTGAACCGCATCAACTTCCCGGACGCCGTCGACGCTGACTTCTCCGGGATGAACACGCCGGGCATGCCGCAGGTCTGGCGGCCCGTCGCGACCAGTGCTTCGGGGGTTTCGTCGGGCAACGTGCGGATTCCCGTCCTGGCGGACGATTGGCCCGAAGATCATCAGGTCGACCGCGACGTCAACGGCAACGCCGACGGGGCTCCCATCCTCGGGCTCGCCAACCGGGTGGCCAGCGTCGTCAACGAGGCCTTGAACCCGGCCAGCGATCCGACCGGCATTCTGGCCGCGGCGCGGGGGCGGTTCGTTCGCCTGAATCGCGGCAGCATCATCAACAATTCGTCGATCATCGCCAAGGGCGAAGGGCCGGGCGGCAAGGTTACCGGCATGGCGACCCTGAACGGCCGGGTGTACGCGGTCAGCGATCAAGGTGGCTTGTACCGAATCGACGATCCGTTCAACACGGCGGGCAACGACGACGACGTGCGGACGACCTATATCCGCACCTCGCGCGAGGACCTGCTGGGGATCGACTTCTCCGGCTTGACCGCGGGTCCCTCGACGGTGGAGAACGGGGCCTACCGCAACATGCTGTTCGCCACCGACTCGGCGGGCACCCTGTACGCGTTCAACACGGCCGGCGAGGCGCAGCCTATCTTCGTCAATGGGGCGACCAGCGTCAGCACGGGAACGCATGGCACCGAGATCCGCGGACTGGCGTTCTCGACCTTGGACGAGAACCTGTTCCAGGAGACGCCGTCGCCGAATACCATCCTGAATACGGCGTCCGGCACGCTGTCGGTTAACCGGCAGTATCCCGACGAGATGGACTTCCGCTTGGGGCTGTACACCCAGCCGTTCCCGCCGTCGGTCTCGCCGCCGGGCACGCCCGATATCGACGTCTACTATCGGGTGAACGATTCCGGCCATGAAGGCTCGCAGAGCATCCACTTTGGCCAAGGCTATGCGTACGACCTGTATGGGAATCCGCTGGGGCCGCGGAGTTACGATTTCCCTGGCGGGTCGCACGGCTCGATCGTGAGCAACGAGTTCAGTCTCGAAGGCTACGCGGCGGCGGACAAGCCCGCGTTGTACTTCAGCTACTTCCTGGACACCGAAAACGACAGCAGCAATCCGACCTCGGCCTCGGGGCGGATGATGCGCGACGCGGTCCGCGTGTACATCTCCGACAACAACGGCGACTGGCAGGAACTGGCGACGAACAACTCGTATCGCGGCACCGGGTTCGTGGACGACGAGTTGCAGGACTTTGACGCGGCCTACCGCGCGGCGACTTCGCCGGACGACCCCAACCAATATTTCGACGTCCAGGAACTGTACGATGTCGACGATTGGCGCCAGGTCCGCATTCCGCTGGATCAGTACACCGGGCGGACCAGTCTTCGGCTGCGGGTGGACTTCAGCTCGGCCGGCGACCTGAACGTCAGCAACGCGGCGACGGGCGAGGAGATCCGCGCCGTGGGCGGGATTTACATCCAGGACGGCGACACCGCTCAGATCGGGACCCACGTCCTCGAGTTCGACAGCGGCGTCACCATCGTGGCTCCGACCGGCGCAGCGATCCCGGTGAACGAGGAGATGACGCTGACGGACGAGTTGGATAATACGGCCGTCTTGCGTTTCGTGCGCAGCACGCTCACCTCGTCGGATATGGTGGTCACCGACGGTTCGGAATTGTTCGACGGGGACATCTTCTACCTGAACGACGGCACGGGCCAGCGGGCTTTCGAGTTCGACACCGGCTTCATCCTGGCCGTGCCGCAGACCGGCAGCGCCGGAATCAACGACCAGGAGATCCTGCTGGTCGATCTGGACGGCGCCGGCGTCAACCTGCCGATCGCGTTGGAGTTCGACAAGGACGGGAACCTGATCGACGTGGACGGCATTCCGGGCCCTGACAACGGCACGAACATCATCAATATCGCCGACAATCTCACGATTCTGGTCCCGACGACGGGCGCGCAGATTGCGGACGGCGACATGATGAGCTTGTCCAACGGCGTGACCACGTACACGTTCGAATTCGACAAGGACGGCGCGCTGATCAACCCGTTCAACCTGCGGATCAACGCGGCGAACAACCGCGTGCTGTACCTGCCGGCGGCCGGCGGCGGCGTGGGCGGGGTTCAGGACGGCGACACCTTCCGGATCGATCCGGACGGGTTGGGGGCGATTGCTCCCGTGATCTTCGAGTTCGACAGCAACGGTGTGGTCAGTGCGTCGGACGTGATCCAGATGGACCATTTCACCACGCAGGACGTCTTGGCCGAACGCGTCACGGCCGCCATCTTGAATCGATTCGGCGTGCTGGGCCTGAACGCCAAGAACACCGGCGGCGGGGTCGTCGTTCTGGACGGGACGACGCCCCAGACCGTGGTCAACACCACAACGGCGCCGACGGTGGCCAACGGCTTCCAGCCGCCGACGCAGGACGAGATGGCCGAGCGGATTATCGCTGCGTTGGACGGCGCCGACGGACTGTCGAACAGCCAGGTGCTGGGCTTGACGTTGCCCAGCGTGGCGGCGGGCGACGTGGTCAATGGCGCGATCGTCCTGGGCGGCACGCAACCCGCCCACGTCTTGAACACAGGCGGGCCGTTCGGCGTGAATCAGACGCGGACGGCGAAGGACGCGGACGAAGTCGCCGAGCGGATCGCCAACGCGGTCAACGCGGCGGCGAAAGCCCAGGGCTGGACGCTGCGGGCGGCCGCCCTGGGTGACGGCTTGCTGACCGTGCTGGACGCGGCCGGCGGCACCGCGCACACGATTGACGTAACCGCGGCCCCCAGCTTGACGCTGAGCGGCACGCCGGGAGTTGATCCGCTGAACGTTGCCGTGCCGTTCTTCCCCACGGACACGGTGGACGAGATCATCAACGGCGGCCCCAACGTGGTTGTCGATCCGCCGCTGGCGGCCGGCGCCCGGCCGGGCCTGATCGCGGTGATCAACACCTCGGGCCTGAACATCCAGGCCAGCCAACTGGCCTTCCCGAACGAAGACGTCATCGCCTTGGACGGCACGCTGATTCCGGCCAATACGGTGAGCTTTGCGCCCGGCGCGACGGCCCTGCGGCCGCAAGGCATCGTGCCGATTTACGTGGACGGCTCGCAGACCCCCAACGACGTCGCGGAACGGATCTTCCTGGCGATCGAGGACGCGGTGAACCGCGGGCAGTTGTCCGCGAACGTGATCCCGCACATGAACGCTGATTTGGGCTACGACAATCCGGCGATCAACCCGAGCGACTACCGTACCAACCGGCTGAACGTCGAAGGGCTCAAGAGCGTCACCTTCAGTTCCGGCGCGGCCTCGCCGATCGGCGTCGAGGGCCGGCAGGGCTGGAATGACGCGACCGCGACCAACCAGGCACTGATCTCGTTCAACACGGACATGACCCGGACCGAAGTCGCCAATTCGCTGAACGCGGTGTTGGAACAGCTGGTCCAGAATCCAACCCTGGTTACCCAGAGCGGGCTCAACTACAGCGACGGCGATACGTTTGTGCTCGCAGACGGCGTGCACGCGCCGGTGATCTACGAATTCGACAGCGGCTTTGTGTTGGCCGTGCCGACGGGCGGCGGCGGGGTTGCCAACGGCGGGATCGAAGACGGCGAGTACTTTACGGTCCAGGACGCCGCCGGACTGGTTTCGGCCACGTTCGAGTTTGACAAGGACGGGGTCCTGACGCTGGCGCCGGGGACGTCGACCGCGATCCCGATCAAGGAAACCGACAGCTCGCTGAGCATCGCCCGGACCATCGTCCAGGTGCTGCAGAACCATCCGTTGCGGGCCTCGTTGAATCTGACGCCGCGGCTGTTGACCAACAGCCGGGTCCAAGTCGGCGGCTCGCGCGGTGCGGAGCTGACCATCAGCCCGGGCAGTGCGCTGGTGATGGAAAACGCCCAGCCGGGCACGGCGCCTTCGGCGACGCTGCAGGTGCCCGCCACGCTGGCCATGCAGTTGCCGGATCCGCTGACGATCCACATTCCGCCCAGCGGGATCGTGGACGGCGAGACGTTCGTCATTTCGGACGGTCTGACCAGTGTGACCTTCGAGTTCGAAAACCTCTCCTTCGGCAACGGCGTGGCCACGGGCCACCGGGCCGTGGCGTTCACGCCGACCGATACGCCCGAGGACATCGGGCGGGCGTTGGTCAACGAGATCGCGGCTTCCGGGCTGTTCGTCGAACCCACGATGCTGGGCGGCACGGGCAATCTCGACCTGGGAGGCGGCGCCAACTTCGTCTTGCAGATGCCTACGGCGGCCCCGAATGGCCTGCGGCAAATGGGGACGGCCTCGATGCAGACTCCAGCAGGCGGTGGCGGCGAAGTCCGCGATGGCGATTACTTTACGGTCACGCGGGGCGGCACCACCTATCTGTTCGAGTTCGAGGACACGGTCACCGTGCCGGGCGGCAATGGAGCGCGGCGGGTCGGAGCCATTCTGATCGGCTTCGATCCAGCGGACACCCAGGCCGTGTTGACCGCCCGCATCGTCGCCAGCCTGAACGCGGCCGGGCTGACCGCCACGGGTGCGGCGGGGGGCGTGATTACGATTACCGCCGCCGGCGCCGTACTCACGCTGCCGACGACTCCCAATCACCTGTTCCAGACCGGCCCGCTGGCGCTGCAAGCCCCCACGGGCGGCGGCGCCGCCGTCCAGGACGGCGATGAGTTCACGATCAGCGACGGCAGCACAACGTTCCTGTTTGAGTTTGACGACGGCGGGAATGACCACAGCCTGGTCGGCTCGATCCTCGTTCCCTACAGCACGCTGGACACCCAGGATCAGATTGCCGATCGGATCCTGTCGCGGCTGGTGACGGTCCCCGGCTTGAACCTGAATCCGGTCAAGATGACCGGTTCGGCCCGCGTGCATCTGGGCTCGGTGGCGTACGACCTGAACGCCTTCACGCGGATCACGCTGAACACCTCGGCAACCCACCTGTCGCAAACCGGCAGCGGCGACGCCTTGCTGGACGGACAGCGGCTGTTTGTGACCGACGGGACCAAGGTGGCGACATTGGAATTGGACTTGAACGACAGCGTCCTGCCGGGCAGCGCCGCGGTCAACATCGCCGCCGGCAGCACGCCGCACCAGATCGCCAGCGAAATCATCTTCGAAATCAACCGGGCCGCTCTGGGCCTGTCCCCGCGGCACCTGGGAGATGGCCTGATCCACGTCGGCGGGACCGTCCTGCACGACCTGGACACCAACAGCGTCCCGGCGATCACCAAGCTGGGAACCGGGGGAGCGGTGCCCGATGGGCAAGCGTTCCTCGTCACCGAGGGGTCGGTGACCAAGCGGTTCGAGTACGACAAAGACGGCGCGGTCACGCCGGGCAGTATTGCGATCGCCATCACGGACGCGATGTCCCGCGATGAGATTTCGCTGGCGACCGTGGCCGCGATGTCGCCGGGCGTGTCCGCGCTAGGGATCGTGCCCAGCTATCTGGGCGACGGTCTGATCGATGTGGGCGGGACCGACGAGAGCGACGTCTTGACGCTGAGCACCAGCCTGGAAATCGACCCGGCGTTTGGGCCGCTGCAGTTCCGCGTGCCCGCGCCCGGTGGCAGCGCCGGCGGCGTCGTCGACCAAGAGACGTTCACGATCAGCGACCTGGTCGCGGGCACGGACTACGTCTTCGAGTTCGACAACAACGGCGTCGTCGCTCCCGGGCACTTTGCCGTTCCGTTCCAGTACACGGACTCCCAGAACACCGTAGCGCGAGCGATCGTGGCGGCGGTGGGCAGCCGCATCTCGGGCCTGTCGCCCGTCAACCAAGGCGGCGGCGTGGTGGATTTGGGCGGCGATCCGTTGGAGTTCGCCCTGGTCTTTGAGGCCGGGTTGCCGCTG
>CAIYOB010000117.1 GCA_903927685.1 uncultured Planctomycetaceae bacterium
AGCATTTGAGGGGTAACAGCCCAACACAGCGATCTGCTTCGCACGGCCTGGTCCCTGGCGGCAGTGCGCCACGTCACGATCCGAGGCAGACCGCCGGAGCGGAAGTCGGAACTCCGCGCCGCCTGAACCGGCATGCCTCAGAACTCTGTTTTCGGCAACGCATGCTCGCCGAGGCATCGGGTATTGGACCGGTGCTCGCCCGATGCCGTCAATCGTCCCAGATTGCGAACAGGCCATCCAGGGCCAGTATGTCCGACTCGTCTGCCGAAGACGCTGTGGAAGCCGCGCAAAATGCATCAGCACTGTCCACTTCCACCGCTTCGTCGGCGAACGGCACCGGCGGCCGGTCGCCTGACGCAGACCGCAGTTCACGACACGTTGCGGTCTGCTGGTTCGCCCGTCGATTGCCGGCCAGGCTGGCCTCGTCCAGCGTCCGTTCCAAGCGTTCGCCGTACAGCGAGTCGACGAGTTCCGGCCATCTCGCGCCGGGCGACGGGGAGGGGGAATTCCCAGCGGACTCACCCTCCGCCACGGATGAGTGGGCGTTCAGGTAATTGATGACCAAGAGCACGTCCACCGCGTCGATGCGGTTGTCACCGGTGGAATCCAGATAAGGCAGCGGACGGTCCGACGGCGTGGGCGGAACGACGAGGTTCCTTGTGCCACGGAAGTTGATGTCGTTGATCAGGGTCAGAACGTCTAGTGGGCTCACGCTGTCATCGTCGTTTACATCCGCCGGACGAATTGGGTTTTGCCAAGTCCCATGGATCGAAATCGTCAGCGGCTCGAACGCGACATCGATTTCAGTTGTTCCGTCAGCAAGCGTCCGTCCCGCTTCGCCTGATTGCAGCAGGACAGGGGACGACGCACCCGGAACGATCGCTTGAAAGCGAAGCAGGCTCAGACGTTCCAGGGCTCCCGTTCCCAGCGCCTGCCCGATCCCAGCGGCAGGCAGGCTGCCTCCCGACAACTCGTCGATGATCCCGGTCGTATTGTCGAGCTTGCCGCTGCGGAACAAGGGAAACTTGGCCGTCATCAGCGGGCTCGCGGGATTGCTCGGATCAAATGGACTGTCGATTTCCACCAACCGGACGTGGTTCCAGTCGATGTCCAGGGCCAACGAGATGATGCCGGGCGTCGCGGATACGGGATTGCGCACGTCGGCCGCCACGATTTCCATAAAGAACGTATCCCACAGGGGGACCCAATCACCGGTGATCAACTCGCCAGGCACCCCCCCGGCGTCCTCGTACAGGTTCACCTCCACGCGAACCATCTCGCCACCCGAGCTGTCCTGCGATTCCGCTTCGCCGCCAACCGGGTTCGACGGGGCGCCCCCCTCGGCGCTTGGTGCCGGTGAACCGGCCGCTGTCCCGTCGTTATCGGTCACGGCCACGCTGAAAACTGCCTGCGACCAAAGCATGGGCCGGAATGCGGACGTGGCCGCCAAAACGGGAATTCCCTCGTAGGCCGCATCCACGCTCGTCACGGTATGCGCGATCCTCGATCGGTGGCTCCCCTCCGGCACGGTATCGTCAACAGCGGCGACCGTGACGGTCTGGGCGGTGCTCCAGTTGTTGTTGGTGAAGAGCGCAGAACTCGGCGAAACGGTAGTCTGAGCGTCCGCGGCGGGGCGAACCTCGACGCTCGCCGTCGGCGCCCGGGACAGGACCAGTTGATACACGTCCGTCTCCCCGCCCTCGGCGACGTTGGTCGCGCCGTCCGTCTCGACCAGCAGAACCAATGGCAGTTGCCGACCATATTGCGCGTTGAGCGGCCCCAGGTCGCTGAGGTTGATACGTCCGTCGCCGGTCAGGTCGGCCGTGGGATCGAAAGTGGAATCCGCAGTCGTCTTGCCGAAATTGGCGTTCAACGGCCCCAGTTCGCTCAGATTCACGCGTCCATCGTAGGTGACGTCCGCGTTGAAGGTGGACGCGCCCTGCAAGGCCACTCGCAACTCCGGTGTGTTGAGCGAGTTATTGAGGATCACCAGCCCATCGGGCAGCGCAAAATTCTGCCCGACTGTATCGGCCAATCCGGGCAGCGTGGGCGCGTACGTGAGCCGGAATCGCTGCGATTGTCCCGGCGCCAGCACAATATCATCCGCCGGATCGCTCGTCAGCATGACATCCAATTGCACCTGGGGAACTCCGAGTCGCGTTTCGTACAGCGTCAATGGCGACTGGCCGTCATTGGTGATTTCCACGTAGTGCCGATTGTCCGGATAGGCGGGACGCACCAACGGGCTGTCGGCCGTGCCGGCGCGGTAGCGTGACAAATCGGTCGAGAACTGGATCGCGGCATCCTCGATAGCGCCGGAGTTGTCGCTGACCCGTAGGCGGGGCGCCGCGACGATATCGAGGGTCTGCGGCTCGATGGTCACGTCGGGCGACGATCCGTCCGCCATCGCCATGCCGTTGCTCCCGATGGTCACCAGTAACGGCATGTCGTCGGCCGCTTCCTCCGCGCGGAAGTAGAGTACGGAAAACGCCTCGAACGCTCCCACGCCGATGGCCTGCCCCACGCCGCCTCCGGGCACGCTGCCACCTTTCAATTCGTCGATCGAACCTGTCTGGTTACTGAGGCTTCCACCGCGGTACAGCGGGAACGCGGAGGTCACCAGCCGAGTACTCGGATCGAACGGGTTGTCGATCTCTTCGAGCTTGGCCGGCGTCCATGCCAGGTCGGCAGCCAGGGAGACGAATCCGGCCGGCTGGGAACGCTGATCGGCGACCCGCACAATCACGAAAAATGTCTGCCCTACGAAGACCGTACCATTCGCAATCAAGCTGCCCGGCGTGCCGCCATTGTCCGCGTAAAAATCAGCGCGAAGCCGGACGGTCGAGGCGGGGGGGGCGTCGTCATTCACGATCACGCAGGACGCTGTTGGACCGACGATCCGGCCATTCGACGGGTTGGACAACGTGATCGTGAATTCCTCGTTTGACTCGACGTCCGTGTCGTCAGCGACAGTCAAGGCGATCGTCTTGCTGGTTTCGCCGACGGCGAATGTGGCCGTTCCGCCGGGCAGTGTGCCGTCGGCGAAGTCGGCTGCGTCGGCCGGATGCAGCCCACTCCCACTGAGGGCCCAAGCGACCGACGTTGCGTCAGTCGCCAGGCCTGTTCGCGTGATGGTGAAGGTGATTGAGTCGCCTTCATTCGCGGCGCCGCCTACGGCCGCAATCGCCAATTCGATTTCGTCGTTCAAGATCGTGCCCACGGCGGTCGCGGTCGCAATTTGACCGCCCGAAGCGTTGGATAGCGTCACGACGAAGCCTTCGTCCAACTCCAGCAACGTGTCCCCGGCGATATTCGGGGAGATCGTGGCTGTGGCTTGGCCCGGCTCAAACGTCAGGGTCCCGCCGGGCAGCACGTTGTCTGCAAAATCCGCGGCGCCCGCCGGATGATCGCCGCTGCCGGCGACGGCCCAGTTGACCGTGGCGCCGCCCGTGGTCGAACCCGTGCGTGTGACGGTGAAAACAAACGCCGTGGATCCGCTATGGCCTTCGAGCTTGACGGCATCCGTAGCTGCAATGGCGAAAGTCACCAGGTCATCATTCCCGACCGTCAGGATTCCGTCGACGGCATCCCCTGCTGCGTTCGTGGGCGCCGGGATCAGGCTCAGTTCATTCAGGTCGTTGTCCGTGACTTGAGTTCTCATGCTCAGGAAATTCTGCAGTAGATTCAGGGCCGATGCGCCTCCGGCAGCATTCGCGTTGATCAGCACGTCAAATTCGAACACGGCCCCCTCGGCATTCAGAGGCAGATTGGGCCCCGTATCCTTGGACAAGGTCACGCGAAGGACTCCCGCCGTGGACGTGTTGACGACCGGCGAGAAGCCCGCCCCCAACAGGGAGCCAGCTCGGAAATTGCTCACGGTGAACTTGGTAGCGTCGTACTCGATTGCCAAGTCCATACCGCTCACGGAAATGCCTCCCGGTTCGGTCACCCGCAGTTTCACGGGGACCGTCAC
>CAIYOB010000118.1 GCA_903927685.1 uncultured Planctomycetaceae bacterium
CGCCGGTCCTGCCCGCGAACAAAGAGTTGTCACGCGCAGAGTCCCGCGTCGCCGAGCCGGTGATGGCAGCCGAACCGCCCGCCTTCTCGCCGCCTTCCGAGCCGAGTCCGGCGCCGGCGCGTACGGCCAAACGCGTCCCTTCGCAACTACCCCCGCCGCCGGTCATTCCCGCCGCGACCAAGGTGACGCCAACCGCTCCGCCTCGGAGTCCGCTCATCATCGTGGAACGGACCGAGCCGGTGCCCACGCCGCAGCCGGGCGTCGCGCCCGTGATCCTGCCCGTAGCGGAACTCCCGAAGACCGCGGCACCGGCGACGCCACCCGTCGAGACTCTGGAGCAGGCGGACCAGCGTCTGCAGGCGGCCGCCGTGCAGGCTTCGTCCTCGGCCGAGCATCAAGCGGTCGCCGGGGAGTTGCTGTCGCTGGCAGACAAGGCCATTCTCGATTCGCAGACCGAACTGGCCAAGCGAATCGTCGAGCGTGCCTTGGCGGCAGCGCGGAAATCGGAATCGGATGACCTGGTGAAGCAGGCCACGCTGGTGTGGAACGAATTGGAGCAGCTGGCGACGGATGAAGTGAAAGAAAGAGCCAGGCAGCGTGTCGGCCAGCGGGACGTCTCGCCGTCCGCGGCCACTGAGGAGAAGGGACAAAAAGATTGATGACAAAAAGATGCTCCTTGGGAACCTGTGACGCGTGATTTTTTTGTCATCAATCTTTTTGTCAATGAAAGCTGAATCATTCTACCTCGAACCAAACGGGCCAAATGCCAAGGAGACCACCCATGCGGTCTACGCGACGCGATATTCTTGTGCCAATCGTGAGCCTGGCTTCCTGCATCGCCGCAGCAGGTGAACCGGCGGCCCACCCGAAGACGCCCGTCCCGGACGCCGAGGCACAGCAGACGGCCAAGAAGGCGGCGGGCGAGTTGTTTGCGGATCGTTTCCAGCAGGCCAAGACGACTGCCGAGAAAACGGCTCTGGCGACCGACATGATGGATGCCGCGGCCAAGGTCCAGGCCGGCTCGGCGGATCAGTACGTCTTGCTCAAGATCGCGCGCGACGTAGCAGCCGGGACCGGCGATGCGGCAACGGCCCTGCAGGCAGCCGAGCGGCTCCTCGAACAATTCGACGAACCGGCTGCCGAACTGATTGGCGACACGCTGCTGACCGCGGCTCGCGAGTCCACCACATCTGCCCAGTACAAGGCGGTGGCCGAAGCGGCTCTGAGCTTCGCAGGGCAGCTGGCGGACGCCGACCAATACGAGACGGCGCTGCGCGTGTGCGAAGCCGCAAGGTCATCGGCTCAGAGGGCCAAGTTGTACCCGCTGGCCAAGGAGTTGACCGGCCAGATCGAAGAAATCAAACGTCAGCAACTCCTGTCGGACGAGTACCGCAAGGCGTTGGGCGTGCTGGAAGACAAGCCCACGGACCCGGAGGCCAACCTGGCCGCCGGTCGGCATCTGTGCTTTGTCAAGGGCGATTGGAAACGTGGCGTCCCGATGCTGGCCCTCGGCAGCGACGCACCATTGAAAGCGGCCGCGATCAACGATCTCCGCGGAGCGAATTCAGCCGACGAGCAAGCCGCGATCGGTGACGCCTGGTGGGATTTGGCAGAAGCCAAACAGGGCGAGGAGCGGGAGACGCTGCGGCTGCGAGCCGGTTTCTGGTATCGGCAGGCCGAACCCAAGCTGGCCGTAGGTCTGGCTGGGCTCAAGATTACACAACGCCTAGAGGAACTGAAGAAGGTCGACCGGGAATTGCCGACCGCTTCGCAAGCGGCCACAGCTACGCAGGCTCCGGCGCTAGCGATCGCCCCGTTTGCCGAGCGGGCCGCGACGCAGTATCAAATGCTCTGGGCCAAGCACCTGAGAATCCCGATTGTTCAAACGAACTCAATTGGGATGAGGTTTGTTTTGATTCCGCCCGGGGAATTTGACATGGGGTCGTTTGGAAGCGATGCCAATGAAGCGCCAAAGCACCGTGTCAGGATTTCCAAGCCATTTTACCTTGGCGTTTGTGAGGTAACACAAGAGGAATATCAACGTATCGCAGGTCACAATCCCAGCAAGTTCCAGGGCGAACCCAGACGCCCTGTAGAACAAGTGGATTGGAACGAAGCAACGGAGTTCTGCCGGAGGCTCAATGAGCTGCCGCATGAAAGAACAACTGGCGTGAAATATCGGCTACCGACGGAGGCCGAGTGGGAATATGCGGCCCGAGCGGGGACGACGACGTGTTATAGCTTCGGCGATGCGCCGCAAATGCTCAGTGCGAATGCGTGGTGGCGCGAGAATTCCCAAGGGCAGACGGGGCCTGTTGGGCAACTACGGCCCAACGCCTGGGGACTCTGCGACATGCACGGGAACGTCTGGGAGTGGTGCCAGGATCGGTACGCCCGCGACTACTACGCGAAGTCGCCGCCTTGCGATCCGCTGGGAGCTTCTGAGGGGTCAGACCGGGTGGTGCGGGGCGGGTGCTGGTCTGGCAGAGCCGACGGCGTCCGGTTGGCGATCCGCGCCGGGAACACACCGTCGCTACGGAACGGCTTCATGGGGTTTCGTGTCGCCTGCAGTCCGGCTGGACAGTAAAGGCCATGAGTTCTCTTGACACGTGGCACATTTCAGCCGCGCGAGTTCGCCTCGCATCGTGCCGAGTGTTAAGAGTTGGGACCTTACCCCCAAAGCCACGCAGTTGTGGAGCGAGTTGGAGTAGCCGCTAACGGTCGAAGTGAAAGAAAAAGCCCGCCAGCGACTCCGCGAGCGGGACCCCTGACGAGGAGACCAGCCATGCGATCTGACTCACACCGTGGACTCGCAATGGTGACTGCGAGCGTGCTGATGGTAGCGTGCGTCGCGGCGGGCGAACTGACGGTCCAACCGAAGACGCCCGTCCCAGACGCGACTGCTCAACAGACGGCCAAGAAGGCGGCGGGTGAGTTGTTCGCAGAGCGTTTCAAGCAGGCCAAGACGACTGCCGAGAAGACGGCATTGGCGACCGACATGATGGACGCAGCGGCCAAGGTCCAGGCCGGTTCCGCGGATCAGTACGTCTTGCTGAAGATTGCCCGCGACGTGGCAGCCGGGACGGGCGATGCGGCAACGGCGCTGCAAGCGGTCGAGCGGCTGCTCGAGCAGTACGACGAATCGGCTGCCGAACTGATTGGCGAAACACTGCTGACCGCGGCTCGCGAGGCCACCACCTCCGCCCAGCACAAGGCGGTGGCCGAAGCGGCTCTGAGCTTCGCAGGGCAGCTGGCGGACGCCGACCAATACGAGACCGCGCTCCGCGTCTGCGAAGCCGCAAGGTCATCGGCTCAGAGGGCCAAGTTGTACCCGCTGGCGAAGGACTTGAGCGGTGAGCGTGCGCGAGATCAGGGCGGGATAACCGGCAGGATCTGCGCAAGCTGCCTGATGGGCGCGAAAAAATTCCCCCGCGAAAGGTGATCACTGGATCAAAGTCCGCGAGGGATGTACTCCGTAGAGTTTTTGCCAGACCTCGGAGTACTGAATTATGGATCATCGCTTGCTGCAGCGGGTGGCTTTTTGGGCGGCTCTCTTTTCGTTGGATCAGAAACTGGCGGC
>CAIYOB010000119.1 GCA_903927685.1 uncultured Planctomycetaceae bacterium
ACCAGGGCGGACTGCCGCCGTACATCACCCTGACCAGTCCTCTGCCGTGGTTTTCCGACACGGGGTTCCTGGGCACCAAGTACCAGACCTTTGCCACCTACGGAGACCCGAACGACAAAGGCTTCCGCGTCCAGGGACTGGCGATGGCCGGCGGGCTGACGGACAAGCGGCTCGACGAGCGGCGCACCCTGCTGCAGGCGGTCGACAGCCTGGACAAGGAAATGAACGACGAGCCGGCCTTCCAGGAGATCGACAGCTTTCATCAGAAGGCCTACAGCATGGTGCTGGGCGACGGCAAGAAGGCGTTCGACATGTCCCAGGAGAAGGACGAGGTACGGGACAAGTACGGACGCAACTTCTTCGGCCAGTCGTGCCTGCTGGCGCGCCGCCTGGTGGAACAGGGCGTCCCGTTCATCACGGTCAACTGGGGTTGGTGGGACACGCACACCGACAATTTCGGCGCCGTCAAGACAAATCTGCCGATCTTCGACCAGGGCTTTGCCAGCCTCATGGAAGACTTGGCTCAACGCGGGCTGCTCGAGAGCACGCTCGTGCTCTGGTACGGCGAGTTCGGCCGGACGCCCAAGATCGACTGGGCGCCCCCGTGGAATGGCGGACGCCATCACTACCCGCTGTGCTATTCGGCGGTGGTCGGCGGCGGCGGCTTCCGCGGCGGCGCGGTCGTCGGGGCCAGCGACGACAAAGGCGAGCATCCCAAGGAGCGGCCGGTTTATCCCTGGGACCTCACGGCCAGCATCTACACGCTGCTCGGAATCAATCCCACGGATCGGCTGCCGCACCCGCAAGGCTGCGTGGCCTACGTGAACCCGCCGTCCAAGGGCGACCGTCCCAGCGGCGGATTGCTCCGCGAGATCATGTAGCCGGCAAGAGGCAACCCGGGCTGGATTGCGCTCTCGACTGCTCAGGAGACTGAAATGACCATCGGACACTTAGGCAGGACGGTCGCCGCCTGTCTGGCGTTTTCCGCATCCCTCGCGGCCCAGGGCCCGACTCCGCAGAAACAGCCGCTGACGTTCCCGATTCTCGCCGCGGCCCCGGGCAATCCCCAGTCCCCCGCGCTGGACGGCGTGGTCTCGTTCGGCCCTGCCGTGCCCTTGGCGGCGCTGGCGTTCAGCCCCGACGGCAAGACACTAGCCGTGGGCGGCTACCAGGAGGTGCTGCTCTGGGATCTGGCGAATGCCACGCTCGCCAAGCGGATTGGCGTCGGCCAGATCGGCGACGTCGTGCGGGCCGTGGCCTTCCGCAATAATGGACTGTGGCTGGCCGTGGCGGAAGGTACGCCCTACGGGGCGGGGGCCGTCAAGGTGTTCGACGTCGCCAGCGGCCAGCCGGCGCTCGCTTTCGCGGAACCACACGACGCCGTGTTCGCGGCCAGCTTCAGCCCGGATGGAAGACTGCTGGCCGCCGGGGGCGCGGACAACGTCGCCCGGGTCTGGAGCGTGGACGAAAACAAGCTGGTCGCCGAACTGAAGGGTCATAGCGACTGGATTCTGGGAGCGAGTTTCAGTGCCGACGGCAAGTTCCTGGTCACGTCGAGTTCCGACCGGACCGCCCAGGTCTGGGACGTCGGCACCTGGCAAAGCGTCGCCAGGCTGGAACAGTTGGAACCGGTCTACGGCGCCGTTTTCGGTCCGAATGCCGAACTCGTCGCCGCCGCGGTGGCCGGTCCGACCGACCGCATGATTCGCCTGCGGCGCCGAGACAACACCCAGCTGGCGCGGGCCATCGACTTGGGAGTTCCCGGGCCGCTGGGTGTTGCCTGGGCGCCGGCCGGGGATCGGCTGTACGTTCCGCTGACGGACAAGACGGTGCGGGTCTACGACCCGAACACTGGCGGCCACGTGGCCACGCTCGCCGGACATGCCGACTGGGTCTATGGCGTGGCGCTGACCCCGGACGGCGCCACGCTGGCCAGTGCCAGCGCCGACGGCACGGTCAAGCTCTGGCGCACGGGCGAGAATCGCTTGCTGGCCACGCTCGTCCAGGTGACTCCGCGCACGGATGACTGGCTGATTGTCGCGGCCTCCGGCTACCTCGCGGCCAGTTCCCCGGGCGTCATCCAGTGGCGAGCGGCCAACCTGGCCACACCGCCCGAGCAGATCCACGCCCTGGTGCAAAACGCCGATCTGGTCAAAAAGTCGCTCGCGGGAGAGACGCTCCCGCCTCCCGTCGTGCCCTAGCTGAAATGAACCTCGCCATGTGCCACACCTCCTTGCTGAGTTTCCGGTCCCTCCGCCTCGGGTGTCTTCTCGCACTCTCCTGCACAGCCAGCGGTGGGCCGCGGGCCGAAGCCCAGCCGCCCCAGCCGCAGCCGGTCGTCACGTTCGTGTTTCCGGCGGGGGCGCCGCGGGGGCAAACGATCGAGGCGACCATCAACGGCCGCGACTTCCAGAACGCCACCGGGGTCCGGATCACGGGGCCCGGCGTGACCGCCAATCTCGTCCAGGTGGTCAATCCCAACGCGGTCAAGGTCTCCTTCACCGTGGCGCCGGATGCGGAGTTTGGCGAACGGGACGTACGGCTGCTCACGCCGGGCGGGATCTCCAACCGGGCCAGGTTTTTGATCGGCCTCCTGCCGGAGGTCAACGAAGTCGAGCCGAACACGGACCGGGCCCAACCCCAGCCATTGGCGGCCTTGCCGGTCCTGGTCAACGGCCAGATCCTCGACAACGACCGCGACAACTACCGCTTCGCCGCCAAGGCCGGTCAGATCCTGGTGTGCGACATCCAGGCGCAGACGCTGTTGGCGTACCTGCCCGATACGGTTCCCGGGTTTCTGGATGCCTGCCTGACACTGTTGGATCCCCAGGGGCGCGTGCTGATCTCGGTCGATCGCTTCCGGCACAAGCCCGATCCGGTCTTGGTCTACACGATTCCTCAGGACGGCGAGTACACGCTGGAGGTCAGCGACGTCATTTTCCGGGGGCGGGCGGATTTCACGTATCGGCTGTCTGTCGGCTCGTTCCCCTACCTGACGCACATCTTCCCGTTGGGCGGGCAACGGAACACGTCCGCGCAACTGGAACTGCACGGCGTCGGCTTGCCTGTCGCGACGTTGGACTTTCCCCTGGCCGCCGACTCGCCTGCGGTGCGTTGGGTGGGCCCGCTGGCGGGCGCGCTGCCCACCAACGCCCTGCCCCTGGCTGTCGGCGATGAACCGGAGGCCCGCGAGGCGGAACCCAACGACGCCCTGCCCCAGGCGACACGCGTGAACGTCCCGGCGGCCATCAACGGGCGGATTCAACAGCCCGGCGACGTCGACCACTTCATCTTCACGGCCCAAGCCAATCAGGTCCTGACCCTCGATGTCCTTGCTCGCCGGCTCGATTCTCCATTGGACTCGTTCCTGACCGTCTTGAACGCCCAGGGCGGCGGCCT
>CAIYOB010000120.1 GCA_903927685.1 uncultured Planctomycetaceae bacterium
ACAAAGTTGGTCTCGCCAGAAACACAGTTTGGACCTTGGGATCGTCGAAGCCTTCCGTCAGAATATTTACATTCGCTACGACGTCGAGGCTTCCCTTCCTGAAATCGTCGATGGTTTTCTCATTGAGTTCGGCATCGATTTTTACGTTATGGTCAGCATCGTGGATCGACGAAACGACGTAGCCGGCGGCGATGCCACGTTGTTTCAAAAGCGCCGTAAGGGCAATTGCATTGGCGATGTTTAAAGCGAAAATAATCGTCCGACCGTAGCGTTTCCTGTTGTTGACGTAGTGGTCAACAATGAGGCGATTGCGTTCCTTGTTGGTTCCAATCGTGGCGGAGATGCCTTCGCCAAGCTTGCCGAAGTCGCCACCGCTTCGAATGAGGGTAGCAAGGGCACCCTCGTCCAGTTGGAAATTGACTTTGGTCGCGACGTCCTCAAAGTGCGGCTCAGCAAGAATACCTTGGATTACTAGCTCTTGTAGGTCCACGGTGTGGATGATATCACCCGGGAACATCTTCTTCATCAATCCCTGCTCGCTCTTGGCCGTTCTGTATGGCGTCGCCGTAAGCCCAAGCACACAGGTCTCAGGGCGATGATTGCGAACCTCGTCGATCACCCTACGATACGTGGGCGCCGGAGCATGGTGGGCTTCATCTACAACGAGGCATATCCGTCGTTCATCGCTTAGCCACTTGTCTCGAAGAAACTTGGTGCCGTTCGATCGTCCGAGGCTAAACACGCTGCCAATTACTACATCGTCTTCGTGGGTGAGTTCAACCGGTTGCGCATGTCGGCCCGATACTTTTCGACAAGTGAACCGCTCCTTGGCGTGCAGCACGTCACCTCGGTACGCTGATTGGCAGAATGCATTACATGCCTGATCGATCAACGAATGACGATGAGCCAGCCAGAGAACTTCCCCCCCCTTGTCGAGCACTTCCGATAGGAGGAAATGAACGGCAGTGCGAGTCTTTCCGCCACCAGTTGGGACGACGAGGACGCCGGCAAAACCGGCTACCATCTTCTCCTTCATCTGCTCTATTGCAGCCTTTTGATGCTCGTAAAGTGGGTGCGGGTGATTTCCTTGGGCGGCGATAACTTGCATGGCGTTATCGTCTGTAACCCAGAGGCCCGCGTCCGCGACCATCTCCCTCGCCGGTGGCGTATTTGCCGGCATTGCGCCCCGAAGCCGACAGATAATCCAGGTGGAGTCATCTTTGAAGGAACTCCAAGCATGTTCCTTCCCTCGGATGGTTTGCCCATCGACCTCTGGATTAACAAGCACGGCGCAGTCGCCTGACAAGATGAGCCGAACGCGATTGAGGGCTTTAATGTCACGGCGCGGAATACCAAAGCGGCGTCGGTACTCTGCGTAAGTCAACCGCAGAACGCCGCCAGGGAACGCAAGCAACTCTTCGTGAAGCTCTCGACCGATTTGGTGTATCGTTTTCGCCATGTGGGATCGTTCCCTCAATTCGGGATTAACTTGAACACACATCTGAAGCGGACTTAGCTTAACCCCTTCCACAGCGTATGCAACGACTCCTGCGGCTATGATCGCAACTTTTGTTCGATGGCGGCCGCTTGCCGGTTGCCAGCTTTCCGTCCTTCGTTCCTGCGCACGAGGCCGCCTGCTTCGTCCTCCATTCCTCCCGGACAATTGGCACCGTGAACGAGGCTGACAGCGAATCGTCAGTTCGTGGGTAGAGGGCGATCTGCTGCGAGGCGAAGCCGATTGAGCAACCGGTCATCTAGCCCTTGGTAGGCGATCAGGGACATGGTTCGTGGGCACTGGTCAGTGGTGAGTTGTCCGTCGTCCGTGGTTGCCATTTATCGATCATTGAGGAGGTAATTGTCCCCATCTGGTCGATTTTCCGCGAGAACACGTCAGGTATCGCGAAAGGGACAAGAATCCCCGGTAAGACATGGCTCCGGTCAGGCAAAAAAACACCTTAACGTCGGCCCTCCCTGGGAAATTAGGGTGGGGCGCTGGGCAAAACCCTGGCAAGCGGCGGCGGGCCCCTGAGCCCGTCGCCCCCGTCGCCCCGGTCTCCAGCCAGTCCCCGGTCAGCCGTACGGCCCTTCTCGCTGCATGACGGATTCCGTAACGCATTGCACGTTAACCGCTTAACTGATGTCTGTTCTTTCCCGGTCCAGCAAAGACCATAGCGCCAAGGCCGCCGGGCGGGGTCGGCTGCGGACCTCGCCGCGCTGTCGAAGCCAGCCGCGGCGGACCGCTCACCCTCTCGCTCGCGCTTCGGGCTACGGTGCAGCGGAACGTCCCGCCTCCATCCCTGGCCGCCGGCCCCGCCTTCCCGGTGGACGGCTGTGGAACTGCCCGGCGCCTTGGCGGCTCGACACTGCGGGGGCTTCGGGGCTTGGACCGGCTGCCATGCTGCCCACTTCTCAGCAGTCGATGAGCCTGTCCGTTACTGTCAATTCGTACTGCGGCTGTAAAATGCCTTCGGGCGCCTCGCGGGGCACATCGACATGACGGATGGAGGCCTGCCCCGGGGGACATTGCCGTTCCTGCTCCTTCTCGGTCTTTTCGTTCGGGCTCGCCGGTATGTGTTCACGGCGGAAGCGACCGCCAGCCGGCCCGGCGGACCCGGGAGTGAGAGACACCTTCTTTGAGCCATCGCAGGGTGACGTGATCCTGCGGCACTGTGGGCGGTGGCGTCCCGCAGCGCCCTGGCGCCGCCGCGCGGGGACCTCCGCGTCTACACCCGGACAGCGACTGGGACAGTGACTCCGCAGAGATTCCGCCCCTTGGCCCACGCCCGCAACCAATGCGATCGCAGCCGGAATCGCCGCCCGTTGCGATGCTGTGCTCCGGAACGTGTTGCATGGCCCCAGCGCGGCCGCCTACGCTTCCGTCAGCGGCGCAGTAGAATAGCGTCGGATTTTGGCTCCGCGTCCCGTGTCAACAAGGCCATACCATGACTGTCCGCCCTTCCCTACTGTGTGCCTGGCTCGCGCTCAATCTCCTCTTGCTCGCCGGGGGCGATCCGGCATCCGGGGCAGCCCCAGCTGCGCCTCGTCCCGTGGTGATCTTCGATACGGACATCGGCTCGGATTGCGACGATGCCGGAGCGTTGGCCGTCTTGCACGCGCTGGCCGACGCCGGCGAGGTGGAGATCCTGGGCGTGATCTTCAGCAGCGGGCGGAACCGGTACGGCGTCGGAACGTGCGACGCGATCAACACGTACTACGGCCGCGGCGACCTGCCGCTGGGACAGTACCGGGGAACCGATGTCGGCGATCCGAGCGATTCCTACACCCGGCGAATCGCGACCGACACCAAATTGTTCGGGCACGACGTCGTCGATCAGGCTCCGGATCTGGTCGCCGTCTACCGGTCGTTGCTGGAATCCCAGCCCGACCAGCGCGTCACCATTTGCACGGTCGGGCATCCGCACGGTTTGGTGCACCTGCTGCGCGATCCGCGCGGCGCGGCTTTGGTGCGGGCCAAAGTCGAGCGTTGGGTGGCCATGGGGATGGGCGGCTGGAACTTCCAGGCGATGGGGATGGCGGCCTACTGCCAGGAGTTGCTCGACAACTGGCCGGCGCCGTTCTACATCTCGCCCAGCGGCGAGCAGATCAAAACGGGACACCGCTTGCTGCCTCAGACCCCCGCGTCGAATCCGGTCCGCGAAGCGTACCGGCTGTGGGGCAACCGGACAGCCCTGACGGAAGGCCGGTCCAGTTGGGATCAGGTCGCGGTCCTGTTCGTGGCCCGGCCGGCCCTGTTCGAGGTCCAGTCCCGCGGACGCGTCGAACGTCAGCCCGACGGCAAGGTGATTTGGAATCCCCAGGCGGACCACCCGAATCACCACCTCGTTGTGCCCCAGCCCTCCGCCGACGAACTGGCCGGGATCATTGAGGAATTGATGGCACGAGAGCCGAAACGGGGCTCGACCTGCGCAACGTCGCCGACCCCTGGAATACACGCTGCCCCTCGGATACAACAAGAAGGTCGTCACACTTCCTCCGATTCCTAGTCCCGTTGTCGGCAGGGGATGCCATGCAAGCCGCTTACCTGGAACGTACCGGTCCTCCCGAAACGATCGTCTACGGCGAATTGCCTAAGCCGGTTTTGAAAGCCGCGGAAGTGCTGGTCAAGGTCGCGGCCGTAGCGGTGAATCCCATCGACACGTACATCCGCAGCGGGGCCGTCGCAGGCTGGCCGCTGCCCCAGCCGTTCATCGTCGGCTGTGACCTGGCCGGCGTCGTCGAGGAACTGGGGCCGGGCGCGACCCGCTTTCAAATCGGCGACCGCGTGTGGGGCAGCAATCAAGGCTTGCTGGGGCGGCAGGGAACGTTCGCCGAATACTGCGCGGTCGACGAGTGCTGGTTGTACCCCACCCCGGACGAGGTCAGCGACGAGACGGCGGCGGCCTCGGCGCTGGTCGGTATCACCGCGCACCTGGGGCTGTTCCGCGAAGCCAGGCTGCAGCCGGGTGAGACGTTGTTCGTGCCCGGCGGTACGGGCGGCGTGGGCTCAATGGTCGTGCAGATGGCCAAGGCGGCGGGCGCGCGCGTCCTGACCACGGGCGGCTCGGACGACAAGGTTCGGCGCTGCCTGGAATTAGGCGCCGACGCTGCCGTCAATTACCGGACGCAGGACGTGGATGCCGCGGTTCGCGAGTTCGCACCGGGCGGTGTCAACGTGTTCTGGGAGACGCGCCGCGAGCCCGACTTCGACAAGATCACGGCTTGGCTGGCCGAACGCGGCCGGATCGTCATCATGGCCGGCCGCGACGCGCGGCCCGCGTTCCCGGTCGGCCCGTTCTACGTGAAAGAGTGCTCGCTGCACGGGTTCGTGATGTTCAAGGCCAGCCCGCAGGAACTGGCCGGCTGTGCCGCCGACATGAACCGCTGGTTCTCCGCGGGCCGGCTGCGGGCGCAGTTCGGCTGTGTGCTGCCCCTGTCCCAGACGGTCGAAGCCCATCGCTTGCAGGAGCAGAACACGCTGCACAAGGCCGGTACGCTGGCCGGCAAGATTGTGCTCAAGCCGTGACCAGCGCGGGGAAAGACGCTCGTACGTACTTGAAAGTTCGACTTTGAAAGTCGGATTTTCCTGGTACAATGGCGGCCATGAAGACCGTTCCGCGTCCCGAGTATGTCGCCGCCGTGAAACGCGCCCTGGGGCGTGCGCCGGTCACGGCGTTGCTCGGCCCCCGTCAGGCCGGGAAGACCACGCTGGCGCGGGCCATTGCCCGGGAACGGACCCAGTGCCATTACTTCGACCTGGAGGATCCGGGCGATCTCCAGGCCCTGGAGCAGGCCCAGACCGTCTTGGGCGGGCTGCGGGGCTTGGTGGTGATTGACGAGGTCCAGCGGCGGCCGGAACTGTTTCCCGTGCTGCGCGTGCTGGCCGACCGGCCGCCCGCTGCGGCGCGGTTCCTGGTGCTGGGCAGTGCGTCGCCCGAACTGCTGCGGCAGTCGTCGGAATCGCTGGCGGGACGAATCGAGTTCGTCGAACTGCACGGCTTCGGCTTGAACGAGACAGGCCAGCCGTCGTGGCGGCGTCTCTGGCTCCGCGGGGGCTTTCCCCGGTCCTTTCTGGCGGCCTCGGACCGGGATGCCTTTGACTGGTTGGCCAACTTCGCGCGCACCTACCTGGAACGCGACTTGCCGCAACTGGGCCTGAGCCTGCCGCCGCTGCTGCTGAACCGCTTTTGGACGATGGTCGCGCACTACCACGGACAGACTTGGAATTCATCCGAGGTGGGCCGCTCGTTGGGCATCAGCGACCAAACCACTCGGCGATACCTGGATGTGCTGAGCGCCGCGTATCTGGTCCGGCAATTGCCTCCGTGGTTTGAGAATGTCGCCAAGCGTCAAGTGAAGGCGCCGAAGGTCTATGTCCGCGATTCGGGCCTGCTGCATCGCTTGCTGGACATCGTGGCCGCCAAGAACCTGTTTGCCCATCCCAAGGCGGGCGCCTCGTGGGAAGGTTGGGTCATCGAGTACATTCTCCGTCGCTGCGGCGATCGGCAAGGGTTTTTCTGGGCCACGCACGGCGGCGCTGAACTCGACCTGCTCGTCGTCCGCGGCCAGCAGCGTTACGGTTTCGAAATCAAGTTATCCGACGCGCCTGTGGTCACCAAGTCCATGCAGATCGCGCTGGCGGACCTGCAGTTGGCCGCGCTGGCCGTGGTCTACCCGGGCCGGCGGCGCGTGACACTGGACCGCCGGATCGAGTTGGTTCCCCTCACGGAGTTGGACGAGTACCTGGTTCAGGCCAAGTTGTTGCTCCGCCCGCGGCGGCCCGGACCTCGACCCTCACGGCCGAACCCCCAAGACCCCGAATAATCCACGAGACGCCTGCCCGCTTCCGACCATGAGCGATACCATTCACGACCTGCCCGAGATCCGGAATCTGGATGCCCGCCGACAGCTGATCCGGATTCCCGACCAGCTGGACGTGCCGTTGACCAAGCGGGTCCAGCAGATCATCGACACGGCCGAATTCCGGCGGCTGGCCAGGATCTCGCAACTGGGCCTGGTGTCGCTGGTCTATCCGGCCGCGCATCACACGCGGTTCGAGCACTCGCTGGGCGTGTATCGGATCGCCCTGCTGTACCTGAAACAGCTGGCGCACGATCCGCGGTTCGCCGCGGCGGTGCAGGTTCACGAGGCCGAACTGCTGATCGTCGCGGCCCTGCTGCACGACGTGGGGCATTGGCCCTTCTGCCACGCCATCGAAGATATGGAACTGCCGGCGGTTCCGGAGCACGAGTTGTTCGCCAACAGTTTCCTGCTCGAAGGCGACGTGGCCGACGCCTTGCGGAACGGCTGGGGAATCCAGCCGCGGGAACTGGTCGCCCTGCTGTCCGGCCAGCCGCACGAGCCGGCCGCCAAGATCCTGCACAGCCTGTTGTCGGGGCCGATCGACGTCGACAAGATGGACTACCTGGTGCGGGACAGCTTGCACGCGGGGGTCCCCTACGGTCGCAACTTTGACCAGCAGCGGTTGATTGGCAGCTTGTGCCTGAACCGGGCCGGCGACGGGCTGGCGCTCTCGGACAAAGGCCGCACCGCAGCCGAGATGATGGTCTTTGCCCGCTATGTGATGTTCAGCGAAGTCTACTGGCATCATGCCGTCCGCGCGGCGACGGCCATGTTCCAGCGGGCGTTCTACCTGCTGCACCATCGGCTGGACTTGGATTCGCTGTTCCGCCGGTCCGAGGACGAGTTGATACGGGCCCTGAGCCAGGCGGCGGAGCAGGGGCCGGCCCGGGACCTGCTGGACGGTCTGTTCGGTCCGGTCCGCCGGCTGTACAAGCGGATGGCCCAGTTCAGTTTCTTTGAGCAGCGCGAGTTGTACCAGCGTCTGGCCCGGCGGCCCTATCCCTGGCTGGCCAGCTGTGCGGAAGAGTTTGCGGCGGTCCTCAGCCGCCACATCGGCCGCCGCGTGGCGCCGACCGAGATCCTATTCGACGCGCCGCCCGTCAAACTGGAAGTGCAGTTCCAGATCGAGATCTTCTTCCGCAAGGAAGGCGTGTACCGCTGGCTGGGCGACGTCTCGCCCGTCGTCCAGACCTTGGCCCGCGAGCAGTTCGACGACTATGTCAAGCGGGTGCGGGTGTTCGGGCATCCCCGCGTGGCCGGCGAGTTGCCCGATTTCGGCGGTTGGAACGAAGTCCTCGCCGAGACGCTGGACCGGATGGGGTGACGCGGAGCGGCCCACCCAACGAAAGCACTTGAAGTTGCCCGTGTTCTCGGTCCCCACCGGCGCAAGGCCGGTGGGGTAGTTGATTTGGCGAACATGGCCAGATTCCAAGAGATGTACGCGGGACGCATCCGTGGTTGTCGGGCGTCTCGGTTGTCGGGCGCCTCGGCCATTGAACTTCCGGCTTTCCGCCGGTTACACTGGCGGCCTGTGATGAACGGCATTTTCTTCTTAGCTTGGCGATATCTGGCCTACCACAAAGTCAAGACGGCCATTCTTGTGGCCGCCGTCGCGACCATCGTCTACCTGCCCGCCGCCCTGGATATCGTGGTCCGCCGCAGCGCCCGGGAACTGAATGCCCGGGCCCGGGCGACGCCGCTGCTGGTCGGCGCCCAGGGCAGTCCGCTGGAATTGGTGCTCAACTCGCTGTACTTCGAATCCGGTTCGCCGCCGCCGACGACGTACTCCGAAGTCGAGCGCGTCCAGCGGTCAGGGTTGGCCCGCGCGATCCCGGTGGACGCGCGTTTTCGGGCCGGCCGCAGTCCGATCGTCGGCACGACACTGGACTATTTCGAGTTCCGCAGACTGACGCTCGACAAAGGGCGAGTCATGGCCCTGCTGGGAGAATGCGTGCTGGGCGCCGCGGCCGCTCGAACGGCGGGCGTCGCCCCCGGCGGGTATGTGGTGTCCGCGCCCGAGAACGTTCTCGACCTAGCCGGCACGTATCCGCTGAAGATGCGGGTCGTCGGCGTGTTCCAGCCGACGGGGACGCCCGACGACCTGGCGGTCTTCGTCGATCTCAAGACCGCCTGGGTGATCGACGGCCGGGCCCACGGGCACCAGGACTTGAGCCGTCCGGAAGCCTCCCCGGGCGTGCTGCGAACCGAGGGCGCCAGGATCGTCGCCAACGCGTCCGTGATCGAATACAACGAGATCACTCCGGAGAACGTCGGTACGTTCCATTTCCATGGCGACCCGGCCACGTTTCCGCTTACCGGCGTGATCGCGATCCCGCGGGATGCCAAAGCCGGGACACTGCTGCAGGGCCGTTATTTGAAGGCCGGCGAGCGGGTTCAGATCGTCCGGCCGGAAGCCGTGCTGGCCCAGTTGCTGGGCACCGTCTTTACGGTCCGCAGCTACGTCCTGGCGGCTGCGCTCCTGCTGGGCCTGGCCACGCTGGCGACAATGAGCCTGGTCTTCTCCTTGTCGTTCCAGTTGCGGCGGCGCGAACTGCAGGCGATCGTCAAGATCGGCGGCTCGCGGCACCTGATCGCGGGCCTGATCAGCGCCGAGATTGTGGCCGTCCTGGCGGCCGGCGTGAGCCTGGCCGCGGGCCTGTCGGCCCTGACCAGTTGGTTCGCCACGGCGCTGCTGCGGATGTTCGTCCTGCTGGCCTAGTGCGTTGTCCACGCTAAGAATTGGGGTTGGGTGGCGGGGGTCGAGCCACGAGGTACGAGTGGCGAGCCCCCAGTTCTTGCCACTGGGGGCTCGCTGCACTCGACCCCAGGCACCCCAGCATTTAGCCTGGACAACGCACGAGGCTGGCCGGGCTTTCGCTCGGCCCGCGGCGCCGGCCGGAAGGGCCCCGGCGCGGCCCCGGTCCCGACGCTCAGAACGGCGGCCCGGACGTTCCCGTTCTCCGCCCGTAGTTCCAGGCGGCGTCGCGAAAGGCCAGCAGATTCGAGAACGGCATCGCCGGGGACGTATTGCAGCCGCTGGCGAACAGGAAGCGACGCCGGTCGCCCAGCGAAGCGAACAGGTCCCGCACGTGGCGATCGATGCGCCGGGCCGCGTCCGGACCCGTCCATTCCTGCTCGTTGGCGGTCATTCCGCCGCAGGCGATCAGCCCGAGTTGCCGGGCCTCGTCCAGCCGCCAGTCGCCCAGCGGCGGATGCGCCTGGCCTTCGACACAGTCGAGTTCGGCTTCGACAAACAGGCCTGCCAGGGCCTGCAAACGCCCACAGGCGTGAGCGAACAGGTACTTGCCCCGCTGGTGCACCATCCGGGCGGCTTTCCGCATCACGGGCAGACAGAACTCGCGAAACAGCGGGGGCGAATAGAACAGGCTGTCCAGGTTCTCCGGGAACTCAAACGCCTCCACGCCGTCCAGATCCACCACCTGCTCCAACGCCGCCAGCGCCTTGGCTTCCAGAACCCGGGCCAGCTCGCACATGGCGTCAGCGTGATCGACCAGGAACAGAGACGCCTGCTCCGGACCGGCCAGCCAATGGAACTTTTTCAGCGGAGTCGGCGGCAGTTGCAGAAGGATCAGGCCGTCTTCACCCACGTGCGCCAACCCGCGCTGCAACGCGATGCGATCCACGTCCCAGTCGGCATCGCCCAGCCACGCGCGGACGGCGGGCAGCTCGTCGTCGAACCGCTTCCACCAATGCTCCGTCTCGAAGGGCGCTCCCGTCACCGGCTCGTACTGCCAGGCATGCGTCAGCGAGCCGTGCGGCGTCTCCAGTGTCTCCCGCCGCACATTGCCGCCTTCAAACGTGGTGAACGACGTCCACTGCGGTTTGGGACCGCCGTCGTCCTCGAAGGTCACCCTGGTCTGGCAGGCGTGCAGGCGTTCGACCAGGCAGATCCCATCGAACTTGGACATCACGTCGGCGCCCACGCGGCGCAACGCGGCAACGGGCGTCGCGGCGTCGCGGAGTTCCTCCGGCAAGGTCCCTCGCGACTGGTTCACGTGGAACCACTGCCAGATATTCGGCACAAACGGCACCCGATCGGGAGTCCCTCCCGACAGCACCGTCAGGATTCGCTCTTTGCCAGTCAGCGCGACGTCGAGTGTGGTCTTCATGGCAGTTTCCGAGGTCTCGCCGGCA
>CAIYOB010000121.1 GCA_903927685.1 uncultured Planctomycetaceae bacterium
AGAACACCTACACCCGCGAGGTCAACGCCAGCGTGAGCCCCGAAACCGGCCAGGTGCAGGTCACTGCCGGCTACGCCAACGTCACCGAGCTTCAGCGGTTGACCAACCACTTTCATCGCGTGCTGCCATCTTCGTCCGTGTCGGACATGCTGACGAAGGTCATTCACGAGCAGTTGGGCGGCGTGTCCTTGAAGGCCAACGGCGGGCTGTACTTCATCCCCGAAGACAGCATCCGCCGCTGGCAGGACATCATCATGGTCGTCGAAGCCGCTGCCGTCGAACCCACGGCCAACGACTTGTCCATCGTCCCACTGGAGTTGAACGACATGACCCTGCGGGACATCAAGAGGAGCATCACCCGCGAAGTCGAGGCGGCTGCGGAGTGCCTGCAGAAGGACATCGCTGACAACAATCTGGGCGACGAAGCCCTGCTGAACCGTGCCGTCCGGGCAAGCCAACTGCGGGACCGCATCCGCCGTTACGAGACCATCCTCGGGCAGACCTTGGACGTGTGCCACCAGAACCTGGACATCGCCGTGCAAGCGTTCTCCGTCGCCTCGGCCGTCCAGGACGACGCCGACATCTACGACGGCGTGTTCGCCTGATACCTGCCAGCAAGCCCGCGATCGCGCCCCGGTAGTTCGGGGCGCATTCATCGGCTTTCCGGCTTCTGTCTTTTTCACAGTGGAGGACTTCCCCATGCCCGCACACACGTTTGCGGTGGTCAAGCAGCGCATCCGCCTCGCCCTGCGGCTGATTCCGAAGAAGGGCATCTACGGCGACATGCGGCGTGTCCTGAACGACATCCTCCGCCTACAGACGCATGATGCCAAAGCGGATCTGGACAGCGTGATCAAAGCCCTTCGCGGCTTACCCGAGTGGGACTGGGCCAACAACGCCCGGACGCATTTGGAGTACGCCGTCACCTACTTCAACGAATAGGAGACCTGTCATGTCCCAAACGAATTGGGCACCGCTCATCGCCGGCCAAGTGGGCGTTGTCCCGCTGTCGCTCGGCATTCCGGGCGTGGCCAAGACCGCGTTCTTCGAGGCGCTGGCCCAAACCACGGGCCGCCGCTTCATCCCGTACATGCTGGACCAAGCCCTGCCCGAAGACCTCAAGGGCTACCCCCTGGTCCAGGACATCCAGGTCAACGGCCTTGCCGCCAGAGCGATGGTCCACGTCCTGGAGGAAGCCCGGCTGCGGGCCGAATCCGAGCCGACCGTGGTCCTGCTGGACGAACTGACCTGCGCCGGCCATTCGATCCAAGCCGCCGCCTTGCAGTGGGTGAACAACCCCAGCCCCACGTCCTGGATGTTCGCTGCGGCCAATCCGCCCGACAAGGCCGCTGCCGGCGTGGACCTGACGCCCCCGATGGTCAACCGCCTGTGCGTCGTCCCCTGGGAAACGCCCGTCGAGGCAATCCGCCAAGGCTGGCGAAACGGCCTGGAGTTCCCCGCGCCGGAAATCCCCGTCGTGCCGGCCAATTGGCGCGACTACTTGCCCAAGTGGGGCTGCCTCGTGGACGACTTCATCCAGCGGTTCCCGGATCGGCTGGAAGCCTACCCCAAGGACCCCGCCAAGGCCGCTGAGCCGTACCCGACGCCCCGGAGCTGGACCAACGTGGTCAAGCTGCTGGCCGGGGCCGAATCGGTTGCCGCCGACAAGCACGTCCGCCGCCTGCTGATCAACGGCTGTGTGGGCGATGGCGCCGGCTCGGAGTTCGCCGCCTTCCTGGAGACGCAAGCTCTCCCGGACCCCGAAGACGTGCTGGCCGATCCGCAGACCTTGCGGCTGCCCCGGCGCGGCGATCTGGCCGTGGCCAT
>CAIYOB010000122.1 GCA_903927685.1 uncultured Planctomycetaceae bacterium
AGACCGACCGGGTTATCCTGGTGCAGGGTCCGGAAGAAGAGGTCCTGAACGTCCAATGGATCTACCAGATGTTCATCCGCGAAGGCCGAGGGGAACGGGAGATCGCCGAGATCCTCAACGCCCGCGGCATCGTAACCGACCTCGGCCGTCCCTGGACCCGGGGTACGGTGCGGCAAGTCCTGATCAACGAGAAGTACATCGGCAATAACGTCTACAACCGCAGGTCGTTCAAACTGAAGAAGAAGCGGGTGGTCAACACGCCGGACATGCTGGTCCGGCGCGAGGCTGCGTTTCAGCCGATCATCAGCCAGGAGGATTTCTACACGGCCCACGGGATCATCCTGGCGCGAGCCAGGCGGCTGACAGATGACGAGATGCTCGACCGGCTGCGCACCCTCTTGGCTAAGCACTCCCTGCTATCCAGCTTTCTGATCGACTCAGCCGAGGAAATGCCGGCAAGCTCGGCCTACCGGACTCGCTTCGGGAGCCTGCTCCGGGCCTACCAGCTTGCTGGCTATCGGCCGGACCGGGATTACAGCTTTCTGGAGATCAACCGGACGATCGGGCAGCTCCATCTCCAGTTACTTGACGATGTGCTCCGACAGCTTGGTGCGGTGGGCGCTCACGTCACCCGAGATGTCGCCACGAATCTGCTTCTGATCAACGGCACGTATACAGCGTCCATGGTGCTTTCCCGATGCCGACAGACCGTGGGCGGCATGCTCCGATGGCTGGTGCGGATCGACGGTACGCTTGTTCCCGACATCACGATCCTGGTCCGCATGGACGCGACCAATCAGCAGCCGGCCGACTACTACCTGCTGCCGATCATGGACATCGGCGCACCCAAGTTGCTCCTATGCGAGAGCAACGGGGTCCATTTGGACACCTACCAATTCGACAACCTGAACTACTTCATCCTCATGGCTAAACGCAGAAAGATCGAGGTGGCGGCATGAATCGAGAGCAGAATGAAGTCCGGATGATTCCAATCGGCAAGATCACCGTTCCCAACCCCCGCACGCGGGGCAAGAAAAAATTCAAGCAGATCGTCGCCAACATCGCCGACATTGGCTTGAAGAAGCCGATCACGGTGGCTGCGTACCGGACTTCCGATGGCGAAACGCGATACTTGCTCGGCTGTGGGCAGGGGCGACTGGAAGCATACGAAAGCCTGGGCGAGACCGAGATCCCAGCGATCGTCATCGAGGCCACCAAGGAGGAATTGATGCTGATCAGCCTGATCGAGAACCTGGCGCGGCGTCAGCCCACCACCATCGAGCACGCCAGGACGATCGCGGACATGAAGGACCGCGGCGATTCACCCGTAGATATTGCCCGCAAGGCCGGACTGCACGTCTCCTATGTCAACGGGATCTTGAAGTTGCTGGCCAAGGGTGAGGAACGACTGCTACGGGCCGTCGAGAAGGAGCAGGTGCCCCTCACTGTCGCCATCACAATCGCCAGTTCCAACGACGCGGCTGTTCAGAGGGCGTTGACGGACGCCTACGAGAAGAATGAACTGCGCGGCAAGGCCCTGCTCCGGGTTCGCCGTCTGGTAGAGGAGCGTCGCAGCCGGGGAAAAGCCCTTCACCGTGGGGTTCACAGCCGTGCCAATGGCGACGTCTCGTCGGAACAACTTCTCAGGGTCTACCGTGAGGAGACGGCTCGACAGAAGGCGGTCGTCCAGAAAGCGAAGCACTGCGAGACCAAGCTCGTGTTCGCTGTGACAGCCCTGAAACAGTTATTCCGGGACGAGAACTTCATAACCCTCCTGCGCGCCGAGTCACTGGATTCCCTCCCCCAGTACCTCGCTGCCCAGATACATGGAGAGGCATGCTGACCATGGCCAATCGCGTACGCCTCGCGTGTGACACCAACATCGTCTCGCTCCCTCTGGCGAGCATCCTGCCCGTGCGGAAACTCAGTCCGATCATCAGCAAGACGGAGAAGTACCGACGCATTGCGGCCTCGATCCAGGAGGTTGGGATCATCGAACCGTTGATCGTCTTTCCCGACGCCAAAGGCAGCACCCAGTACATCCTGCTGGACGGACACGTGCGTCTCGCCATACTCAAGGAGATGGGCGTGGAGAAGGTCAACTGCCTTATCGCGAAGGACGACGAAGCATTCACCTACAACCACAAGGTCAGCCAACTCTCAGCCATCCAGGAGCACTTCATGATCATGGAGGCCATCCGGCAGGGCGTCTCCGAGGAACGGATTGCCAAGACGCTTGCCGTGGATGTTGCCGCCATACGGCGCAAACGCGACCTTCTGGACGGGATTTGCTCGGAGGCGGTGCAACTGTTGAAGGAAAAGCGGGCGTCGAACGGCGCCTTCCGGGAGATACGGAAGGTCAAGCCGATGCGGCAGATCGAGATGGCCGAACTGATGGTCGCAGCCAATAACTTCTCGGCCAGCTACGCCCGGTGCCTGCTGGCCGCTACGCCGCAGGAGCAGTTATTGGAGCCCGATAAGCCCAAGGACGTGGCGAACCTGAGCCCCGAAGACATGTCGCGCATGGAGCGAGAAATGGAGAATCTCAGCCAGGATCTGCGTTCCGTCGAAGAAACACATGGCCGGAACGTGCTGAATCTGGTCTTGGCCGTCGGCTATTTGAAGAAGCTTCTGGATAACGCTCGGGTGGTCCGCTACCTGTCTCAACACTGCGCCGACATCTTGGCCGAATTTCAGAAAATCGTGGAAACGAAAAGTCTGGAAACAGCTGAGTGAACACCGCAGCCCTTTTAGGGAAGGGTAACCCTTTCCTCGAACGGACGCTTTCGGCAGTTGTAATTGGCATTCGGAATATGATGGGCCCCCAGCGTAACCTGGAAAGGAGCGTCTGCAATACGGGCGGGGTATCAATGGCTCGGATAGGGTTATCCGCGGACTCGCCGTCGCGACTGCCGAATTTCCCTGCTGTCTGGCGATCGACCGCTCTTCTGTGGCTCGGGGCATGAGGCTCGCTCCACAACTGCCCGCCATGTTGGGCCGGCGTTGACGTTCACGGAGGGCAAGGCGTTGGGAGACCAGCCAGCGATGGATACCGCGAGGTGTTGAAGCCCGGCCGCCTGGTTGGCCCCCGCGCGGTGCGACGTCATTCTCGCTTGGGTTGCTGGCACCAGTCTGCGCAATCCACAAAGTTTCCCACGCAAATCGACTTGTGGACCCTGGGGGTCATTGCCTGGCATGGTAACAGCTGGTAATGTTTTGCTTATCAACTGCGCCCCCTTCAGGAGGACACGGACATGATGCGGCAAGAAGGGTTCCTGCG
>CAIYOB010000123.1 GCA_903927685.1 uncultured Planctomycetaceae bacterium
AGGCTGGTGCCTTCGACCTGGGTCACGTCGTTGACCGCAATCGCCGCCGTGTCGTTGTCCAGGATCGTCCCGGTGCCCGTGTCCGTGCCGTTGGTCGGGCTGGTCGCCGTCAGCGTGAACGTCTCATCGGACTCGTCCAGCGTGTCGTTCACGCTGGGCACCCGGAAGTACACCTCGGTATCGCCCGTCGGAATCGTCAGCGTGCCCGCCGTCCACGTGCTCCAGTTCGTCCCGTCGGTGCTGTACTCCAGCGGCGTGGTCGTGTCCGTGCCTACCACGGCCGTGCCGTTGGCCAGACTCGGCGTGAAGGTTACCGGCGTCGGACTTGGGAGGGTCAAGGTGATTGTGAACACGAGGCTCGCGCCCTCGGTCTGGGTGTTGTCGCCTACAAGCAGCGTCGGCCGGTCACCGTCGAGGAAGACGTTGCCATCGTCGGTTTCGCTGGCGGCCAGGGTGATGGGAATGCGGTCATCGATTCCGCTCACGTTGGTGGAATCAGACGGGATGAGCGGCGTGTCGTTGGTAGCGTCCTGGTCCGCAGTGCTGACGTAGCCGGCCGGGTTGGTTTCGACGAGTACGTAGTTGCCTGGCACAACATTGTCGAAGCGGTAGGTGCCAGTGTTCGTCGTCGTCACGCTCGCCCCCACCTGCGTTCCGTCACTTGGGTCGCCGTTCCCATCCGGGTCCGTCCACAACGCGACCGACGCTCCTGCCAAGCCGCTATCGGGATCGGCAAGATTCCCATCATTGTCGGTGTCATAACGGACCTGGCCGCTGATTGAGCCCACGTTCGTGTCCAGGAAATCGTTCCCCGCGCTCGTCGCCCCAGCCGTCAGCGTCACCGGCACCCGGTCGTCGTTTGCTCCAGCCGAATCCGCCGTGCTCGTGTAGCCCGCGGGATTCACTTCGACCACCACGTAGGTCCCGGGCACCACGCTGGCAAACGTGTACGTCCCCGATGCCGTGGTCGTGATGATGCTGCCCACCTGCACCCCGTCGCTCGGATCGCCGTTCCCGTCCGGGTCCGTCCACAACGCCACTTGCGCGCCCGCCAAGCCGCTCTCCAAATCGCTCAGGTTCCCATCATTGTCCACGTCGTAACGCACCTGACCGCTGATCGTGCCCGGTGCGATCACCGCGGTGGTGTCCGTGGCCGAGTTGTTGGTCAGATTCGTTTCCGTGACGCTGCTGGGGGCGGTGACCGTGGCGGTGTTCGTAATCACGCCCGCGGCGCCGGCGGCGACGGTCGCGGTCACGGTGTAGATGATCGAGCCGCCGGGGGCCAGGGTGACGGTGTCACTGAGGTTGCCGGAACCGCCGCCGCCTGTCGAACGGGTCCAACTGACGCTGGTCAGCGAGGCGGGGAACGTGTCGGTCACCGTCATGCCCGTAACGGTGTGGGAGCTGACGTTGGTGACCACAATCTCGTAGGTCAACAGATCGCCGGGATTGGCTTCGTCGTCATTGTCCGTCTTGGTGATCAGCAGATCGACCTTGGGCTCGTAACCGAAGTCCTGCAAGGGGTTCGTCGGCGCGGCGTCGGTCAGAGTCACGGCGGAAGTGCTGTCGTTTCCGCCGTTGGGATCGACCGTGTTGTAGTAGCTGGCGGACGACAGGATCGTGCCGGCCGGGTCGACGGTCACGGTGTACGCGATGCCCGCGCCGGTGCCGTCGTTGGTGACCAGGCCCGAAAAGCTATAGACGCCGGAGCCGTTGGCGGTGGTGGCCAGCGTTTCGGCGGTTCCGTCGCCGTCGAAATCGCCGGTCAGTTGGACCGGCACGTTTGCCACGCCTTCGCCGCCGTCAAACAGGCCGTCGCCGTCGGCGTCCAAGAAGATCTGGTCGCCGATCGAACCCGGGCCGCGGTAGCCAAAGTCCATCGCGTTGTTGGTAAAGACAACGTTGTTCAAGGTGGCGGTCGCGGTGTTGGCAGAACCGCTGGGGGGAAAATACGTGTTGGTGACGCCTGCCGGTAGCGTGCCGGTGTCGACGGTAACCGTGTATGCGATGCCAGCCGCCGGCGTCGGCAGATTCTGGAAAGCATAGTTCCCGCTGGCATCGGTCACCGTGGTCAGCGTCTCGGGCAAACCGTCGTCGTCCCAATCGCCGGACAAGGTCACCGTCACGCCGGAAATCCCTTCGCCGGTGTCCGCCACGCCGTTGTTGTTCACGTCCAGGAAGATGGTGTCACCGATCCGGCCGTTGCCGCGGTAGCCGAAGTCGGCCGTCAGCACGTTCGGCGTGGCCCCCGTCAACTCGATCACCGCCACGCCGTCCAGGGCGCCTTCGGGATCCACCGTGGGCGTCGTGTTGATCCCCGCCGGAAGGTCGCCCGATTCGACGGTCACCGTATAGGGCACCCCGGCGCCGGTCGTGCGCAAGTCGGTGAACAGGTAATACCCGCTGCTGTCCGTCGTGGCGGTGCGAGTTTCGTTACCCGCAACCCCGTCGATGTCGCCCACCAGGGTTACCTGCACACCCTGGATGCCCTCGCCCACGTCAAACTGGCCGTTGCCGTTGACATCCAGGAAGATCCGGTCGCCGATCGCGCCCGGATTGACCAGGATCGTGACCGTCGTGGTGGCCGTGCCGTTGCCGTCGCTGACCGTGTAGGTAAAGGTGTCGATCCCGCTGAAGCCGGGCGGCGGACTGTAGGTGTACGTGCCGTTGGGGTTCTGCGTGACCGTGCCGCCCTGGGTGGTCGTGGCGTCAATCGCGGAAATCGTCAGCGGATCGCCCTCAGGATCGCTGTCGTTGCCGAGCAATCCGGTGGGGGTCAGGTTCAGCGGCGTGTTCAACGGCGTCTGGTACTGGTCCGGGTTGGCGACCGGGGGGAGGTTCGGAATCACCGTGATGGTTACGGTCGCGGTGTCCGTGTGGCCGTGGCCGTCGGAGATCGTGTAGGTGAACGTGTCCGTGCCGCTGAAGCCTGGATCGGGCGTATAGGTTGCGACGCCGTTGGGAGCGATGGTCACCGTGCCGTGGGGTGGGTCCGAATAGGCGGTCACGGTCAGCGGGTCGTTGTCCGGATCGATGTCGATGCCCGTGGCGGGCGGTACGCCGGTGAGCACGTTGAAGGTCACCGGGGTGTCCTCGAGCGTGCTCGTGACGTCGTCGCGGGCGTCGGGCGGGGAATTGGTCGGGAGGGGCACACCGGCCGTGTCGCCCGACGTGTCCGTCGGGTCGTTGGGATCGACGTAGGTCACGGTCAGCACGGCGCCCTGGGGCGCATACAGGCTGTTGTTGTTATCCGTGCCGGGCACCGTGCTGCTCGCCGAGAACCACGACCCGAACTGGCAGGCCGAGGCCGGGCGCCGGCTGCCAGGGCTCGTGCCCGTCTCGGAGATGTAGCGACC